>JAJDNR010000050.1 GCA_022340565.1 Desulfofustis sp.
GGTTCGCTCCGCCTGGGATGCGGTAACCTGGGCTTTCTCAATGTCCTCCTTGATCTTCCTGATGCGGCCGATGGTGTCGCGCTCCAGGGTCCACTGCGCTTTCATGGCTTTGAGTTGGTCACCGAGATCGGCGAGGCGCCGCTGCACATCGGCCAGCCGCTCCTTGGAGGCCTTATCCTGCTCCTTCTTCAGCGCTTCCTGCTCGATTTCGAGTTTAATGCGCTGCCGTTCCAACTCGTCGATCTGTGTCGGCATCGAATCGATCTCGATACGCAGCCGCGATGCGGCTTCGTCGATCAGGTCGATGGCCTTGTCCGGCAGGAACCGATCAGTGATATAGCGGCTGGAGAGAACCACCGCAGCCACCGTTGCCGCATCCTGGATCCTGACGCCGTGGTGAATTTCATACTTCTCCTTGATTCCCCTTAAAATGGCGATGGAATCCTCTTCGCTGGGCTCCTGAACCAGTACCGGCTGGAAACGCCGCTCCAGGGCGCTGTCCTTTTCAATGTATTTCCGGTATTCATCCAGCGTCGTGGCGCCCACGCAGTGCAGTTCGCCGCGGGCAAGCGCCGGCTTCAGCATGTTCGATGCGTCCATCGAGCCCTCGGCGGCTCCGGCTCCGACGAGCGTGTGGATCTCGTCGATGAAGAGGATGATTTCACCGCTGCGCTTCTCGATTTCTTTAAGCACCGCCTTGAGCCGATCCTCGAATTCGCCGCGGTATTTGGCGCCGGCAACCAGTGAACCGAGATCAAGAGTTATTACCTGTTTGTCCTTCAGGGTGGCGGGAATGTCGCCATTGACAATGCGCTGGGCCAGGCCCTCGACGATGGCTGTTTTTCCAACGCCGGGCTCGCCGATTAGAACCGGATTGTTTTTTGTGCGCCTCGACAGCACCTGGATGATCCGGCGGATTTCCTCATCCCTGCCGATTACCGGGTCGAGCTTGCCGCGTTTGGCGATATCGGTCAGGTTCTTTCCGTATTTTTCCAGGGCCTGATATTTCTCCTCGGGGTAAGGGTCGGTGACCCGCTGGTTTCCCCTGATCGTGCTGAGGGCCTGCAAAAAGTTCTTCTCGGAGACGCCGAGCTGGCTCAGTTTCGCGGCCAGGCTCGATTTGCCGTCCCGGAGGATCGCCAGGAAGATGTGTTCCTGACTGACATATTCGTCCTGCATCTGGGATGCCGTGGAGAATGAATTATCGAGAATCCGTTTCAGGTCTTGCGAAATATAGATCTGCCGCGCGCCGGAACCGGAAACGGATGGCAGTGAGCTGATCTGTTCGTTGACCAGGGCAAGCACCCGCGAAGGGTCTACCCCCATTTTCTGCAGTGTCGGCACCACGACCCCATCGGGCTGCTCAAGAATTGCTTTAGCCAGATGTGCCGGGGTAATCTCCTGGTTTTCGTGAGTCTCGGCGATCTGCTGAGCTCCCTGGACAGCCTCCTGGGATTTCAGTGTAAATTTATCGAATTTCATGAACGTATCTCCTTGTTTTCATAGTCTCTGTTGGGGTATCGATTAAAGCGATTAATTCAGACCAGAAAATAAGGACGGCCGGCATGGGTGTCAAGTTTTTGACAGAGGGATTCCGGGAGATGGGGGAAGAAATAAAGAAAAAGCGGATTTACAGTGTAAATCCGCTCTCTTAAAACGTGGTCTCAGGCGGGGGGATATCAGCCGCAGCTTCCAGAACCGCAGGATCCTGATGAACAGCCGCCGCCGCCAATCGGATTGGTCGAAGAAATACCGAAACCGGAACGCGGTCCTGCTTCTATATATTCGACATTGATCGAGCCGCAGGTTTCCAGCAGGCTGTCTTCGACAACAAATGTCAGTTCATTCTGATCGTATACCTTGTCGTTCTCTTTTGGCTCATCCAGAGCCAATCCCAGCGAAGGGCCGGCTCAGCCGCCCTGCATCAGTGCCACACGCAGGGCCGATTCAATATTGTTCTGGCTGAGGTACTCCTTGAGTTTGGTTACAGCCAGGTCAGTTACCGTAAGTGACATGCAGACCTCCTTGATGTTTTCGTTATGTCACGGGGGGTCTCCCCAGAATAGTGCATATGCACCACTCGCTCATACTTTGTCCCCACATGATAAGCCTCACCAAAACAGAAGTCAATTGGTGAATTTCAACGAAAAATTAAATACACGGCAAGACGATTGCTTAGGTGACGATCTGTCTCGTCGAACACGAAAACATAACATATTTCCGTTATGTGCAAGGAACTATAGCGTTTGAATCAATAGATTGTTACTTTTAGAGCTTTGTTTTAATGATTAGCAATGGCGGTCGGTAAGGGTGGTAAGGCTGTAACAGCGTATCGATTAGAGGTAAGCGGATGAAAAAGGTGGTGATTTCTACCGGTGGCGGCGATGCCCCGGGGCTCAACGCGGTGATTTACGCGGTTGTGCACGCCTGTTATCGGCGCGGGTGGGAGGTGTACGGAAGCAGAAGCGGTTATTCCGGATTTCTCGATGTCGATGAGATGATCAGACTGACCCCGCGGGATGTGCAGGAAATCTATGCGATCGGCGGCACGATCCTGGGTTCCACCAACAAAGGCAGTCCGTTTGCAAAACCGGTGGAGAATCTCGCCGGGGAGATCCATTACGTCGACATGTCTGAAAAGATCATGAAAAACTATAAACGGATGGGTTTTGATTGCCACATCGCGATAGGCGGGGACGGCAGCCTGGAAATCGCCCACCGATTCGCCCAACTCGGGATGAACGTGATCGGGGTACCCAAAACCATCGATAATGACCTGATGGCCACCGATCGAACCTTCGGGTTCGATACCGCGGTGTCCACGGCGACCGAAGCGCTCGACAAGATACATTCTACCGCCAAATCCCACGATCGGGTTATGGTTGTTGAAGTGATGGGAAGAGATTCCGGCTGGATCGCGCTGTATTCAGGAATCTCTGGTGGAGCCGATGTGATTCTGATCCCGGAAATCCCCTTCGAATTGGAAATCGTCTGCGAGAAAATCGCCGACAACGAACTCAGGGACAAGCATTATGCGATCGTTGTGGTTGCCGAAGGAGCCGTCGCCAAAGGAGGCACGGTCTTCTCAAAAGGAGCCGGGGAACTCGGCAGACAGGAGGTGATCCTGGGTGGAATCGGGGAGTGGGTCGCTGCAGAGATCAAAAAATCCACCGACAAGGATACCCGTTCTCTCACTCTCGGCCATCTGCAGCGGGGCGGGTCGCCGACTACTTTCGATAGGCTGCTGGCGCTGAGATTCGGTGCAGCGGCGGTACGGCTCGTCGAGGAGGGGACCTTCGACCATATGGTCGCCCTGGTCTCGTCACAGATGAAGGCAGTGCCGATTCAGGAGGCGATTAAAACCAGGAAGAAAGTCGATCTCCACAGCGATAAAATCCAGACTGCTCGCGATATCGGCATCTGCTTTGGAGACGAATAACCGGGATCTGCGATGGCCTTAACGGCAATACGGCTACAGGAAATTTTCCGCCTGCTCGATAACCGTTTCGGGGCCTTGCACTGGTGGCCTGCGCAGACCCCGTTTGAAGTGGTGGTCGGTGCGGTCCTGACCCAGAATACCAACTGGAGAAATGTCGAACGATCGATTAGCTCGCTGAAACAGGCAAATCTCTTGTCGTTCGAGGCGATGCTGGCGGTACCAGAAATCGATTTAGCCGCCTGTATCACCTCTTCGGGCTATTACAATGTCAAGGCACGGCGCCTGAAAAACCTTCTGCACATGATCGAGGCGGATTACTCCGGACGGCTTCAATCCCTGTTCGATGAAGACACCGGCAGCGCCAGACGGGCACTGCTGGGCGTGAAGGGGATCGGCCCGGAAACAGCCGATTCGATTCTGCTCTATGCGGGGGGACATCCGGTTTTTGTGGTGGATGCCTATACCCACCGGATCATGTCGCGGCACGGCATGGTTCCTGAAACCTGCGATTATCAGACCATTCAGGATGTGTTCATGGACAATCTCGAGCCTGATGCCGACATGTTCAACCAGTATCATGCGTTGCTGGTGCGCACCGCAAAAGAATTCTGCAAAAAATCCAAGCCGCTTTGCGATACCTGTCCCCTCGGCGGAATCGACTGACAACCAGCTGCTGTCTGTTTCCCATTACCGGTTGAATAATTCCCGCTGCGCTTCTTCGGCTTCCTCGGCCGTCCAGCCGATCTCCAGCAGTTCCTGTTTATACGTGTCAAGCAGGGTACGGGCTTTGAGCAGGTTCTTTCTCTTCAGGTACAACTGGTAGAGAAAGCTCACGATTTCTTCCTCGGAAAGCAGAATGCGGCCGATTTTTTCAAGCAGGGAGATTGCTTCGTCAAGCTGATTGAAGCGTTCCAGGGTTTCTGCCCAAGTCAGGCAGATCTTTCGCAGAGTCGATGTTATCTCGTCGGTATAGGCAAGGGCCTGCTCGGTATAAAAATATTCGGTGTCTGAAAAGCTGTTCCAGCAGGAAAGGGCGTCGTAGAAGGCATTGCCGGCCTGCCACCACAACTCGCGTTTGGCAAAATTCAGTCCGGAGCGGGACAGATCGAGGAATCGCTGCGAATCGATGCGGACATTGACCAGTTGCACGAAATTCTTCTCCACGTTGATATAGCTAGTCGGGTCGGGGAGGTTTCTGGCGAGCACTTTACGCAGGCGGCTGATCAATGTGTAGAAGGTTTTGCTGGCCTTGTCAGGCGGGCTGTCCGGCCACAGGGCCAACTGCACCTGATCCTGGCTGATGCGAAGATCGGGCGAAGAAAGGAGCAGCCCGAAAAATTCCTGCTGATGAGGGCTGAAATCCTGGATCGTGAATATTTCCTTGTCGCCGAGACTGATCGAGAATCTACCGAGGGTGCGAATCTGAATCATCGGAACCGCTTGTTCTTCGGGAATTAAGGAGTGGCCAAGCCGCTGTTCCGCCAGCCGATTGGCGAATTCCGGCTCAATTCCGCGCCTCACTGCCTCGGTGAGAAGTTTGAGCATGCAGCTGGAATCCCAGCCCCAGAAATAATCGAAGCCGGTCTCGATCATCAATTCGAGCCATTCCCGGAGGAGTGGCTCGACGGCAAAATCGTTCTGTTCACCGAGGTTTGTATAGCTCAGATAGGCAAGCGCACAGATCCTGATATACGGGGACGGAATCTGTTCGGCGAACTGAAGTGCACGGTCGAGGTTGTCCCTGGCTTCGGCATGGTGTCCGAGTAGTGCCGACACGGCACCCTTGATCGCGTAATGGAATCCGACGAAAAACGGGCCTCCGGCGTTGAGCCGCATCCGTGTCGACTGTTCAATGTCGACGAGCGCTGCATCCCGCTCTCCTTGTACCGCTCTGATAAAACTCCGCCACTGCAGGAACTGACTGGTCATATGTTCGCTGGCCGCGGTTTTGGACACAAGCATACCCTGTTCAATGATATCGAGCGCCTCTTCATGCCGGTCGAGCGAAATCAGACTGATGGCTGACCACACATAGAGGTAAGGCGCGGCATTGGTCTGCCTGACGACTTCCCGGTCGACGCCCTCCAACACCAGGTCCTTATGATATAAAAAGGCTGCGAAATTGCCGTGCATGGACAGTTCGCAGAGCTGCATGACATGGAGATTGAGCCGGTTGCTCATGCCCACCAGCGGATTGCTTACCAGCCGGTAGGATTTTTCAATCTCCATTTTGGCTCTGCGCGGGTCGCCGGCGAGCAGCGAGATGTAACCCAGAATAAACCGTGATGCGGCGATGAAATTCCTGCTTTCGACCCGGTCGGCAAGCTCACATCCTCGTTTTGCGTAGTGGCGTGCCAGCTCTGTTCTGCCGTCGAAGAAACAGTAACCGGCGGCCAGGTTCCTGACTACAATGATGGAAATTTCCTTGGGCAGCGTCTTATGGATGGATTCGTAGAGCATCCGCGCCCGGCCGAGCAGTTGGGATCCGGCGTTGTAGCGTCCCGAGATCGCGAAGTGATAATAGATGACCTGGGAGAGTGCCATCAATTCGCCGGCTTCGTCACCGCCCTCGATGAACCTCTCTATGCTTGTCTGAAAATAGGGCAGGATGGCTTGAGGCTGCACATCGGTGGTCAGAAAGGCGTGGAAGAAGGTCAGCCAGCCATAGGATAGCAGGGTTTGCTCCGGGATTGTCTGGAGGATGCCAAGAATGGTTACCGTTCTGTTGGCGGACACGAGCTTGAGCCCTTCCTGTTTGAGCACCTCCTCCATCCTCGGGTAATCTTCGCCGTCCCTCAATGCCTTGAGGCCTTTTTCAACAAGGTCGTGCTCAAAATAGTGCTCTGCCGCCCGGCGGTAGATACCTGCCGGCACCTCCGGAGCAAAAATCTGACGCCCCTTGGACTGGAGAAATTCCTGGAACAGGTGATGGAACCTATACAGGCGTCCGGTATCGTCGAGCCGGTAGACGAAGAAGTTCTGTTCGGCCATCCGTTCGAGGTGGAGGTCAAGATCGTCGAGATCGATTACCTCCCGGGCCAACTGAATATCGATCTCATCGAGGAAGGACAGTTTCATGAACGCTTCATGGAGGCTGTCGGGAATCTGGGAAAGGATTTCCTCTTGAAAGAAGGTGAGCATGAAACCGTCCAGCCCTCTACCGAAAAGATGCGGCTTCATGGTCATCACCTGTTCCGGTTTTATCGATTTTCTTCCTACCGCGAGCGGGTTTGCCGCCAGCACGATGCCCATGATCCAGCCGTTGGTGATTTCCAGAATCTGCTCAGCTTCAGAGGAGCTGATGTGGGTAGCGAGAATTTCGTTGTAGAGCTTTTCTATTTCGGCCAGGGAAAGAGCGAGATCGTCGTTGTCCAGGTAGACCAGGTGGGGATTTTTTCGTATTGTTCTGGCCTCGAGCATCAGCGGGTGCCTGCTGAGCAGGATGAAGTGCAGCTGCGGAGGTGCGGAGTCGATCAGGTAATCAAGGAAGTGAACTGCCAGCGGTGTATTGTTGGTCAGGTGCAGATCGTCGAGAACCAGGAACATATCCGAACCCAGGGCGCTGTCGATATCATTGACGAGAATGTTTACGCAGCCCTGCAGATCCATCGGTTCGACGCGGCCGTTGGCAAGGATGGCCTCGAGCTGTGGCGAAGAAAAGTTCTCGAGCTTTCTTGCAAAAGCCAGATGAAAGGCATTGAGCAGATACACCGGATCGCGGTCTTCACTGGTGATCTGGTACCAGACGAACGGAGCCCCGCTGTGATCGAGGAACTGATTCACCAGGGTCGTCTTTCCCTGACCGGCCTGGGCCTCGACGATGATGACCGGACTCCCGAATGGGTCGTCCCCGAGCCTGTCGGTGAGAATGGCATGGCGCCAGATGGATTGGGCCTTGTTGATTCGAGGCGGGTAGAATTTGTTGACGGCGATCGATCGCTGGATTGAGGATGCGGTATGCGAGGTCATGACTGGTTGGGCTCCTTGTCGGGGTTTAGCGCGCGACTTCTCTGATGCCAGAGAAACTGCCTGCAGATGCCCCGTATTATATTCGCCTCTTTTGACGATAACCTTACACGGCCAAGAAACTGCCTGATATTTCTCATCCAGTAGTGGTGACTTTTCTCGTTAAGGAAATCGATCTGCAGCAGTGCCGCCTCCACATGTTCATACATTCCCTCGAGCTGGAAGGTCGAGGCGAACTCTGGTTCTGCCGCTGATTCACGGGTCATTTCGACGATCGCGCAGTAGAGTTCATAACAGTGAATCGCTACCGCCTGCGCGAGGTTGAGCGAGGCGAATTCGGCGGTGGGAATGCACGAGGTGTACTGGCAATATTTCAGATCGTCGTTGGTCAACCCCCGATCCTCGGGGCCGAAAAGAAACGCTACGTTGTTGCTGGCAAGCAGGGGAATGATCTCGTGGATAATGTCTCGCGGCGACCGTTCGACAGTCCGCTTTCTGCCCAGTCGAGCGGTTGTTCCGACCACGAACGAAAACGGTGCCAGTGCGTCCGCCAGGTGGTCATGGATTTCCATGCGGTCGATCACATGGACCGCTTTATGAGTGGCCATCTTCGCCATGTCCTCATATTCCGGGGCCTCATCTCTGACTAGGATGAGTCTGGAAATACCCATGTTGAAGCACATGCGGGCGGCGGCGCCGATATTCTCCGCGTATTTCGGTTTCTTCAGTACGACTGCAATGTTGGCCAGTGCTTGCTGTGAATCGATCATGGTCCGCAATAAAAAACGGGGTTGCCGGAAATTCCGGCAACCCCTCTGTATGCATGTGTTGATGGCTGGTAAGAAGGCTTTCCTTGCGCTCAGTTCTTCTGCCCCGAATCCTCCAGAGAGATCCTGCTGATTTTTTCATACTCTTCAGCCTGCTTGTCCGGGGTCGTCGGCATCAGCCGCTTCAGCAGCGGCACCATGCCCTTTTCTGACTTTTCGAAGAGCCCTTCGGCCTCTTTGAGGGTGATCTGCCACGCCGGTGCAAAACCGGGGGCTTTCTCGAACATGATGTCCAGCGCCGTCTGATAGATGAAGTACTGCCGGATTTCCTTTCTGCCCGGTTTCTGGTTGAGAGACTGGACCGTGATCCTCAGGTTGTCTCGCTCCTGTTTGAGCCGCTCGAGTTCGGCTTTCCTCCGCTCGTTTTCCGTGGAATCGATTTCCAGCTTGGTGTGGAGGTGAGACCTGAGCCGGTTGATTTCCTTGGTCAGCTCGTTGCGCCTCAAAAATCCTCGAATGTAGATAATGATGCAGATGGCGAGGCCTATTGCGAGGCCTTTGGCGAAGGGATTGGAAATAAGAGCCATGAACCAGCTGGTGGTTTCTTCCATTATGATTCCTCCCGTTATGTCGTCCGAAGGGTGAGTGGGTCAGATATGAATGGTCAGTATTAAGAAAACGTCCTGATAAATATGCCAGAAATAGAGTCCAAGTCAAGAACCAAAACGAGCGGCTGATCATTTTGACTCACCGCTGCCCCGACACCACCGAAAAGAAGATTTTGTTCCGTGATAGATCCACATCGAGCGCCTGAACGGTCAGGATATCGCCGATCTGAAAGACTCTCCCGGTGACATCGCCGATCAGCCGGTATCGCCGGTGATCGTAGAGATAATAATCATCGGTTAGATCGCTCAGCAGTATCGCCCCTGCGATAAGATGATCGAGCAGCTCGATGAAGATCTGCGAGTCCGTTACCGAGGAGATGATCGCTCGAAAGCGCTCACCGATTCTCCCCTGAATGTATCCACATTTCAATTTGTCCGCCATGTCTCGTTCTGCGGTTACCGCCGAGCGTTCTCTGCCGGACAGGTGCAGGCCGGCCTCCTGCAGCGAGCGAAACGGGCTTCGAGGGGAGCGCCTGGGGGCGGTCTGACCGCCGTCGATCATCTGGCAGAGCAGGCGATGGACAATGAGGTCGGGATAGCGTCTGATCGGCGACGTAAAATGGGTATAATGGGGTGCCCCTAGTCCATAATGACCGCAATTCTCCGGACTGTAGCGGGCCTGCTGCATGGTTCTAAGCAGCAGGTTGTTGACGATGAATTCCCGGTCCGTGTCTCGAGCCTGCTCCACCAGGCTGCAGAACCATCCCGGGGTGGGCGGTGCGGCGGGAATTTCCAGACCCAGAATCCGCGACACATCAATGAATTCCGCAACTTTCTCACGGTCCGGCGCTTCGTGGATACGGTAGAGCAGAGCTGCTCCCCGCTCTGCGAAGGTGCCGGCAACCGCTTCATTGGCCGCCAGCATGAACTCTTCGATGATCTGATGCGCGAAATGGCGCGACCGCTTGGAAACCGATGCGACCGTGGCTCCGTTTACGAGACGGATGTCGGCCTCCGGCAGATTCAGGATAATCGAGCCTCGTCGTTTTCTCTGCGCCAGCAGTGCCTGAGCCAGTTCCGACGCCCATTTCAGGGGAGTCACAAAGGTTTTGAACGATTTGCATATCTCCGGGTCCCGGTCGATGACGATCGATTTTACGGTGTCGTAGGTGAAGCGCATGTGACTGCGGATGACGGATCGGAAAAATCGCTTTTCCAGCAATACGCCGTCCCCATCGAATTCCAGCGATGCCGTGATAGCCAGGCGGTCCTCGCCGGGTATGAGGCTGCACAGGTTGTTGGAGAGATTCTCCGGCAGCATCGGAATCACCGCACCTGGGAAATAGACCGATGTGCCCCGCTGGTAGGCCTCACTATCGAGGCGCCCACCCGGCGTGACCAACGCCGAGACGTCGGCGATGGAGACATGGAGACGATAGCCGCTGCGGATTTTCTCCACCGCCACGGCGTCGTCGAAATCTTTCGCATCGTCTCCATCGATGGTCACGTGAAGCGTGTCTCTGAGGTCCTCTCTGCGGTCGAGCATTTCCGGCCGCAACGCCTGTTGCGCCTCCGCTTCCGCTTCAGGGCTGAATCGGAATGGAAGTTGGTGCTTTTCCGCCATCATCCGTGTCAATACTTCTATCTTCCGGGGATCTCCGAGGACCTCCACGATCGTACCATGGGCAGTCGACCCGGAGAATTCCCGATCCTCGAGCGCAACCACCACAGCGTCTCCCGGATCCGGCTTATCCACCGCGGCGGCAAGCGCGCGGATCCTTATGGTAAACGGGTAGCGAGGGTCTTCCGGGTAGACGGTGAGCCCCGATCGGTCATGCACGACAACCCCGGTTAGCTGCCTGCAGCTCCGTTCCTGCACCGCGACGACATAGCCTTCGGCCCTTCTGCCAGAGCGGGCCGGCAGCGCCAGAACCAGGACGGTATCTCCGTGGCGGGCTGAGTTGAGTGCGCTCCGATGAATGTAAAGGTCCCGGCTTGTTGCCTTCTTGCCGCTCGATGAACGGAGATCTACCGCGAAACCGAATCCCGAGGCGGTCATCTCCAGAACCGCTTGGTAGAGACGGATACGTGGACCCGGCGCCAGGTTGCTCCTGCCTTTGACAGTGAGATATCCTTCGCTGATTAGGCGCCTGAGCTCGGTCTTTATGTGCGTGGAGGAATATCCGTCCTGCTCGAGCTGCCTGATGATCTCCTTTCTGGCCGCCAGATTTCCAGTTTCATGCAGATGTCTGAAGACATCGTTCGACAACCGCGATGAGAGCGGTTTGGAGGCGTCCTGCTGCAGGTTTTTCCGTTTGTAGGTGTGGCTCTTCTTTTTTCTTCTCATGCAAGCTCGCTCTGCGGTGAAACAGATTCGTCAAAGAGCCACCATATGGTTAGGGAGACGAGTTGCCGGGGCCGTGTTCCCAAGGCAGCCTGAAGTCTGTTGATTTTCCAGGTAAAACAGTGTATTGCCATTCCGTATCGGTGCCTTAATGTAACACAGAAACGAACGTGTTGATATGAAATGTGTGCTGGCCACTCGTATCGGTCCCGCCGGGCCGTCTGCTGATGAATAGAATTCCTTTCGATCTTGATCTTTACCGCAGCCAGATGCGGGTTTTCATCAGCGGCCGGCCGTTCGAACAGGTGTTCTGGGACGCGCTGGATTTTGCCGTCGAGGCTCACCATGACCAGTGGCGCCGCTCCGGAGACGCCTATATCCTTCATCCCTGCTCCGTTGCCAAGATACTTGCAGATGAGATGGATATCACCGATCCGGAAATCCTGGCGGCGGCGCTTCTCCACGACACCATCGAAGATGTCGCGGAGGTGACGGCCGAGGTTGTCGGGGAACGTTTCGGATCGTATGTGCAGGCGATTGTCGAAGGCTGCACCAAGGTCACCCATCGCTCCGTCGACCGGCAGACTCAGAGCAAACTGGTACACCGGAAAATTTTCTCAGGTGCGGCCGCCCGGCCTGAAGTAATGCTGGTAAAGCTGGCCGATCGGCTGCATAACCTGCGTACCTTGAAGGCGATGCCCAAAAACAAGCGGCAGCGGATCGCCGACGAAACCCTCGATATCTACGCGCCGCTTGCCACCGTATTCGGGCTCTTCAACATGAAGCGGGAGATGTACAATCTGGCCTTGTCATACAAATTCCCGAAGCAGGGTACAAAGCTGAGCAACTTCATCAGGCAACTTGGCGATTCGGAGGAGTCGCAGCGGATCATCGAACAGATCCGCATCGCTGCCAGGGACGCAAAACTCAAGTGCGATGTGACTCGCCGTGTCAAGGACCTCTGGGCCTATTACGATACCCAGAACAAGATCCTCCTGCAGCGGATCGAGACCCCGATCGATATCATTCTGCTGGCATCGTCCGTGGCTGACTGTTACCGGGCCCTCGGGGTGGTGAACCAGACCTTCCGGCCGATCCCGAGGACAATCAGGGATTTCATTGCGAATCCCAAACCCACGGGTTATCAGGGACTGCATGCGCGGGCGATTATCGGGGGGCAGCGCTATCTGTTCAAGATCCGGACCCATGAGATGGCCCGCCTGGCAGAGCGGGGTGTGTTCCGCAACTGGAGCTCGAAAAGCGGCAAGGACGGGCAGTTCATAAGCGAATTGAAGGAGATGATGGACATCATCGCTTCCGACGAGACGGTTTCCTATCGAGACTTGATCGCCGCTGGCGGAAACAAGGAAAATTACACCTACACCCCGCGCGGCGATCTGATCTGTCTGCCGATCAATTCCACGGTGCTCGATTTTGCGTTCAGGGTTCATACCGAGATCGGCCTTACCTGTATCGGGGCAGTGATCAGGGGTGAGAAGGTAGGGCCTGACTACATTCTCAAAGACGGCCAGATGGTCAAAGTCATCAGGTCAGCACGCCCGGTCGCCTTTCCCCAGGAGATGCTGCAGATCTGCAGAACCCCCAAGGCCCGCTCGGAGCTGTCGAAAAGCTTCCGCGTCCGCGGGCTGCGGGTGGCCCGGGAGATCGGCGAGGCTACCCTGCAGCAGGAGATGCTGCGGTACGGCCTGCCGCGGGACCTGCTCGGCAGCGATGGGATGGCCACGGTCATCAAATCCTTCGGCCTGAAGGACAAGAACGCCTTGTTCAGCCGAATCGGTTCCGGTGTGATTCGGCTGCCGGAGGTGATCGAAACGATCCGCAGGGAACTGTTCGGCGGTGCGTCATTTCTGGTGAAACCGACCGGCGAGTTCAACAAGATCAAACTCGATACGCTCGATCCGCTGTTCATCAAATTGTCTTCATGCTGCAAGCCCAATCCGGCAGACAAGGTGAACTGCGCTCTGCTCACCAGAAAAGCGCTCTCCGTCCACAACAAGAATTGCCCGCGCCTGCGCGAGATCCGGTTTCAGCGGGAGGATGCGGTGGACATCTCCTGGGAACGATCGACTCCGATCGTGAAACTGCAGTCGATCCTGTTTTTCCACTCTACTCGAGAGAAGGTGCTGACCGCGATCGGGGCGGCTCCGAATGAGATGAGGGTGATCGACATAAGCCGGGTATCCGACCATAGAGAGGACGAACAGGCGTGGGATCTGAAGTTCGAGGTCAAGCAGTTGCTCGGCCTGCAGAAAATTCTGCGCCACTTCGACAAAAGCGATCTGGAGTATGAGTTCTACCTGGAATTCTAGATCAGATCGTATCCCCCTCTTCGGCCTCTTCGACGTCGTCTTTGCGGTAATTGGCCAGAATTGAAGAGAGCATGTCCGGCAGATCGTTTTGCTGCCTCGAACTGCGCCGCAGCTGTTTCACCGTCTTATCGAGGGTGAGGACCTCTCCGAGAAAGACATGCCTCAAGATCAGCGAGATGAGACGGGTAATGGTGGTGAGGTTCGATATCCTGGACTGCAGGTGGTGATCGCGATCGAAGGCAGTTGATGCGAAAATTTCGACCGGATCGCCGTCCAGTTCGCTGATCGATACATACCAGGTATTTTGTTCCCTGTCCCTGGTCCGGTACCTGACGGCATCCATCACGTCCGGCAGCTCCTGCGGCTGGGGTTTGTTACTTCCAGGGTAGGTTTTGCTGATCTCCTGACCGGTCAATCTGCAGAGCTTTTGGACAAGACCCGGCCGGGTATTGATCAGGTCTGCGATCTTCAGGCAATCCATGCACAATTCGTTGCCGTCCTTTTCGATGAGTGCCGCCGTTTTTCCGCATCCATCGCATAATTCAATGTCAGCTGTTTTTGCCATGTGGCCAGGCTCCAGTGTGATAATCAGAGGTGATATAGTGCTTCAGCAGTTCTTGGAAGTATGCACCCGAAATTTCACGGGCTCCGAATGAGACCAGGTGATCGGTGGTCATCTGGCAGTCGATGAGCCGGTATCCCTCTGATTTAAGAAAATCCACCAGATGAATCAAGGCAAATTTTGAGCTATTGGAAACGGTCGAGAACATCGATTCGCCAAAAAATACTCTGCCGAGGGCAACCCCGTACAATCCTCCGACCAGGGTGCGGTCCTTCCAGCACTCCACGGAGTGGGCATAACCGGATCGATGCAGCTGCACATAAGCCTCGATCATCGCGCCGGTTATCCAGGTTCCTTCTTCAGCGGCCTGTCTTGTCTGTGCACAAAGCCTGATCACCTCTGTAAATGCTGCGTTTATCGTCATCATGACGCCGCTGGTGCGGTAATAGCGATGCAGTCGCCTGGAAATCCTGAATTCTTCAGGCCGCAGGATGAGGCGCGGGGATGTGAACCACCACAGAATCGGATCGTTTTCAGAGAACCATGGGAAAATTCCATTTTTATAGGCAGTGATCAGCCTCGGTACGGACAGATCACCGCCGACGGCAAGCAGACCGTTCGGCTCTGCCAGGTCGGGCGGTGGGAAGACGATCTGTTCTGTCAATTGAAATACCGGCATACAGGCGGGAGGTCCGGATTCGGGTCAGGGGTGTATGGCCTGTGAACTGCAGGACCTGAAACGGCCTCTGCCACGTATGGCACTGCGGCCCGCACCATTCGGATCTCAAACCATGCATGGCGATCTGCGGTCATCGGCAGCCTGCAATTCGATCCGGAAAGTAGCTGACGATTGAAGATAAGTCAATGTTCGGCATTCGCCGGCATGAATTTTCAGCCATTACCGTTGTAAGGACGATGCAGATGGGAGGTGCCGATTGTGAACGTCCGTCCCTCCTCTTCCCAATTTCAGGTAACGCTAAAATACCCGATCCTTTTCTGTTCCAGAAACTATCCTGATGTGTTATGTTTTTAGGTTGCCCAAAAAAGTACAAAAGGGCGTTCACGGTTGAAAGCCGCGAGTAATCCATCGGTTTTCAGCCCTCAACCTCAGGTAAGCAGGTAATGATCGGCAGAGCACGATAACGATATACATGTACAGCAACCGGATAAAATTTTCGCGGCAGCCGTTCCAGTACGATGTCGATACGGCTTTCTTCTTTCCGGGAGGAGGACGGGGAACGATCGTCGACGACATAACGGCTTCCCTGACCCAGGGCGTCCCTCTGGTGACCCTGACCGGCACCGACGGGTCGGGCAAGACCATGATCTGCAGGAAGGTTGAGCAAAACCTGGACGGTGCATGCCAGATCCTTTTCTTTGAACAGGGGGTGGAGTCGTTCGACGAGGTCATCGAAGGGATCTCCGCCAATATCGGCATCGGCCAGGGAGAGGAACCGGCCTTGCGAAACCTCCGCCTCGATACGATCATAGATAGGTTGAAAGAAGAGGACAGGAGGCTGATCGTAATTATCGACGGGGCGGAATCGATTTTTCTTGCAACCCTCGAGCGGATTCGCCGTATGGTCGACCTGGCTAACGGCGACACGACCACGATCCAGGTGCTGCTCAGCGGCCAGCCTTTGTTTCTTCTTAATTTCAAGCAACTCGGCATCGTCACCTTCCAGGACATCGAGGAGCGCAACTACAGTCTCGATCCGCTGGATGCAGAAACAACTCAGGACTATCTGAACCATTGCATAGAGATCGCTTCCGGCAGCGCCCAGGACTTCTTTTCTCCAAGAATGGCAGACCGTATCATGGATACGGCCAGGGGAAATTTCAGACTTATCAACCGGCTTGCCGACCAATATGTCACCACCGGCAGCCTGATCGACCCCGAAATCAGGGGGGGGGAGGGAACAGCGGCGGACGAGCCGGTTATTTCGGTTGAAGATGACGGTAGAATTCATGCACCCTCACGCCTCGGCACTGTCGATCTGGATTTTCTCAAATTCCCCCGGCTAAGATATCGATGGTATGGGATTGCGGGAGGAATAATTGCAGTCATCCTGCTGCTATTCCTGATGACCCGAGGAGATGAAGATACTGCCGAGAACGTCCCTCAGAACGAGCCAGTCCCGGATCTGACGCTGGACAAGGTCGAGCCCGACCCCATCGAGATACCACAGACCGTGGAACGGACGATACCAGAGTTGCCTCGCGTGGCTCCTCCGGTGGAGAAGGAAACCGTCAGCAAGGTACCGATTGAACCGGTCGAGAAGGTGGTCGAGGAAACCTCTAGGCCGGTTGAGCCTGCTGAATTGCCCGAAATCGTCGAGCGTCAGACCACCGGGACGCAACAGAAAACGAAAGCCGAATCGCCCGTACCGCTGCAAAAGCCCGATTCGGATAAGACCGCGCTCCAAGGGGATGGGGCATTCGCCGCGCAGGAAAAGAGAGGCGGGGATGATCGGCCGGCACAACCAGCCCCGGTGGCGGCCGTTCCTGAATCGGCTGAACCACCTGCCGAGTTGGCAGGTACAGACCTGCGGAAACAGCAGGTTCCGGAAAATCAAACACCCGGTCCAGTTCCGCAACAGATACCTGCCGAACCGGTGACAACGGTGCCGGACCAGGCAGCCCTGCGGCAGGAAGGTGGTGTGCCGGCTGCTGAGATGAAACCGACCGAAATTACGGTCGCTCCTCAGACGGGAAGTCCTGGAGTGGGCACCGCCGCCGCCGATCAACCGAAGCCATCGACAGCTGACGCCGTTGCCCGGCAGGAGAACGTCCAGGCCGATACGGGGGGGGCAGAGGCCGTTTCTGAAGCCGAGGCTGCTGCCCCACCGGGCGTGTCCGAGCCGCTGCTCTTGTCCGGCGACACGAAGAAGGTGGAAAAGGTCATTGATGTCGAAGACATCGAGATACCGGAACTGACCGTCGAAACGAAAAAAAGGCGGACGGAGACCGCTCCCCTTGATGTCGTGACTCTCAGGGAAGAGCGCAAAGCGTTGCCTGAAGCCGAGCCGCCGGCCCCGGTGCCGAAGCCTGAAGCGGTGGCGATGCGGACAGAAGAAAGGCCGACTCCGGAATCAAAGCCCGAACCGGTGGCAGTCCGGACAGAAGAAAAGCCTGCTCCGGAATCAAAACCCGAATCGGTTACCGCACAGTCCGAAAACCAGCCTGCTCCGGTTTCAGAGCCTGAGCTGGTGTCTCCCAGGACCGAAAACAAACCTCCTCCGGCAGTTGCGCGCATTGAGCCGGAACCTCCAGGCCCCTCGGAACCCGAAAAAATTGATACGGTTGTACTGTACAAACCGGCGCCACAGGCCGTGCCGCCTATTCGGCAGATCGACACAGCTGCCGTATCCCAGAATTATCGCGCCTATTACGCCGAACGTGTGGCTGCCGGGTCGCGCTGGCTGGTCGGGGGTGGAAAAGGGAAATATACCGTACAACTGATGGTTCTGGAGTCGAATCAGGCTGAAAAGAACCTCGATGAAATGCTTGCTCAAACGGGGTATCAACCAATCAAGAATCAGACCTACATCCTCAGAAAGGCGGGGCAGCCGCAGACGGTAACGCTTTATTACGGGGAGTTCGACAATCAGGAAGAGGCCCGTCAGGCGCAGCAGCGCCTTCCCCGCTTTCTGCAGGACCTGAACCCCTTCACCGTCGCCGTCAATGAAGCCGTGAACAAAGCCAGGTCAAGCCAATAGCAGTCATCCCGGGGGGAAACCCGTCATGCAAAAAATATCGAGCGACGATTTCACCTACCGAACGAAACCGGTTTCGGTGGGGCTGATGGCACGAATGGCGCCGTCGCTCACCTTCTATCCGAAATTTCTGGCCATCGTGTATGCCTCATCGAGAATAGCCAAACGGGGGAAGTACGACGGTGAAGCCTGGCAGGTATCGAGCCTCGGAGTGCTGCACGGCCTGGAATCGGTCGGGGTCACGATCGATGTGTCCGGGTTCGATCATCTGCAATCGGCAGACGGTCCGGTTCTGATTATCGGCAACCATCTGAGCATGATGGAAACGGTGATTCTGCCTGCCCTGATTCTGCAGTTCAAACCGGTGACCTTTGTCATCAAGCAGAGTCTGCTCGAATTTCCGGTCTTCAAGCATGTGATGGCCGCAACCAGCCCGATCGCGCTGACCCGCACGAACCCGCGCCAGGACCTGAAAACGGTTCTCGATGAGGGTGTGGAGCGGCTGTCCCGGAACCTCTCGATCGTGATCTTTCCCCAGACCACGAGAACCGCGTTCAACCCTGAACAGTTCAGCTCTATCGGTATCAAGCTGGCCAAGCGTGCCGGGGTGAAGGTCGTACCGCTGGCGCTGCTCACCGACGCCTGGGAAAATGGCACACGGTTCAAGGACTTCGGCAAAATCGTGCCGGAGCGGAAGGCCTATTTCGAGTTTGGCGCCCCCATGGACATAGCGGGTAAGGGAAACGAGGAACATCAGCAGATCATCGAATTCATCCAGTCGAGACTGGACCTCTGGCATCGTGAACGGCGGGCCGGTGATGTCGCTGTGAGCTGATATTACCTCCTCCTAGAGGGTAATCCCGAGACGCCTGAGCAGGGATGGCAGATCCCGCTGATCGAGACGCGTCAGGCCGGCGTTTTCGGCACAGGCGAGGGCCTGCCGATAGTGGGCCGGCCCGATGGAATTGCGCAATTCTTCGTATTCGCTGCTCCTGCCGCAGGGACGGTATTGGTCCATGATATTGACATAGGTGGACGTCGATATCTGTCCGGCAATAAAGCTCAGAATAGCTTCGGTTTCAGCAAGTGCACCAGGCATCAGCAGGTGCCTGATGAGCAGGCCTTGGACGGCGATTCCTCTCTCGTCGATTTGCAGGTCTCCGACCTGTCTGAACATTTCCCGGACTGCCTTTCTGGCCACCGCGGGATAGTCCTCAGCAGCCGCATAGGTTCTCGCCGATATCCGATTCCAGAACTTGAAATCGGGCATGTATATATCGATGACGCCGTCGAGCAGTTTCAGGGTGTCGACCGCCTCGTAGCCGCTGCTGTTGTAAACGAGCGGTAGCCGTAATCCGCCCTGGTAGGCGACAAGCAGGGCGTCCAGAATCTGGGGCACCACATGGGTGGGGGTAACGAAATTGATATTGTGGCATCCCCGCTGCTGGAGATCGAGCATGATCGATGCGATCCGCTCCGGAGCCACCGCTGCTCCGCCTGAGACATCATGGCTGATGTCGTAGTTCTGGCAGAAGCAGCAGGTAAGGTTGCATCCGGCAAAAAAGACGGTACCCGAGCCGTTGCTTCCCACCAGCACCGATTCCTCACCAAAATGGGGGCTGAAGCTGGCGACGATCGCCTGCTCGGCAGTCCTGCACACGCCGGTTTCACCGTTCAACCGGTCAACCCCGCAGTTCCTCGGGCACAGCCTGCAGCGCGACAGCAGGGCTCTGGCCTGACTCGCCCTGTTCTGCAACGCTCCTGATTCGAAGCAGGTAAGCCCCTTGGTTTGCATCCGGCCTGAATCCTTCACGGTATGGTGATTTTCCCCTGAATCCGATCCAGTTCTGATAATGACTGGGCATAAATGATCTTGGAGCGGTTTTCAGCAGACAGCGCCCGGGCATAATCCTGCTGGGCTATCAGCACGTCGAGGGTGGTCGAGCGGCCGGCATCGAATTTGATCTGTTCCGCCTCGAGGCGCTTTTCGGTGGCGGTCGAAGTCTTGCTGGTCGCTTCGATCGCTTTGAGCGCCAGTTCGACATCGCGCAGGGTGGAACGGACGCTGCGTCTGATTTCCTGCTTGAGCTGATCGAGGTTGGTTTGATTTTTCTTGTGCACGGCCAGGGTTTGACGGTATCGGCCTTCGGCAGCAGAGTTGTCGAGCGGCCGCGAGAACCTGAGGCCGACCAGCCATCTGGTGTCACTGTCAGAAAGAGAATCGCCCAGCGCCGCCGAATAGTCATCGGCATTTGAACCGAGGCCGAGCGAGCCGCGCAGATCCAGCGATGGCTTGCGGTCATTGTCAGCCTTGTCGAGCAGATATTGGGAGGTCTTGATCTGCAAGGTTGCAGCCTGCAGGTCGGGGCGATTGTCGAGCGCCCCCTGGTACACCTCGTTGATGTCGGGTTGGACCGGAACGGTAGAAGGTCTGTCGGTCGGCTCCAGCGGTGTCAGCCAGTCCTCGCTGTTCATCAACAGTTTCAGGTTGTCTTCGGCCTGCCCGATGGCCTGCTCTCCGACGATCAGATCCTGTTCCCGCTGGGCGATTTCCGATTCGGGCTGGTAGAGATCGATTTGGGCCAGTTTTCCAGCATTTATCCTGGTTTCCGTCTCGTCCCGGAGCTTTTCTGCCAGCCTCAGCGAAAGCTGCAGCACCGCCAGATTCTGGTGGGCGTAGACCAGATCCCAATAGGCCTGCTTGACCTCGGCCGCAAGATCGGCGGCAGTGCTGTCGACCAGAAAGGAGGAGGCTTCGAGCTGGGTCTTGGCGGCGTTGAGTTCGGCGAGCTGGGCGTCTGAGCCGAAACCTTTGAGCAGCGGCTGGCTGACGCCCAGCACCAGTTCGGAATGATAGACCGGGTCGTAGAGATAGAGGTCCGAATCGGTGTCGAGGTTGTCGTTGTTCCAGTTAAGGCTCATTTGCGTGCCTGGAGTAAATCGCTTCTCGATGCCGGCGTTCCAGGCCGCCGTGTTTTCTGTGGTTGCCGTGACGTAGGTGACGGGTGTCTCGTTTTTTCCGGTTGCGCCAACGTCTGCTGACAGCTGATAATCAAACGCGCCCTCGGCCTCCAGGGCCACCCCTGCCGCCTGCTGCACGTCCTCGCGGCTGAGTCTGAGTCCGAGGTTCTGGAGGAGCGCGGTTTCAACCGCCTCGGCCAGCGGCAGATCGATCATCTTCTGTTCGGCCGGCGCCGGCTCCGGAGCGCACAGCATCGCCAGCAGGAACAACAGGCTCAACGTGTTGGGTGCATTGAGATGTTTCATCGTCTGTCCTTTCTTACAAGTGGCTCACCGGCCAGGAAGGGGTATGGTTTCCAGTAGATGCTGCTGATTTTTTCTGCGATCCGTTTCCTGGAGTCGGAAGCCTGTTCAAGGAGATAGTATAGCGTCGGGACCACGACAAGGGTGAGAAATGTCGCAACCATCAGTCCGAATATGACGACCACGGCCATCGACCGCCACCACTGGCTCGATTCGCTGACCCAGGAGATCGACAGGGTGTGAAAATCGAACGACACGCCGGTGACCATGGGAATAAGCCCCAGAATGGTGGTGATCGCCGTCAGCAGAACCGGCCGCAACCGTGTCGCCCCGGCGGCGACGACCGCATCGCGGAGCTCGTAGCCCCGTTCCCGCAGCTTGTTGGTGTAGTCGATCAGCACAATCGCATTGTTGACGACGACACCGGCCAGAGAGATGACCCCGACGCCGGTCATGATGATACCGAAGGGTTGGGAAAACAGCGCCAGACCGAAAAATGCGCCGCCCAGTGACAGGATCACCGAGGTCATGATGATAAAGGGCTGAATCACCGAGTTGAACATCGATACCAGGATGAGAAAAATCAGCAGCAACGCCACCAGGAAGGCCTTGGTCAGAAAGTCCTGGGACTCCTGTTGGAATTCGAACTCGCCGGTGAATTTCGCCTTGTAGCCCGGTGGCAGCGGAAACTTTTTAAGGAATTTTTCCGCCTCGGCCCTGGCCACCGGCCCGGGGATCTTGGTTTCATCGACGTTGGCTTTGACGGTGACGACCCGTTCGTTGTTGATGCGGTTAATGTCGCCGATGGAACCGGCAAAGGTTATGTCGGCGATGGTCGACAGCGGCACCAGTTCCCCGGTCGGCGTCGGCAGCATCAGCTCATGAAGGACGTTCACCACCTTGCGGTCCGCTTCTTTGAGTTGAACGGTGATGTCGTAATCGTCGTCACCTTCTCTGAAAGACGATACTTCAAGGCCGTTATAGGCGCTTTTCAGCGCAAACCCGATCATGTTGGTGGTCATGCCGAACAACGCCGCCTTCTGGCGGTCGATAACCACCTGGACAGACGGGATACCCTCGACAAAGTTATCCCTGACATCTTCGACGTGGGGGATCGTCACGAGAATGTCCTTTACCTTTTTGGCGATTTCGCCGAGCACGATGAAATTGTCGCCTGAAATCTCGATGTTGATCGGAGCTCCGGTCGGCGGGCCTTCCTCTTCCTTGGCAATGGTTATTTTTCCGCCCGGGATGTATTTGATTCGCTGCCGGATTTCCTCCACGTCGTCCTGGGAGGAGCGGCTGCGGTCAGCGAGATCAATGAACCGGATGCCGATGTGGTTTGGGGTATTGGCCGCGAACGAAGAGCCGCCGCCAGAGGCGACGGTCCCCCTCATGTAGATCGATTCGATGTTGCCGATGTCACTGGGACCGGAGACCACGTTTCCGCGGCCCGTATCGTGCGCTTTGGGGGACAAGGCCGCGAGCGGCGTCATGTCCGGGTCCTTGGGGCTGCCGTCGATATCGGTGTCGACGCCGCTGATCGAGTACTCCACCCGTTGGATGATCCGGTCGATATAGTCGATATCCGCGCCTTCCGGAACATCGAGGTTCACGTAGATCCCCTTGGGGTCGATCTCCGGGAAAAACTCCACCGGCTTTTCGAGACCGACGACCAGCAGCCAGCCCTGAAACATCAGGATCAATATGAAGAAACCGATCCCGATGATGGAAAATGGCGTGTTCAGCGCCCTCGACAATGTCCTCGTGTAGCGGGTAAGCAGGAACCCTTTCACCTCGGCCGGTTTTTCGACGGCGGCGGAGATCTCCTCGAGGCTCAGCCTGCGTTCGGAGCCTGCTGATTGTTTGAGCTTCATGAACAGCGAGACCATCGCCGGGTTGATGACCATCGCCACGAAAAGGCTCGACGAAAGTGTGATGATCAGCGTCAGTGGCAGGAAGCTCATGAACTCACCCATGATTCCCGGCCAGAAGAGCATCGGAGAGAAGGCTGCCAGGGTCGTCAGGGTCGACCCGATTACCGGATAGGCCACCTCGGACGTCGCCCTCATCGCCGCTTCGACCCGTGAGGCCCCCTGTTCCATGAAGCGGTAGGAGTTTTCGACGATGACAATGGCGTTGTCGACCAGCATGCCGAGCGCCAAGGTCAGGCTGAACAACACCACCATGTTCAGCGTGATGCCCATCACGTAGAGCACGGTGAAGGAGAGCAGCATCGAGAACGGGATCGCCAGACTGACGAGCATCGCGTTGCGGATCCCCATGGCCAGAAAGATCACCACAAGCACCAGCATCAGGCCGCTGAGGATGTTGTTTTCCAGATCGGCAACCATATTCTTGATATCGGTCGACTGATCCATCACCTTGGTGATTTCTGTTCCCTGCGGCCAGCCGGTCCGCGACTCGTCGATGACCGCCTCCACCGCGTTGCTGATCTCGATGATGTTCTCACCGGTGCGTTTCTTGATCGAGAGATTGACCGCATCCCGGCCGTTGAGCCTCGATCGCGAAGTTTCTTCCTTGAAATCATCGACCACCTGGGCCACGTCCTTCAGGTAGACCGGCTCTCCCTGGTGCACGGTGAGCACCAGCCCGTATATCTCCTCAGGGGTCCTGAACTCGCCGGGAACCCGCAGCTGGAAACGGCCGTTTCCGAGTCTGATGGCGCCCCCCGAGGTATTCTGGTTTTCATTGTGAACAACGGACTGGAAGTCGCTGATGGTCAGCCCGTAGTGGGCCAGTTTTTCGGAATCGACTTCCACCCGGATCTCCCGTTCCAGCCCTCCGGTGACTTCGACCTCGAGGACACCGGTGATCGCCTCGATATCGTCGGCGATATCGTCGGCGATTTTTTTCAGACAGGGAAGCCCGCAGGTGCCGGACAACGAGTAGACGGCGATGGGCATCTCGGAGAAATTCACCTCGAAGACGGTCGGGTCATCCTCGAGATCGGTGGGCAGTTCGCCGATGGCTTCATCGACCTTGTCCTTCACGTCCTGCAGGGCCTGATTGATGTCCGTGCCGGTGACAAATTCAATATTGATCGAAGAAAGCCCTTCGGAACTGACCGACTGGATCTTCTTCAATCCGTCCAGCCCTTTCAGTTTCTTCTCGATCTCTATCGTCACCGCAGTTTCCATATCGGTGGGCGAAACACCTCGATAACTTGTCGACACGAACACGTTCGGGATCGTGATGTCAGGCGAGCTTTCCCGCGGCAGCGTAACATAGCAGTAAACGCCGACGATGATCATCAGCAGGGCGAGCACCAGAACGGTGGTGCTCTTCCTGACAGCTGTATCGGAAACAATCATAGCGTGTAGGCCTCCGGGTCGGTGATCACCTTGACGACTTTTACCGTGCGCCCGTCCTCGACATCCCGGTGACCTTCAACGATCACGCGGTCGCCCGGCTCAAGTCCTTCGGTAACCTCGATCATCCATTTTTCCATGATGCCGGTCTTCACGTTCCGCTTTTCCGCGACCCCGTCCTTCTCGACGAACAGGTACTGTTCATCGTTGCGGGAAATGATCGAATAGAAGGGTATGGCCAGGGCATGGTCACTCTGCTGTTTGACGATGTCCGCCCGCACGAACATGCCGGGCAGGATCGCATGATCAGGGTTGTCCAGTTCAAGCTCGAGGCGGTACAGACGGGCCATCGTCTCGGGGGACGAGGAGATGAAATAGCGCCTGCCGGTTACAATCCTATCGTCGAGTGCTTTGATATTGACGTCGACCGTGTCGAGTTTCCGCACTGCGGTTACATCCGACTCGGGGATGCCGATCACCGCTTTGACACGGTCGATCTGCAGGATTTCTCCGACCGGATCTCCAACGCCGAGAAACATGCCGATCTTCGCATCGAGCCGGCGCACCACCCCGTCGATCGGGGCGGTGATTGTGCATCGTTCATACATCAGTCTGGCATTGTCGAGATCGGCTTTGGCGGTCTGCATCCCGGTTTCACGGGCTTCCAGTTCGGCGGGGGGAATGACGCCTTTGGCGTAGACGGCCCGGTCCCGCTCGTAATCGGCCTTTGCCAGTCTGTAGGCCGCCTCTGCCCGGTCGAGGGCGATTCGGTAGTCATCCGACTCGATCCTGATCAGCGCGTCTCCCTTGGTGACCCAATCTCCTTCCCTGACCGCCACCTCGTCGACGGTGCCGGCGATCTTGGCCGTCATGTCCAGGTTGGTCCAGGCCTCGATAGACCCGGGCAGGTTGAGACGGTTGCTGATGGTGGTCGGGCTCACCTGCATCACAACGGTGTTGACGGGCGGCCGCTCCTGTTTTACTGAAGCGTCCTGTTCCGCCTGGATCGCCGACTTCTTGTCGCTGATAGCCGAAAAGAGCACAACGATCATCACGGCCATGCCGAGAAGCACGAAGCGGGGCATATTGTACCAGAAGAAAAAAACGATTTTGCCTCGCAAAGATGTCGGTTTTTGATAATCAGATGCCATCTGTTCACCGGATTTTTTTTATGGTTTGAGACCTTGAATGGTTTGGGTGACCATCACTTTCATCGCTTCTCCGATTTCCTCGGTGGGGATCATACCGGTGTACCAGCATGACAGCATAAGCAGATACACCGCATAGATGTGCCCGGATATGTGCAGCAGTTCGAGGTCCTTGCGGAGTTCCCCGCGGTCCTGGGCCCGCTGGTAAATGGGATAGAGCATGTCGAAGTAGTCATTCTGCACCTGAAAGTCCTCTTCGGCCAGCGGTTCCTGGGGAAAGACCTTCTCGTGCAGATAGACCCTGCCGAATTCCTTGTTTTCGGTGACGTACTTGAAATCAGCCATGAAGATGATCATCAGCTGCTCGATGAGCGGCATGTCAGGATTGGTTTTGGCCGCCAGCTCGCTTCTCGCAAATTCGAGCTGATCATCGCAAAACGCCTTGACGATGTCTCTTTTGGTCCGGAAGTAACTATAAACCGTCCCCTTACCGATACCGGCTTCTCTGGCCAGTTCCTCGATCGAGGTTTTGTCGAAGCCCTTTCTGGAGAACAGCCTGACGGCCGAATCGAGGATGCACTTTCGCGTTTTTCTTTTATTTTTTTCCCGTCTCGAGGTCATGATAAGCCCTCACCCGATTGTCGGTCAGGGGCATTTCTGCCGATTCATCTGTAACGTTGTCGTTCGTGAGCGATAATATATGGAAATTGCAAAGATTGTATAGTTATTGGGGCAATACCGTGCGATAAATTCGACCGCGGTCGGAATAATAACAAAAAGTCGACCGGAGTCAAGAAAAAACCGACCACAGTCAATTTTTGATTAACATAACTCAGATCAGCTCGTTATAATGGCCGCAAGGCAGACGTTTGGCCCTGGCCGGCCGGGCAGCTTATTGTCAATCGACCCGATCAGCAGAAACGGTGTTGTCAAGCGGTATGGATTGCCTTATGGTAGACCGGCTCACCGATCATGTTCAGTGACATGATGGGTAAAGCCAAGGGTGGTCGGTCGATCCGATACCGTGTCTTGCGACCCGTAAGCCGCTTTTCCAAGGGGGTGGTCGGGGATGCCAAGTTCAGCCGTTAGGTAATGTATGGATATTCAGGTATGGCTCAGCGAATTGATCGGTAACCTCGCCTCCATGCTGCAGCTTGGTTATGCCTTCGGCGCCGGGATGGTGGCCGCCGTGAACCCCTGCGGTTTCGTGATGCTGCCGGTCTACCTGTCGCTCTATCTGGGTGCGGACGAGCAGCAGTTTGAACAGCGTTCCTGGTTCTTCCGCCTGGCCCGGGCAGTGGGCGTCTCCTCCATAGTAACGGCTGGTTTTGGCCTGCTGTTCGGGGTCATCGGCGTGATCGTCTCCGCCGGTGGATCGTTTCTGCTGCACCTCATGCCCTGGATTTCAATCATAATCGGCGCCGCCTTGATACTGCTGGGCATCTGGATGATGCTCGGCAGGCACCTGTCGCTCGACTTCATGACGGCGCTGTCGGCGCGTATCGGTGATCCCCGTGCCATCAGCGTCAAAGGCTTTTTTCTGTTCGGGCTCGGTTTCGGGGCCACGTCGCTGGGCTGCACCCTGCCGATTTTTCTGGTGGTGGTCGGCGGGTCGCTGACTGCCGGCGACTTCATGTCCGGTCTCATTCAGTTTCTGTTCTACATCCTCGGCACCGGCACCATACTCCTGATTCTCAGTGTCGCCATGGCATTCATCAAGGGCGGAGCAGTGGTGGCGCTGTTCAGAAAGATCATTCCCTACGTCAATACGATCTCCGGCATCCTGCTGATCCTTGCCGGCGGCTATATCTGCTATTACTGGTTTTCCAGCGGACTGTTGTTCCCATGAGAGGGACCCCGACACAGGCGGGAATGGCCGCGGCAACCGCGTCCTACTGTATCTGGGGCTTGCTGCCGATCTACTGGAAGCTGCTCGGCGAGGTTCCCCCGGTCGAGATTCTCGGTCACCGTATGGCGTGGTCCCTGCCGTTTACCATTTTCTTCGTGTTCATCTCCAGGCGCCACCTGTCATCACCGTATCTCAGGGACTGGGCGATTCTCAAGCGTTCGCTGGCATGCAGTTCGCTGCTGGCGGCCAACTGGCTGATCTACATATGGGCTGTGAACAGCGGTTACATCGTGGAAACCAGCCTGGGTTACTATGTCAATCCGCTGGTATCGGTCGCTTTTGGCGTGATCTTTATAAAAGAGCGGCTGCGGTCTGGGCAGATCGGAGCCATCCTGCTGGCGGCAATCGGGGTGATCTATCTGACCTTCGGGTATGGCAGATTTCCTTGGATAGCCATGGCGCTGGCCATGACTTTCGCGACTTACGGGCTGCTGCATAAACAGACCAGGATAGCACCGCTGGAAAGCCTGCACCTGGAGACCTTGATATTTTTCATACCGGCGGTCGCGTTTCTGATGATTCGCGGGCTGTACGGCACAGGTGCGTTTCTGCACGCGAAGCCGTCGGTGATGATAATGCTCGTCGGGACGGGGCTGGTGACGACTATTCCGCTGCTGCTGTTCGGCTACGCAGCTCAGAATATTTCCCTGTCGATGCTGGGAGTTCTGCAATATATCGCCCCGACGCTCAATCTGCTGATCGGCGTCTTCCTATACCACGAAGAATTTCCAGCGAGCAGGCTGATCGGCTTCATGCTGGTATGGAGCGGGCTGCTTGTCTACATGATCGAGGGTGGGGTGCACAAAGTGCGGCATAGCCGTTTGAGGCTGGGAAATCCGACCTGATACCACAAAAATCCACAAAAAAGGTGCCACCAGGATTACCAATGCGGCAAAGGGTGCTTATATTTGAGTCACGAGGGTCTTTGCATGATGTGACGACAGGTCGACTCTTCTCTTCTTTCACTCCCTCTCTCCACCAGGCCTGAGGAGCATCATGCTGAGGCCCCAATTTTTTTTTATGCCTGGTCGATCGCGGCCACAACCTGCAGCGCATGCCTGGTTGCAGCCACATCATGAACCCTCAGTATCGCAATACCTCGATGTGAACAGAGCGCCGACACAACGGCACTTATGGGATCACGATCCTCTGGGGCCAGCCCGGTGATATCGCCGAGAAACCGTTTCCGGGAGTGACCGAGCAGGACCGGGCGGCCCAGTTCAGAAAATCTCTCCAGGCTCTTCAGCAGCTGCAGATTGTGCGCCCGCGTCTTGCCGAATCCGATGCCGGGGTCGACGGTGATGCGGCCGGGATCAATGCCTGCCGCACCCATGAAATCGATCCGATCCCGGAGAAAGCCGATCACCTCCGAGACCACATCGTCGTAATGGGGATCGTCCTGCATCGAACCGGGGCTTCCCTGCATGTGCATAATGATGATATCATTGTCGCAGCCGGCCGCGACCCTGACCATCTCCGGGTCGCCGCGCAGGGCGGTGACGTCGTTGATGATGTCGGCGCCGGCGCCGAGGGCCTGCCTGGCCACCTCGGCCTTGCTGGTGTCGATCGAGATGGGAATGGAGGAAACGGAGCGGACCGCCTGGATTACCGGGATGACCCGGGAGAGTTCTTCATTGACCGCTACCGGTCTGGCATACGGCCGTGTGGATTCGCCGCCGACATCGAGGATGTCGGCACCGTCGGTGATCAGCTTTTCAGCCTGTACCCGGGCCGCATCGAGGCTGTCGAATCTGCCGCCGTCTGAAAAGGAGTCAGGGGTGACATTCAAGATGCCCATGATCCGGACGGATCGGGCTGAGGTCATGGCGAAACTCCCGGTTCCTCCCGACCGCCGGGCTTGCTTTCCAGTGGTGCTTCGGAGACGTCTTGGCTGTTTTGCTCCGATGCGTTGACCCGCGTGGTAGGTGCGGTGATTTCAGGTTCAGCCGGTGAAACCGGTTTTTGTTCAAAGCTGTGCTGGTCCGGCCGGAGCTCAGCAAGAATCCGCTGGATGTCTTCGAGCACGATGGTTTCCTTCTCGAGCAGTTCATCCGCCATTCGTTTCAAAATGTCGCGGTGGTCTTCCAGCAATTCGACAACTTTTTGACTGGCCTCGAGGATGATTTCCTTGACTGCCAGGTCGATCTGCCGTGCCGTCTCCTCACTGAAGTCGCGGTGCTGGGCGATCTCCCGGCCAAGGAAGATCTGTTCCTCCTTCTTGCCGTAGGTCAGGGGACCAAGCTCATCGCTCATGCCCCATTCACACACCATCTTTCTCGCCAGCTCGGTCGCTCGCTCGAGGTCGTTGCCGGCGCCGGTGGTGATTTCGTCGAAGATGATCTTCTCGGCGACCCTGCCGCCGAACAGGATGCAGATCGAATTTTTCAGATACCCCTTGGAATGGGTGTACTTCTCGTCGATCGGCAGCTGCATCGTCAATCCCAGCGCCCGGCCACGCGGAATGATGGTGACCTTGTGGATCGGGTCGGTGTCAGGCAGCAGATAGGCGACCAGAGCGTGTCCCGCCTCGTGGTAGGCGGTGACCTCTTTCTCTTTTTCGGTGATGATCATCGAACGCCGTTCGGCGCCCATCATGATCTTGTCCTTGGCTTTTTCCAGCAGGGCCAGGGTAATTTCCTTGGCGCCCTCGCGGGCGGCCATCAGCGCCGCCTCGTTGATAAGGTTCTCGAGGTCTGCTCCAGAGAATCCCGGGGTGCCGCGAGCCAGGATTTCGTAATCCACATTGGCCGCCATCTTGGTTTTCTTGCCGTAGATCTCGAGGATTTTCTGGCGACCGCCGACATCGGGGATCGGTACCACGACCTGACGGTCGAACCGGCCCGGCCTCAGCAACGCCGGGTCGAGCACGTCGGGGCGGTTGGTGGCGGCGACGATGATGACGCCTTCATTGGACTCGAAACCGTCCATTTCCACCAGCAGCTGGTTGAGGGTCTGTTCCCGCTCATCGTGTCCGCCGCCGAGACCGGCGCCGCGGTGGCGTCCGACCGCGTCGATCTCATCGATGAAAATGATGCACGGTGCGTGCTTCTTGCCCTGAGTGAACAGGTCCCTGACCCGGGATGCGCCGACGCCGACGAACATCTCCACGAAGTCCGAGCCCGAGATCGAGAAAAACGGCACGTCAGCTTCACCGGCGATGGCCCTGGCCAGCAGGGTTTTACCGGTTCCCGGAGAGCCCGCCAGCAGAACTCCTTTGGGAATTCTGCCGCCGAGCTTGGTGAATTTATGCGGGTCCTTCAGAAAATCGATAATCTCCTCGAGTTCCTCCTTGGCCTCGTCGATGCCTGCGACATCGGCGAAGGTCACCTTGTTGGTGCCCTGTTCCATCAGGCGGGCTCTGGTTTTCCCAAAGGACAGCGCACCGCCTTTGCCGCCGCCCTGCATCTGGCGCATGAAGAATATCCACACGCCGATCAACAGCAGCATCGGGAACCAGGACACAAAGATGGTCATCAGCCAGTTTTCCTTCTGCGATTCCTTCACGGTGATGTCGACCCCGGCCCCTCTCAGCAGCGGGATCAGTTCCGCATCGGTCAAGGGATAAATGGTCCTGAACGGGCGGCCGTCCTGAAGGGTTCCCGATATGGTGTCACCGTCGATGCGCACCCGGTTGATCGATTTGTTCTCGATCTTGGACATGAACTCGCTGTAGGTCAGCGATGAGATATTGCCTTGTGGTTTGTTGAACAGATTGAAGAGCAGGATCATGGTCAGACCGATCACCAGCCACATGCTCAGGTTTTTATAAAAGGTGTTCAAAAATGCCTCCCGATAATCTCTGTCCCTTTGATATGGCGTCTTTTTTGCAATAGGTGCTTACTCTAACGCATCTTTGAGCAATGTCGAGCGCACTCCTTTATTTATTGTAGTCATCAGGCAAATTTTTGTACAGGCTTTACGCCGATACGACCCTCTTTGAAGGCTTTCATTGCACTGACGAATGCGGCAGCGCCGTTGGCGGTCGTCGTATAGGGGATATGCAGGTCTATCGCCGCCCTTCTGATCCGATAGCTGTCCTCGGTAGTGCGCCTCCCCAGCGAAGTGTTGATGATCCAGTTGATTTCGCCGTTGTGAAGCATATCCAGGATGTGCGGGCGGCCCTGGGATATCTTGTTGATCCGGTGACTGTCGATGTCATTGTTCAGCAGGTAATCGGTGGTGCCGACGGTGGCGAAAATCGTGAAGCCCATTTTCTTCAGATTCCGGGCGACCGGCACAATCGCCTTCTTGTCACTGTCCCGCACCGAGATAAAGACATTGCCTTTCTGGGGCAGCTTCGAGCCGGCGGCGAGCAGGGCCTTGCCGATCGCAATGCCGAGGTTGTCGTCGATACCCATGACCTCGCCGGTCGATTTCATCTCCGGGCCGAGCAGCGTGTCGACGCCGTCGAACCGGTCGAACGGGAACACCGCTTCCTTGACCGCCCAGTGGTCGATGTTCACTTCGCTCGTCAATCCGAGGTCTGCCAGACTCATGCCCATCATGATTTTAGTGGCGAGTTTGGCGAGCGGCACCCCGGTCGCCTTGCTGACAAACGGCACGGTCCGCGATGCACGGGGGTTGACCTCCAGCACGTAGAGCATGTTCTCTTTCACCGCATACTGGACATTCATCAGGCCGATGACGCCGAGTTCGACGGCCATCGCCCTGGTGGCCTGCTCGATTTCCTCGATCATCTCCGCACGCAGGGAGTGGGGCGGCAGTACGCAGGCGGAATCGCCGGAATGGATGCCGGCCTCTTCGATGTGTTCCATGATGCCGCCGATGATCGTGGTTGATCCGTCGCAGATCGCATCCACGTCGATCTCGATGGCGTCTTTGAGAAACTGGTCGATCAGGATGGGATGACCCTCGGCTGCCTCACCGACCATGTTCATGAAGTCCTTGATCTGCTCTTCGTTATAGGCGATCCGCATCGCCCGGCCGCCCAGCACATAAGACGGCCTGATCACCACCGGATAGCCGATCCGGCCGGCGGCATCGATCGCCTCTTCTTCGGTGAACACCGTGTCGTTGTCCGGCTGCCTCAGGTTCAGGATGCGCAGTAATTTCTGGAACCGTTCCCGGTCCTCGGCGCGGTCGATTGCGTCAGGCGGCGTGCCGATGATCCGGACGCCGGCCTTTTCCAATGGAACCGCCAGGTTCAGCGGGGTCTGTCCGCCAAACTGGACGATCACGCCGTGGGGCTCTTCCTGGTCGATGATGTTGAGCACGTCTTCGCGGGTAAGGGGTTCGAAATAGAGTTTGTCGGAGGTGTCATAGTCGGTGGAAACCGTTTCCGGATTCGAGTTGACCATGATCGATTCGACGCCGATCTCCCGTAGGGCAAATGACGCGTGCACGCAGCAGTAGTCGAACTCGATTCCCTGGCCGATCCGGTTGGGGCCGCCGCCGAGGATGATGACCTTTTTCCTGTCGCTGCGGACGGCCTCGTTCTCCTGTTCGTAGGTGGAATAGCAGTACGGCGTGTAAGATTCGAACTCGGCGCCGCAGGTATCGACGAGCTTGTAGACAGGAGTGACGCCCGCATGCTTGCGAAGAGCCCTGATCCGTTCCTCCGAAGTACCGGTCAGATGCCCAATCTGCCCGTCGGAAAACCCCATCTGCTTGCAGCGGGTCAGAAAGTCGAAATCGAGCCGATCAACGCCCCGGGCGCTTATGTTCTGTTCGGTGTCGACGATCTGTTTCAGATTGTGGAGAAACCAGGGGTCTATGCTGGTCAGCTCGTTGATCCGATCAAGCCCCAGATCGCGCTTCAAGGCCTCGTAGAGGTAGGCAATCCTCCTGGAACTCGGCGTTACGAGCCCGCTTTCCAGATCCATCAGATCGAGGTGGCCAAGCAGCGCCTTGCCGTCTCCGCCGAACCCCAAACGCCCGATTTCCAAGGAACGCATACCTTTCTGGAACGCCTCCTTGAAGGTTCTGCCGATGGCCATGGTTTCACCGACCGACTTCATGGAGGTGGTCAGACAGTCCTCGGCATCGGGGAATTTCTCAAACGTCCAGCGGGGAATTTTCACCACGCAGTAGTCGATGGTCGGCTCGAACGATGCGTAAGTCTCCTTGGTGATGTCGTTGGGGATCTCATCCAGCGTATATCCGACCGCGAGCTTCGCGGCAATCTTGGCGATCGGAAACCCGGTGGCCTTAGAGGCGAGGGCGGAACTTCTCGATACCCGGGGGTTCATCTCGATCACCATCAGTTCACCGTCCGCGGGGTTGACCGCAAACTGCACGTTGGAGCCGCCGGTCTCCACGCCGATTTCACGGATAATCGCGATGGCCGCATCGCGCATGTCCTGATATTCGCGGTCCGTCAGGGTCTGGGCGGGAGCGACGGTGATCGAGTCACCGGTATGCACGCCCATCGCATCGACGTTCTCGATCGAGCAGATGATCACCACATTGTCGTTGGAATCCCGCATCACCTCGAGCTCAAATTCCTTCCAGCCGAGCAGACTGCGCTCGAGCATGATCTCGCTGGTCATCGACAGGTCGAGTCCCTGTTTGCAGAGAGCCTCGAGTTCCTGGCGGTTGTAGGCGACGCCCCCGCCGGTGCCGCCGAGGGTGAAACTGGGTCTGACGATGATCGGGAAGCCGATCTCGTCACCGGCCTGCATCGCATCTAGGAGGTTGCGGACGATGGCCGATTCGGGAACCTTGAGGTTGATGTTGCGCATCGCTTCGCGAAATTCCTCGCGGCCTTCAGCCTTGTGAATCACGTCGATCTTGGCCGCCAGCATCTCCACCCCGTATTTCTCGAGAACGCCGGTCTCGGCGACCTTGATCGCGGTGTTCAGGGCGGTCTGTCCACCGAGGGTGGGCAGCAGGGCGTCGGGGCGTTCCTGCTCGATGACCTTGATCACCATTTCCGGTGTGATCGGTTCGATGTAGGTAGCGTCGGCAAGGCCCGGATCGGTCATGATGGTCGCCGGGTTCGAATTGATCAGCACCACCTCGTAGCCTTCTTCCTTCAGGGCTTTGACGGCCTGGGCTCCGGAATAATCGAATTCACAGGCCTGACTGATGATGATCGGGCCGGAACCGATGATCAGAATTTTCTTTATGTCGGTACGTTTGGGCATGGTTTGCTGTGGTCTCTATGGTTGCGCTGGATCCGTCGTTGTCTGGTGTGCTCTGATCAGCTCGATGAAACGGTCGAACAGGTATTCCGCGTCATGCGGTCCCGGTGCGTACTCCGGATGATATTGAACCGAAAAAGCCGGGTACTTCCGGTGCCGCATCCCTTCGCAGCTGTTGTCGTTGAGATTGATATGGGTGAGTTCCACCAGATCCGGGTCGAGGCTATCCATGTCGACACAGAACCCATGATTCTGGGAGGTGATCTCGACCTTGCCGGTCAGCAGGTCCTTTACCGGCTGATTGCCTCCCCGGTGGCCGAATTTGAGCTTATACGTGGATCCGCCGTAGGCGAGCCCGAGTATCTGATGACCGAGACAGATCCCGAACATCGGCCTGGTGCCGAGCAGCTCACGCACCGTATCGACGACGCCCTCGACGCCCTCGGGATCACCGGGGCCGTTGGACAGAAAGATGCCGTCCGGGTTCATCGCCAGAATGGTTGCGCTGTCAGTGGTTGCGGGAACCGCCTGAACACGGCAGCCTTTTTCTTCAAAGAGCCTGATCTGATTGAATTTGATGCCGAAATCGAAGGCCACGATCTTCAACTGGTTGCGGGCGATATCGGGTTCGAATCTGGTTCCTGGGCAGGGTCTGCCGTCGATCCAGGTATATGGCTCGGCGCAGGTGACCAGTTTGACCATGTCCTGGCCGATCAGGCCGGGCCAGTTGCGGGCCCGCTCCACCAGCGAGTTCCGGTCGGTATCCTCGGTGGAGACGATGCCTTTCATTGCGCCGGAGTTCCGTATGTGTCTGACCAGGGCCCTGGTATCAAAGCCCTCGACGCCGAGAACGCCATGTTCGTTGAGGAATTCGGCGAGCGTTGCAGTCGCTCTGAAGTTGGACGGCAGCCGGTTGTATTCTTTGACCAGGAAGGCCTTCGGATGCACCGCCAGCGATTCCATATCGTCCGGGTTAACGCCGTAATTGCCGATCAACGGGTAGGTCATCGTGATGATCTGGCCAGTGTATGACGGATCAGTCAGAATCTCCTGATAGCCGCTCATTGACGTATTGAATACGATTTCGCCGACCGCCTCACCGGGTCCGGTGAAGGAATGTCCCTCGAAGACGGTTCCATCTTCCAGGGCGATAAGTGCTTTCATAGCTCTACCTTTTCTAACGAGTCAGGCTGACGGGGCTGAACTCCATGGGTTTTTGCAGCGCTGAAACCGGTATGCCGGTTTTTCAGTGGTCCGATCTCGGGTTTCCATTTTGTCGACACAAAACGTCAATAATTAACTCGGAAACTCAGATCTCGTCAACCATATTTGCGTTTGTGATTATCGGTGAAATTTTCATTTTATACCTTAAATCAGGTGGTTGATTGACCACCGGGAACGGCCGCCTGAGGGAGCGGCGCCGATCCCGGTGGTTTCTCCGGTGTATGCGGCGGAACCGGCTCCAGAAGAGTCGTATCGGGCGGTCACCGGACAGTGCAGCTCTGGTCCGGCAACCGCTTGTTTTTATGGGTGGCACGTGGTAAGTCGTCAATCCATGAAAATCATGCCAAGGGGGTACGGTAGTGAACACTGACTGCTGGCTGGATATGGAACAGGTGCATGCCGAAGGGCTTGCGATCGACTCGCTGCAGGTTCGTTGCGGAGATGTATGGTGTATCTATGGCGACAACCGGTCGGGCATCGACTGCTTCGTCGATCTGCTCAGAAACCGCGGCACCGGGAGCTGTGCCGGTCGCCTGCGCCTCGAGACCGATCTGGGAGTCGTAAGTTTCAAAGGGCAGCAGGAGTTGTTCGAGCAGGAAGTGCTCAACGACGAAAGCGACTATCTGGACCGCATGGACCCGGGGACGCCGGCACGGGAATTCTTGAATCCCTGTGAAGAACTGGAGACCCTGGTTCGGCAGTTCCGTCTCGACCATGTGATGGACAGCGGCTATCGTCAGCTGAGTTCCGGAGAGTCCCGGAAACTGCTGATCCTGAAAGCGGTTACCGACGGTGCCACAAACCTGGTAATCGAAAATCCCTACGACGGTCTCGACGTCGCTTCATGTTCTGAATTCGACCGTATCATGGATGTTCTGATCAGGCGGAAGGTCAACCTGATGATCATCTGTTCGAGCCGCTTCGACATCCCCCGGTGGTGCACACATCTGGGCTGGATCAAAGACGGCAGGCTGACGGAAAGGGGGATTCGAACCGCAGTCATCGACCGGATCGTCGACACCAGACATGCCGGTGACTGGCGGATCATACTCGATGGAAGAGGGGACCTCGGCGATGGCAATAGCTCCGATGAGCTGATCCGGTTGGTGGACGGCCATGCCCGCTACGGGGACCGGACCATTTTCTCAGGAGTCGATTTCAGCCTGACAGCGAACCAGCACACCCTCGTCACCGGACCCAACGGGGCTGGTAAATCGACCCTGCTTTCGGTGATTACCGGGGATCACCCCGATTGTTATACCAACGAGCTGTACGTATTCGGTAACCGCCGCGGCAGTGGCGAATCGATCTGGCAGATCAAAAAGGACATGGGGATCGTCAGTCCCGCCCTGCACCGCGAGCATTATATCCCCGGCAACTGTCTGCAGATCGTTCTTTCAGGCTTTTTCGACTCGATCGGTCTGTATCGCCAGTTCACTCATCAGCAGCAGGAAACCGCCAGGTCCTGGCTCAACGTGATTGGGCTCGGGAACCGGGAAAAGACGCCGTTTCGCAGGCTGGGCTACGGGGAGCAGCGTCTTGTCCTGATTGCCCGGGCGCTGATCAAGATGCCGCGGCTGCTCGTTCTCGACGAGCCGACGCACGGTCTGGACGACGTGAATCGCGCCAACCTGCTGGACTTTCTCGAAGTGGTGGTCGATAAAAAGATCAGCACCATCATCTACGTCAGTCACCGGCGGGACGAGTACCGCCGGTTCTTCCGCCAGCATATCGATTTCGGGTTGATGTAAAGATCCCCAGCCGGGCTGGAGGGTATACGGCAACGTTTACCAGTTCCCGGAAAGCGATGGAGGTGTCTATCAGACTGCGGCTCTCCGGCCTTTTCGCCGGGGCGGTGAAAATTCCTTCGGGATGACGGGCGCTGCGCGCCCTATGGCCGTAGGAAACCATTTTCACCGACCCGGCTGGCCTCCGCGATGCAGTCTGATAGACACATCCATCGCTGCCGTGCCGGTCCGCTTCTACCATCTGCCGGTTATCCCCCTTTCAGGGGCAGAATTCATTCTGTGAACGGTTCTGCCGTATGCCGGAAACCTGCAGACGAGGGGACTTAAGCCGGTCCTCTGCTTACAGCTTTAAAATGAAAAACCCACCTCCACATCACTGGAGGTGGGCCTGCGCAACAGGGAAATCCCTGTCTGCTTATTTGAATGAATCCGCGAACAGCTTCTCGATCGCCTTGCGTCCCGCCTCGCTGAGATACCTGGTTCCGGAGCCGACGAAGGTGTTGTACTGGATGTGCGGAGCGTCCTCCTGCCATCCGTCCTTCCAGCTAAACCATTTTTCCGACGGCTGATCGAACACGTGCAGCGGCCGGTTGAACATCTTGGCGAGCTGCACTGCCCAACCGGTCCCCCCTTTGACGGAACCGTCCTCCTGGATGGCGCCGACAACGAAGACTTGATACCCGCTGTTGACCATGTGGAAGATGGTCTGCAGTACCTTGCGGATCTTCTCGGTTTCGTAGTAGGTGCGGTGGAGCATTTTAGAGGCCAGCTCCATGCTGATGTCGCCTCGTTCCAGGTCCTCTTTGGACAGGACTTTGACATTTTTTTCGCGCGACAGTTTATGTCCTTCAAAGGTGTAGATTATTTCATTTACACCCAATTTCTCGGCGGTTTCCCCGAAGGCTGATTCCGCGCCCTTGAGTCCGCCGCTGTAGAGCGTACACTGATGAGCTTCCATATTCTCCTCGTTTATTGAAATGAGCATTACATACAATGGTTGAACCGTGCGTCGATGTTCCGAATCTATAATACAGCTCCGCGGAAAGGCAACTGCTGGATTCCCGATTGTCGGCTATTTCGGTTTCACGGCGGTCAGAAAAACCCGCCACGGCGCCGGATAGCCTTCGACGGTGAGGGATGGATCAACGGGATCGAGGTAATTCTCGAAGGACTCGAAGACCATCCATTCCGTCCTGCGCTGTTCCGCTGAACTCATCGGATGGGTACTGCACAGCTCTACCTCGCCGAAGCCGCTTCTGAGTAGCCAGTTCCTGAGTGCGGAGCCGGTGGGAACGAAAAAGGTACCGGGCGCCTTGGCGTAGGTCTTTTCAGGAAACAGGGCCACCGGCTCATCCCCCGGTATCGCCTGCGACTCGACCACCAAGGTTCCGCCCGGCCTGAGCGCGGCAAGGATGTCCCTGAGCAGTTCGATGGGCGAAATGCGGTGGTAGATGATGCCCATCAGGAAGATCACGTCGAAGGCCTCCCTGAACAGGCCGATATGCTCGACCCCGAGCAGGTCGATGGCCAGGTCGGTGCAGCCGGCCATCGCGTTGAGCGCCTTGAAACAGTAATAATGCTGGACCGACGGTTCGAAGCCGAGAACGAACTTCGGCCGGTGCGGAACCATCCTGAACATGTAATAACCGTTATTGCAGCCGATATCGGCCACGGTTTTACCTTTGAGATCAGGCAGATGGTCCTGCAGTCGGTGCCACTTGCGCTCGCTTCGCCATTCGGCGTCTATGTCGATGCCGAAGACAGAAAAAGGCCCCTTTCGCCACGGCATGAATGCTCTGAGTTGCGCTTCGATCTGCTGCCGCTGCGGTGCATCGATCTCCTCGGCCACCCCGATGGTCACGGTGTCTCCGCCGCACTCGACGTGGCGGGCTCTGAAGCGTTCGAGGATCCCGCAGGGGACCCGATACCTCAGAAAGCCCTTTTTGTCCTGGTTCACCCATCTCAGACGTTCGTCGTGGGCAGCTCTGATGCGAGGCAGGTCGACGGTTTCAGGGAGGCGGTCAAGGTAATGCATGGTGGAAAATCCCGGTCAGCGAGGCTTGATTGCAACCAGCGATGAGAAATTGAACCACTGGAAGAAAGCGGTTACCGGTTCGAACCCGGCCTTACTCAGCATCTCTTTGTTTTCCTCGACGCTGAAGGGGATCAGGATGTTTTCCAGCGCTTCCCGTTTGCGGGCGATTTCAGTGTCTGAGTAACCCTGCTGACGCTTGAACCCGTGATACCGGTCAATGAAGGTCCGGTTGAGGCGCTTGTCTTCCAGCATCGTCTTTTCGCTCAGGATAACCAAGCCGCCGGGACGCAGGTTGGCGAACAACAGGGCGATCAGTACCGGTCGCTGCACCGGCCTGATGAACTGCAGCGTGTAGTTGAGGATGAAGGCGCCGGTTCCGGGTACCGCCAGATCGGCGGCGATATCCTGGCGCCTGAACTCGATCTGCCGGTGCTCTGCGTAAAATTCAGCCTTCAGCCGGGCTTTTTCCAGCATTGCCGGGGACGAGTCGATGCCGATGAACCTGAGATCCATATCGGCGAGTGCCCTGGCCAGGTAGAGCAGGGTGGTTCCGGTGGCGCAGCCCAGGTCGCAGACGGTGTCCCCCGGTTCCAGGTGCGCGCCCAGAAGCCCAGCCGTTTCCGTAATGACCTGCTGATAAAACGGTATCGACCGGTCCAGCATGTCGTCGAACACCTCGACGACCCGCTCGTTGAAGTCGAAATCCTCGGGGACGGTGTCGGTCTGATAGAGCCGGTCTCTGGGACGGGTCATGAACTATTTCTGGTACCAGGTCCCGTCGGGCTTTTGAAACCAGTGCCCTTTCTGCCCGATGTCGGCGATCTGCTTGGCCCTGCGCTGGCCCACCAGCACCGAATCCACCTTCTGCTGCTGGGCTATTGACTGGTACACGGCCTTGCGGTCGCTGTTCTCGTCGTTGACCAGCTGCTGTTCAGGTTTGTCAGCAGATCGATACTCCAGGTATCCCCTGTTGTTTTCCCCGATTACCCCCTTGTCCTTGAGGGCGTTGATCGCCGGGATGCGTTCGAGCATGCGGTCTTTGATGGATGCCGCAGGTGCGGTGAGACCAGTTAACAAAAGGGCTGCTGCGGCAACGATGGCTATAAACATGATCCGGTTATGCATGGCGTTCCTCCGGTAACGGTTAGATGCGTGGCTATTCCTTCTTGACGGCTTCATCGATATCCCCGAAGAAGTCGTCGAGGGCCTTGTCGACCTTGACATTGACATCGATGGTGATATGAATCGGCTTGATTTCGACCGGCTTCACCTCGACCTCATGCTTCGTGCAGGACACTGCCGCGGCGACAAGCAGCATCGCGCAGAAGAGCGTGATCAGTGGATAATGCTTCATTTGCTGTTCCCCATAAACGAATTGATTGATTGCCCGATCCTGAACAGTTCTGCCAGCGGCAGCCTGAAGTTGACATCCAGCCGAATCGGGTACTGCAATCCATTTCCCTGGCTGCTTTCAACGATGTGCCCCTGCTTGTCGAATTTGTAGGGAAGGGGCGTGGTCGGCTTGCCGTCCAGTTCCAGAGTCACCAGTAGATTTTCGCCGGAGCTGTCGAAGGTCAGTTTCGTCCAGTTGTAGGTAAAATCTTCCAGGGCTGCCAGCGAGTAGCCGAGGTAGCCGGTGTTGCCGACGTCTCCCATGCCTTGGCGCAGCAGCTCCGTGTCGGTGAACCGAACTATACCACCAGTTCCGGGTGTCGAAAACAGAAAACCCTTATCGAATTCCAGGGTGCGTTTTGAAACCCGTATCGGCAGCGTGCCGTTCAACGATCCTTCCCCTTCGGTTCCGTGCAAACCCAGTTGTTCGAGCAGACTGCCGAGCCTGATTCTGCTGCAGTAGAGGACAGTCTCTATTTCCGGGGAGTCCGGCGACAGCCGGATGCTGCCCGAATCGAGCCTGCCGCTGCACCAGCTGAGCCGGCTTTTTTCGATAAACAGCGTGCGGCTGTCCTCGACTCTGAAACGCACGTCGGCATTGTCGAAGTGCAGAGAGGCAAGATCGATGCTGCCGGTGCTGCACTGCTGACTGGGGCTCGACGAAAGGCGGGGAAGTTCGGGAAATTCCACCGTGCAGTTGATCGAGTCGATCGACAGGTCGGAATCGGGCAGCCGTATCGAAGCGTTCTGCAGCACCGTTTTCAGCGAGGCGGTTATCTGAGACCTGCCGGCGGCAGCCGTTCCGGAGGCGGAAAGCGTTCCAGAAATGTCCACATCGACCGGGAGCCCCAGTTGAGCCGGCAGCGCTTCGGGTGCCAGATGGAGCGGGGCAAGGGTCCATGCGGCATGGCCGGTACCATCAGGGACTGACATCTCTGCATCGAATGCCACGTGCAGATTCGGATTGAACAGACCGTCAATCGATCCGCCGGCGCGGTAGATCTGGTCCTTCTGTCGAAGCGAAGCCGCAACCGAGACGAGTTTTTCCCCGTTCAGCAGAAGGGCGCCGATCTTGATGATTCCCTTGGAAAATTCATTGCCCAGCGATGAAGCCGTTGTATAGGGCAGACTGAAGTTGAGATCCTGGAGCCTGATTGCATGGCCTGGCAGCTCTGCGGATGCCAGCGAGCCCGACATCCGGACGCCATAGTCGTCGCCGATGCGGACGGCCGAGGTCTGAATATCGACGGCCGAGGTCTCAATACGGGTGGTTCCGCGGGCGATCGTGAGCGGTGCACTCTTCACGTCGAGGCGGACCTGAGTGCGGTCATCATGTCCATCGAACGTCCCCGAAACCTGCACCTTTTGGGGGCCGGAAATCGAGACATCACCGGCCAAGGCGAGGGGCTGAGTGGATCGGTACTCTCCGCTGAATTCACCCCGGTATCCGTTTTCCTTTGACCAGCTACCGTCGAACTGCAGGGATAACGGTGACCCGCCTGTATCCGCTTGGCCAGCCAGCCGCAGGGAGGTGTCGAGCTGTCCGGCGGCGTGCATTCCGCCGGTCCGGAAGGTGGCAGTGCCGGCAATGTCGACGTGCGTCTGGATCGGAGCGCTCAGCGGAAGCGATGATACCCGGTAGGTGTGATCCTGACCGGTGCCGGACAGTGCAAAGGCTACCTCGTCGCCGCTGTGAGCATCTCCGATTACGATCCGGCCCTGGGAAAATCCGAGTGCCGCCAGTCTGCCGTCCAGGCGGTAGTGTTTCAGGGCCAGGCCCTGCCGGTCCATTTCCAGATCCAGGCGGGCGGCAGGTACCGTGAAATTGAGAGATTTCAATGCGTCCGGCAGCACGTCCCTGCGAACAAAGAGGCCGCCGTTTTTCAATTCCATGGTTGTCTTTATTTCGCTGTCCGCTGCCGCTGCCTTGAAGGTGACATCCGCCTCGACATCGTCGAACAGGTGGAGCGAACCCTGAATCGATTCGAGCAGCCTCTGTTGCTCGATCTCCCTGAATCCTGTCTGGAGATTCCCATCGAGTCCGACCTGCAGTTCCCATCCTGACCCATCGTGGATGACAATGCGGCATTGTCTGAAATTCAGCGCTTTAACCCCGAACGGCAGCAACAGGAGCCGATCGGATGATTGCGGGCCGCTCGCCGGCGGCGGCTGGCCGGCAGTGCCGGGAAACAACCAGCGGCCCTGATCCCGGTACAGATGGAAAACGGCCTGACTCAGTTCAAGCGAATCGATGGATCTGCTGCGCAGCGATCCGGCGGTGTAGCGCAGCCTGAAGTGGGGGATCGAGGCGAGCGGCTTGTCATGCTGTTCCAGTTCAATGCTCCCGGACAGTTCCTGGTGGGTGAGACGGAAAATCGAGGCCTGTGCGGATGAAAACGGCGTCTTGTCGAGCAGCGGGGGCAGCACCCAGCGGTCGACGATCAGCGGCAGCGCCAGCAAACCGATGAGAACCACACCCGCAATGAAGCAGGCGCAAATGATCAGCTTGAAGAACATGGATCTGGGCATGGGGTACGCTGCTCTGAGTAGTGTGGAGGTCTGGGCGGTATCTGAAATAGTTTTGCTTTCTGTAAACGTACAATGATTCGATGTAAATTAAATAGAAAAATTTTCAGTATTTTCAGTTTGATCGGCTATTGACTCCGACTGAAGCGCCGAATCCGGCAGGGTGCCCGCTCTGGAAAATTCTGTTGTAATGGGGTAGATAAGCAGGTATAACCATCCGGCTTTACGCATCATCCGCTTGACCTGACCTTCATGGAAAATAAAATTAAAGAATAAATATCTAAAAATATCAAATTATTGTTTAGTGTCGTTTGGTACATGTCAATCAGTGGTTTGTTTTTCTCGAATCAACAGTGAGAAGACAGAAATTACCACCCTCCGGGCGAGTATGTAAGGTCTGCGATCCCGCGTCGCTTTTGAGGGATGTATAGTGCCTCTGGAGCCTCACCCACGTTCTCTTGACTCACAGGCCGTCTCAACTCGTGAACGTCAGGTTAGCCAGATGCAGGTATAAGTTATGACACGCGAAATAGACTTTGATGAGATTCTGGCCAGATATCGGTCCGATCCGTATAAGTACATCGATATCGTCGCGCCCCATACCGGTACGGTCAGTTATCTGGTTGAAAAGGGTAACGAGGTGGAGGCGCCGGGCGGAGAGTGGAAACACATTCCCGGAACCTCCCTGTTCAAGATCAACCGTGAAAACAACCCGAAAACGGTCAATGCGCCGATCAACGGAATCATTTCCGAAATCCGGGGGGAATGCGAGGGACGATTTGTCGAAGCCGGGGAAAAACTGCTGACGATCAGGCATCCGCTCAAGAAAAAGGATATTATCGAGTCGATCCTCAAAGAGGTGCTCTATCTTTTTCCGGCCCCCGAATCGGCAAAGTTTTTCTTTTCCCTGGATATACAGTCGCGCTTCGACAAGAAGGGAACCCGAGGCGTCACGATCAGGCCGGGAGAAGAGGTTTTCACGATGTCGCTGATGAAGAGGGACACCCCGGTAACCTACACCGGGGTCGAGGGCATTATCCATTCCATCTACTTCAAGCCCGGCGTGTCGATTCAGCAGGGGGAACCGCTGGTCGGCGTGTGCCCGGTCGACAAACTGGGGCTGATTCAGAAGGTCATCACCAGGGTCAAGGCCGAGTGGGACGCGATGTAGTGCTCCGCTTACCTCGGTACCCGGGCCGTAAACCATGACCCGCCACCTGAGCATGCCGCGCCTCCAGGCGTATCTGAAAGACACGGAACTGCCGGCCAGATCGGTCTTATGGCCGGTGGAAGAGGCTCAGAAGATCATCCGCTACGGTTCCTTCGTAGGCTCCCTTGTCGAGCATCACCGCACGCTTGATCGTGCCATGATTCATGCCCGTGCCCATATCGAAGGCTGCGAGCGGAGCAACGTCTCGGTAACCAGCGGCACCGTGATCCTGGCAGACCGGCTGACCGGCTCCAAGGGGCGCTTCACCCGCACCTGGTACGCTCCACAGGGCGGGCTGTGGGGGTGTATGATCTATATCTCCACGCTGCTGCCCCGCTACCGGATACTGGTGCCGCTGGCGGTCGGAATCGCTTGCTGTGAGGCAGTCAGGGAGCAGGGTGCGGAGCAGGCCGTGATCCGATGGATAAACGATGTCCTGATCGACAGCCGTAAGGTCGGAGGCTTTTTGGCCGAGAATTTCACCGGGCACAGATCCCGGGAGGACTATTGTCTGCTCGGCTTCGGCATCAACATCAATAACAGCCGATTTCCGGATGAACTCGACCAGATTGCCACGTCCCTTAAAAACCGGCTTGGCAGGGAGGTCGATATCGAGCAGTTCACCTACTGCTTCCTCGCCAAGCTGTGCTGGAATCTCGGCCTGCTCTATTACCGGGAACAGCGGGAGTTGGAGGCAGGAAATTCCGATTCCGCAGACAAGCATCCCCTGGTGGCGCGCTGGCTCGAACTCAGCGATTCGGTTGGCCGACCGGTGGTGTTTGGCTTCGATGTAAGGGAGAATCCTCAATACCGGGCGACCGTCACCGGCATTACCAATGACGGCGGTCTGCTCCTGAAGCTTGACGACGGCGCCGAGGTTGTCGAGCACAGCGGCGAGATCCGCTATGTTAAGGGGTAATCAGCGAGGCAGGGACCGTGGAACAAAGGATTTCCAGGAATGGATATCGCGCTGGAACAGATATCGGCTGTAGCGGTAAGCGTAGTCCAGCATCTGGTCGAGAACGGTTCCGGCCGGTTTGAAGCGGCTCAGCCTGTTGACCGGCTGCTGCTGGACCGCCCCGATCATCTGCATGGCTCCCGACGTCATCCACCCGCTGGCGGCGCCCAACGGCGGAGAACAGCGGCTGCAGACAATCCCGCCTGCTTCGGTGCTGAAGACAGCGCTGTCGCCATTTTCCGGGTTGCGTCCGCATTTCTGGCAGGATGAGAAATTGGGGCGGTAGCCCAGGTAATCGAACAGCTTTACCAGAAACAGAGCCACCACCTGCCTGCGGTTGCCTGCCTGGTTGAGCGAATGCAGCGCCCACAGCGCCAGTTGGAAGATATTGTCGTCGTTCAGCGTCTCGTTGGTCACCAGCAGCATGTATTCCCTGATTACCGAAGCCGCCAGGTAGCGGGTGAAATCCAGGCGCAGGGAGATGAAACTGTTGATCAGCTCCGCCTCGTCCAGCAACGCGAGTCCGGCTGCGGATCTCCGGGAGTAGGAAATCTGCACGAAGCTGAACAGTTCCAGCTTGTTGGTGAAGCGTTTCTTGCTGCGGTGCGCGCCTTTCGCGAACAGGGTGAGCCGGCCGATTTCCTGGCAGAAAAAGGTGACGATCTTGTCGGACTCTCCGTAGTCGTGGCTCTCGAGTACGAGCGCCGGGAGGTCGGAGCGGACACGCACCATCGGTTATGCCCTCCCAGTGCTACGGGGACGTCTGCGGCTGCTTCTGTTCGATGATTTCTATGTGCGGTTCCTGGAAGCTTCTCAGCCACTGACTGATCTGGTTGGCAGGGTTGTAACCGGCGTACCAGCAGATACCGGTACCAATGAGAATGACGGCCAAGATCGAGATACCGACCGCCGTGCGCAGGAAATGTGAAGGACGCTCCGCCATGCTGCCGATCTGTTTTCCCCTGACAGTCGGGGAGAGTGCGTCCGGTGTCTTGACGAGATCAGCGTTCTGGTAATCGACGAGAAACCGTTTGACCGTTTCTTCCCTGTCGAGGTTGAGCAGTTCGGCATAAATGGCGTAGAACCCCCGGGCGAAGGCCAGGGCCGGAAGTGAACCGTGGTCGTCGGCCTCCATGGCTCTGATCGTTGCCGGAGGGATCTTGGTTTCTTCGGATACGTCTCTGATGTCGAGGGAGCGCTCCAGTCTCAATTTGCGAAAGAGCATTCCCAACGATTCATTGTCCGATGTGTTCAGGTCCATCATCTTCTCTTCAGCGGTGAGTATATCGGGAGCACGGTGTGATTACAGTGATGTCCTGATATAGGCCCGTTCCCGGATTCCTGCTATCCACGACTCGAACTCTTTTTCCAGTTCCTGACGATACAGTATCTCCCGGATCTCCTCCTTGACGTCTCCGTACGGGACCCGCAGGACGATGCCGCCCTCCTTGCTGGAGAGCAGTTTGAAGAACTGATAACCAACCGGTGTTTCAACGATATCGCTGACTTCACCGGGAGTCAGCGAGGTAACGGCATATTTCATGTAGCTCGCCAGTTCGTTTTCTTCGAACGAGCCGATATCACCGCCTTCATCAGCTGAAGGAAGATCTGAGAACTTTCTCGCCAACTCCTTGAAATCACTGCCGCTGAGTGCCAGCTGGCGGACCCGCTCGGCTTGTTCCCGGGCTGCCTGCTTGTTTTTTTCCAGGGTTGCAGGGTCGATTTCCTGTCCCTCGGTCTCACCCCAGCCGATGCCGATCTGCAGGAGGTAGTAGCTTCCCTCCTTGACCTGCTCCGTGTAATGAGTGTCGTAATAGTCGAGAATCGCCTCCTCGGTGATGACGACTTTGGATCGGACGTCCCGGCTCACCAGTTTGTTCTGGTAGATCTGGCTTTTCAGGTTGGAAAGGTAGGTTTCCTCAGTGACGCCGTTGCGTTTGAGTTGCCTGAGCAGTTCCTCCCTGGATACACGGTTGGCCGCCAGCACCTGCTCGAAGGATTCCTGGATTTCCTCGTCGGTTACCGTAATACCTTGTTTCGTCGCTTCCTGCTCGATCAGTTTTTTGTCGATGAGGCTGCGCAGAATATCTTGGCGAACCTGCTGAACCGCTGCCATCCGGTCCTCACTCGGAACCTCCAGGGCGATTTTTCTCAGGAATCCTTCACCTTCCTCCTCCACCTCCGACAGGGTGATCACGTCGCCGTTGACTTCCGCGACCACCCGGTCGACGACTTCGGCGGACGCGAACGAGCGGAACATAAGAATCAATGCGCAGATACATGCAGCGATGCAGGAAATGGCTCTCGATGTTGACAGGGGCGTGCTCATGATGCTCCAGCCGGTTTGACAGTCCCTGCGGGAAATCCAGTCGGTGCCAGACGGTGTCCCGCATAAAACCAGTTTCTTGTTTTCTGCCGATAACGAATAATAATGTCAGCACCAAATGAATATAATACAGGCAGGCGGATTATTCTAGCAACACCTTTCCGGCATGGTTCCCCATATTACCGGTGGCATAATTCGCGAGGCGCAGGTATCATTGGTCCACATACGGGAAATCTGAAAAGGAATATGACATGCGAAAATCTCTCCACTATATGGTCGTAATCTTGCTGGCTGTCTGGCTGTTTCCGGCGGCGGCACCGGCACCGGCGGCGGCCGCCGCAAAGATGCCTTCGTTCGAGCTCGAGGACGTGTCGACGGGCAAGCCGGTCTCCTCTGAAACGTTCACGGGGAAGTCCCTGCTGGTCATTTTTTTTGCCACCTGGTGTCCTCCCTGCGTCCAGGAGATACCCGATCTCATTAAACTTCACGACCAATACCGGGACAACGGTTTCTCGGTGGTCGCCTTCTCTGTTGACCAGGGAAAACGAGAGGTTCGGGAACTGGTGGAAAAAAAACAGATCAACTACCCGGTGATGATGGCCGATGATGCGATCACGAGGGATTTCGGCGGGGTTTATGGGATTCCGACATCGTTTCTGATCAGCAAAAAGGGAACCGTGGTAAAGAAGTACTCGGGGTATGTGCCGCATTCCATCCTGGTCAGGGATCTCGAACAGGTTATCAACTGATGGCTCAGGTTCAGGCGGCACTTGACAAGCTGTTGCAAAGCGGGTACGTTAGGTTATCCTTAAATAGGCAATTATGGCTGTCGGCGGCAAGCGTTTGAGTCTGCCTCCGAAGAGGTTCATTATGGTGCGGTGAGTGCCGGATCTGATTCCGGCATAGTCTTAAATCAAGAAAGGAGATCGATCATGAAGAAGGTTCTGGCTGCTGCTTTTGTGCTGCTGTTTGTCGTGGGTACCGCTTCCGCAAGTTTCGCTGCAAAGGTGAAATGCACGGTTGAAAGCGTGGAGGGCGATAAAGTCACCCTGACCTGTGAAGATGCCGATAAGTTCAAGTCTGGCGATGAGCTGAAAATCACGACCCCGAAGAAAGGCGGTGCCGTAGAAGGCTGCTGATTGACAGCAAACCCGATGTTCTGCACTGTGACGGGCCGGCTGACGAGAGTCAGCCGGCCTTTTTTTTTATTTGAAAACCATCGATTTTTAGACCATATCCAGCTGTAATACTTGTTCCGTGCACATCAGGAGGCGTTGTGGAACTGCTCAAGGCTATCATTCTCGGCGTGATTCAGGGGGCCACCGAGTTTCTGCCCGTTTCCAGTTCCGGCCACCTGGTCCTGGGCTCACATCTGCTCGATTTCAGAGCCCAGGGAATCGTGTTCGATGTGATGCTTCATATCGGAACCCTGCTGTCCGTGCTTGTGGTGTTCAGAAAGGAATTGATCGAAATGGCGCGGGCTCCGGTGCGCTGGCTGGGAGGCTGGTCCTCCGAGAGCCAGCGGATGTATCTGCTCTGGGACGTCTATGTGGTGGTGGCGACGATACCGGCGGTGATCGTCGGTCTGTTCTTCAAAGACAACATCGAACTGCTGTTTACCTCCGAGTTCCTGGTCTGCCTGATGCTGATCGTTACCGGTCTGATGATGATTGCCAGCAGGCATCTCAACGACCGGGGGAATCGGATAAACGGCGCCAGATCGTTTCTTATCGGCTGTGGTCAGGCGCTGGCCATCGTCCCTGGCATATCCCGCTCCGGAACTACTATTTTCGTCGGCATGCTGCTGGGGGTGAACCGGGAAACGGTGGCTAAATTTTCCTTTATCATGTCGATACCGGCAATTCTCGGGGCGGCCGTGCTCAATCTCGGGGACGTGGTGCGCAATCCACCGTCGCCCGACGAGACGGCCGTGCTGATTTCCGGTACGCTGGCTTCAGCGCTTACCGGCTATCTGGCAATCAAGCTGTTGCTCGATATCATCAGGCGGAACCGGCTCCAGTGGTTCGGCTATTACTGTCTGGCCGTGGCGGCGGCCGGCCTGATTTATTTCGCGTCGGCTCTGTGAACGGGCGCCGCGCTACAGATGACAAGGTGTTCATGAACAGGAATCAATTCCCATTCTACCCGGTTAATCTCGACATCGGTGGTAAACGCTGCCTGGTCGTGGGCGGCGGCACCGTCGCTGAGCGCAAGATCAAGGCTCTGCTGCTGTGCGGCGGCATCGTCCAGATCATCAGCCCTCAGGTCGGTGAGGCCATCGCGGAACTGGCCGCGGCCGGATCGGTCGAATGGCTCAAGCGCTCTTACCGGGAAGGCGATGCCGAAGGTGCATTTTTGGTCTTTGCGGCAACCGACGATCCGGACACCCAGCGACGCATTACCGCCGATGCCAAGCGCTGCCATGTGCTGCTCAACAGCGCCGACGACGCCGCCTCGTCGGATTTCCACGTTCCAGCCAAAATCAGGAGAGGGGATTTCGTGATTGCCGTGTCGACCGGGGGCGGCAGCCCCGCCCTGGCGACCCTTTTGAAGGCCAGGCTCGCAGAGGAATACGGCGAGGAATATGGGATTCTGGTAGAGTTGATGGCCCGGCTTCGTCGTCAGGTGGTCAATGCCGGCAGCATTGCCGAGGAGAACAGGACATTGTTCAAAGCGATTCTCGATCAGCCGGTTCTGGATTGCATCAGGCAGCATGACTGGATCGGACTCACCACGCTGCTGGAAGGGATCTTGCCGTCCGGACTTGACAGCGCGATGCTGGTTGACCAACTTGTAGCCGATATGAAGGAATTGCAGAACAACGAGTAAGGGCGTATGGACCGACAGATGTTATTGAACGAAATCAACTATCTGCTGTTTGTCGCCGTGCTGGCCGTGACGTTTTTGTCCTGTGCCGCATACGTGGTATTCTTCGTCACCCAGAGGAATCAGCTGCGCAAAACTGCACGGATGCTGCTCCTGGTGTCCTGGTGCCTGCAGTCGGGATACATCCTCAGCCGCTACCTGAGCATCGGCCACACGCCGATCACCACGTATCACGAAGCCGTATTTTTCTTCGCGTGGGCCGCCACCTCTGCCTATCTCTCCTTCCGCTGGCGTTATACGGTGAAAAATTTCGGTACCTTCGTGTCGCTCCTGATCTTCGCGCTGCTCATAGTATCGGCGCTGACTTCCCGGCAGGTCATCCCGCTCGAGCCGGCCCTGAGGAGCTGGTGGCTGCCGGTGCACGCCGGAATTTCGCTGATCGCTTACGGCTTCCTCGGGCTGGCCTTCTGCGGAGCCCTGATGTACCTGCTTCAGGAACGGGAACTGAAAAGCCGCAAGCTCGGATACTTCTTCACCAGGCTGCCGTCTCTGGATTCACTCGACCAGCTCAATTCGCATTGTCTCGCGGTCGGCTTTTCCTTTTTGACGGTCGGCATGATCGCCGGCATTCTGTGGTCGAAACAGGCGTGGGGAACCTACTGGCGCTGGAATGTCAAAGAGGTCTGTTCACTGCTCATCTGGTTCATTTACCTGGTCCAGATTCACCAGCGCTTCACCGTCGGATGGCGAGGGCGCAGAGCGGCGCTGATGATCGTTGCGGGCTTTGCGGTAGTATTGGTGACCCTGTGGGTGGTGTTAACCTGAACGGGTACGGATGATGTCGGCAAAGCATATCAGCCTCATCGGCGTCAATCACAAATCCACACCGCTGGAGGTACGCGAGAAGATCTCGCTGATCGGGGGATACGAGGATGCGCTGGCCCGTCTGCGGAAGTACCGCCTGCCCGAATACTACCTCCTGTCCACCTGCAATCGGGTGGAGCTGATCTGGGTGTCGGACGATCCCGGCGAGACGACCAGTGACATGCTGGGATTCCTGTTCGGCGACACGGTCGAACCCGAACACTGGGATGGCTACTCCTACGTGTTCCACGACGGCAATGCCGTCAATCACCTGTTCAGGGTCTCCTCATCGCTGGATTCTCTGGTGGTTGGAGAGGCTCAGATTCTCGGCCAGATCAAGGAGGCCTACCGGTATGCCTCCAGACACGGCTGCACCGGTCCACTGCTCAACAAACTGCTTCACAAATCATTTTCGGTGGCCAAACGGGTCCGAAGCGAGACGGGCATCGGCTCGGCGGCCGTATCGATCAGCTCCGCGGCGGTCGAGCTGGCCCGAAAGATTTTCGGCAGCCTCGCCGGCAAGAAGGTGCTGCTGATTGGGGCGGGAGAGATGGCGGAACTTGCCGCCGAGCACCTGCTCGGGCAGGGAGTGGAATCCATCTGCGTCGCCAACCGGACGCTGTCGCGGGCCGTCGATCTGGCAGCACGCTTCAAAGGCGGCGCCTGCAGCCTCGAGGAGCTGAAATCCCAGATGGAAACGGTGGATATCATCATTTCATCGACCGGCGCCTCGGGCCTGATCATCCAGAGCGGTGAGGTGCGGCCGCTGATGCGCATCAGGAGAAACCGACCGCTTTTTTTCATCGACATCGCCGTTCCCCGCGATCTCGATCCCGCGCTCAACGAGATCGAAAACGTGTTCCTATACGATATCGACGATCTCAGCCAGGTGGTCGAGATGAATCGTTCGGAGCGGGAAAAGGAGGCGGTAAAGGCAGGCCGGATCGTCGACGAGGAAACCCTGAAGTTCGTGAAATGGCAGGAGGGGCTCACGGTGACCCCGACTATCACGGCACTGAGGCGAAAGGCCGATCGTATCTGCAGCCAGGAAATCGAGCGGACGCTGGCAAAAATGGAATTGTCGGCCGCCGACCGGAAAAAAATCGAATTCCTCGCCCGCTCGATCACCGCGAAAATGCTGCATGATCCCATGCAGTTTCTGAAAAGCGATAGCTGCCGCAAGGGCGAAGATGCCAAGATCGATATGGTGAGAACGGTTTTCGGGCTCGAAAATGACGACGAAACCAATTGACAGCGATGCCCTCGTGGAAGATGAATGGTACGGGGTGCGCTATTCGGGGGAGATTCCCGAGGTCGCGTTGCACTCCGCCATCCACCATCTGACCAGCGATTCCGAAGGTCCGCGGCTCCGGCTTTCGGGGCGGCAGCGCAGCTATCTCGTCGACGCGGTCAGACAGCGCTACGCCGATATCATTCTGCGCGACCTGCTGCCCGCCAACAAACTGACCGGCGGATATCGCGGCGTTAAACGCTCATTGCTCAACTGGAAGCGCTTCGTGCTGTTCTGCGGGCGCTATGGAGTCGATGCGGAGCCGCTGAGACGGGTAGCCGGCGAAACGCTCCGCGAGTTTCTGGACTATGAACTGAAAGCAAACCGGCGAGACTCGAGGTACGGGCGGCTCAACTGCAGCTGGGCGGAACTGCTCGAATTTGCGGCTCTGCTGGAACTGGATGCCGCTGCTCTCCCCGTCGCGCTGCAGCGGTTGTGCGAGGGTGCCGGCGACTGACTGTGCCGCGGTCATGAACACGGGTACCGGCGCCGGTTTATTTCCATCTTGTCGAGGGCCGCATCGAGCGGGTCGATATCGAATTTCGACGCGATCAGGGTCAGGTAGATCATGATGTCGCCGATTTCCTCTCTGATCTGCGACAGGGTCGGGGCATCCGCCTCATAGCTCTGCTCGCCGGTCAGCCACTGGAAAATCTCAACCAGTTCCGAGCATTCGACGGAGAGCGCCATGGCCAGATTTTTGGGGGCATGGAATTGGTGCCAGTTTCTCTGCTCGGCGAAGTCGGCGATCGCACCCTGGAGTTTTTTCAGTCTGTCGGTCTTTGTCATGGTATTTGTCCGGTGCTTCTGGTATGACTTCGTGCTGACGCGGGATCGCGGCAGGGATTCTGCCTGCGGGCCGCTTCTTTTCATTATTTACGGGTATTCATGAAAAACAGCAAACGTCTTTTAATCCTCATCTCGCTTATCCTGTTATCCCTGGCGCTCGTATCGGCGGGTTTTTGCCAGTCCGAAGCGGGGGACGATGAGAAACGCAATAAACTGATCGGCTATATGCTGTCAAAACAGCTGCCTTCCATTCACTTCAGCGACAAGCAGGTCAACGACGAGCTTGCCGCGGCGATCTTCGACCTCTACCTGAAGCAGCTCGATTATCAGAAACGCTTCCTGATCCAGTCCGATGCAGACCACCTGAAGAGCTTCGCACCGACCATCGACGACAACCTGTTGCGCGGCACCGTGGTGTTGCCGAAGGCCGGGTATGACATCATGGTGGAACGGATCGGCCAGGTCGAGCGGATGGTCGATTCCCTGTTCAACGGCGCAATCGACCGGCGCGGCGGGGAAACGATGGAAACCGATCCTGAAAAACTCGCCTTCTCCGCCGATGCCAAGGAACTCGAGGAGCGCTGGCGGAAAATCCTCAAATACCAGATCATGAACCGTTACCTCGACCTCGAAGAGGAATATCAGGCCGATCACAAACCCATCGTCCCCGACGAGCTGTGGGCGGAGGCCAGCGCCCGGGTGAAAAAGCGGTTCGACGACTTCTTCCACCGGCTGCACCAGGAGACCCTGCAGGATCATTACGACCGCTACTTCAACGCGGTGGCCCGCGCCTTCGATCCGCATACCAACTACATGGCACCGGACCGCAAGGAAGACTTCGACATCCACATGCGTGGCAGCCTCGAGGGGATCGGCGCGCTGCTGCGCGAGGAAGACGGCTATATCAAGGTGGTCAGGATTATTCCCGGCAGCGCCTCGGCCAAAGAGGGACGGCTGCAGGCCGAGGACATTATCCTGGCGGTGGCCGAGAAGGGCGAGGAGCCGGTCGAGATCACCGACATGCGGCTCCGCGACGCGGTACGGCTGATCCGCGGACCGAAGGGAACGGAGGTGCAGCTGACGGTGCGCAAGCCGGACGGCGTCAAGGACATCATCGCGATTACCAGGGAAGTCGTGCAGATCGAGGAAACCTTTGTGAAGCACACGGTCATCGAAGTGGCCGGGCATCGTTTCGGGTACATCAATATCCCCAGCTTCTATCGTGATTTCGAGCAGACGAGAGTGGGCGACGGCCGCAATTCCACCGACGACACCAGGGATGCGATCCTCGATCTGCGAAAATCGGGTATCGACGGTCTCATCCTCGACCTCAGAAACAACGGCGGCGGCTCTCTGGTCGATGCGGTCGACATCGCCGGTCTGTTCATCGATTCCGGGCCGGTGGTCCAGGTTAAGAACAGCCAGGGGCAGAAACGGGTGCTTGAAGACGAGGATGAATCGCTGGTGTACGGGGGGCCTCTGGTGGTTCTGGTCAACCAGTTTTCGGCGTCGGCCTCGGAAATCGTTGCCGCCGCCCTTCAGGATTACCGGCGCGCGGTGATCGTCGGCGGCCAGCACACCCACGGCAAAGGGACGGTGCAGACGATCATCGATCTCAACGAGAATATCCCCCTGCTGCACCTCAGGCGCTACGACGATCTC
>JAJDNR010000051.1 GCA_022340565.1 Desulfofustis sp.
GCAATGCGATTGACTCCGCATAGAATATCGTATGATTTTCCGAATGTTCTGAGGATGGGAGGGTGGATAATGGTGAAGCGTTCGATCGAATCAAGCAGGGACTGCTCGACTTCCAGCGATACATCCTGATTGAGGCTCCAGTGCCTGGTTATCGGTATGGCAAGCGGGTCAACGGAGATGGGGCGGAGGCTCCAGGTCATGGGGCAGCGGCTCGGGAATCAAAAAAACCTGTTATATGCCCGGCCGACGGGCATATAACAGGCAGGATAATGTGATGATGACGAATACAGGACCGCTGTGACGACGGATCTGTCGCTTGCGGGCGATTATTTGTTTATTTTCTCCCGCAATATGCCGGACGGCTTGAAGGTTACCACCCTCCGCGCTTCAAGTGTCAACTCCTCACCGGTCTGCGGATTACGGCCCCTCCGAGAATTCTTGTCTTTAACATTGAATTTGCCGAAACCGCTCAGCAGCAGGTCGGAGCCCTCTATGAGGGACTGTTTGGAGAGTCTCAGAAACGCCTCCACCGAAGCGGTCGCCTGCGCCTTGGTGAGACCTTCATGGTTTTTATATACCTGTTGTACCAGATCAGCTTTTGTCAACGTCATCGTCTCCTCCCGGTCATTAGGCCTGTAATTTGGTGCATGCTGGAACAAGATTAAGGCTGAACCAACAAAAAGTCAATTGTTTCAAACGATTGTCGATATTTTTATGCATCTTCTCGGTTTTTATATATGACTGGCCATTTCAAAGATGGGCAGATACATCGCGACGACCAGCGCGCCGATCATGCCACCCAGAAATACCATCATGAACGGCTCGATCATGGCCGTCAGGTTGGCGACCGCCTGGTCGACCTCCTCGTCGTAGAAGTCGGCGATCTTTTCCAGCATCGTATCGAGGGCGCCGACCGATTCACCGACGTTGATCATCTGCACGACCATATTGGGAAACACGCCGCTTTCCATGAGCGGCTCAGCCATCGGTCTCCCTTCGGAGATGGCATCGGCAACCCTGAACACGGCGACCTCGATGACCTTGTTACCGGCTGTCTTGGCGACAACCTGCAGCGCTTCGAGGATCGGGACACCGCTCTGCAGCATGGTGCTGAGCGTGCGGGTGAATTTGGCGACCGCGACCTTGCGGATCAACACCCCGACAACTGGCATCCGTAGAAACATCTGGTCGATCCGGTAACGTCCTTTTTCCGTTGCATAGACCTTTTTGAATATGTAGGCGAGCAGGATTACCGGCAATATGATCCACAGCAGGTTGTCCTTGAATGCGTTGCTTATAGCGACGACGATCTGAGTCGGTACCGGCAGGGCGGCATCCATCTGGGAGAACATTTCCTCGAAGACGGGGATAACGAACACCAGAATAACGATGAGAATGAGGATCGAAATCGCCAGACAGATCGCCGGGTAGGTCATGGCGCCCTTGATCTTCTTCTTCAGGGCCATGGTTTTTTCCATGAACAGGGCAAGGCGGTTCAGGATGGTGTCGAGGATACCGCCCGTTTCGCCGGCCTCGATCATGTTCGAATAGAGGCTGTCGAATACTTTGGGGTGCTTGCGCATCGCATCGGCGAAGGTGGTACCTGCTTCGACATCTTCCTGGATCTGTGCGATGGTTTTTTTGAACGTTGAATTTTCCTGTTGTTTGCTCAAGATCTCAAGACACTGAACCAGAGGGAGGCCCGCGTCGATCATGGTTGCCAACTGTCTCGTGAAAACAACGACATCCTTGTCTGTTACCCTTGGTTGGAAGAAAGGAATGTTTTCCAGAAGATCCTTGGGCTTTTCTTTAACGACAGGATCGGTGATGCGCATCCGCTTGACATGGGCGAGGGCCGCCACCTGGTCGGGAGCCTCGACCTCACCTTTCCTGCGTTCGCCATACTGGTTTCTACCCTTCCATACATAGACAGGCATAGTGATCTCCAGAAATGCGGAAAATGATTGTAAGCTTCGGGAAACGAGAAAAATGACCCGCAGGCCTATTTATCACGAATCCTATTATATTCCATGAGGTTGGATAATACAAGGGAGCTTCAAAAAGAATTTCCATTAGCATCCCCGTGCTCGCACTGATGAAATAACTAAATGGTAAATAAGGGAAAAACCGAAATTTCGGGGATTCACTCAGAATGGACGATAAGACAATGGATTTTCATATTTTTATTGCTGTAAATGATAATTGCTGTTAATTTAATCTGTTCCATTTTTCATCTGGTAAGTGGAAATGGAAATGAGAATCAATCTGTATGAATGAATACACCTACTGAAGCGGAGGTAGTCATGGTCGAAGCGGCAACAAAATTAAGCGGCACATTCAAGCCGGTTATAGATAAATGTGAGGGGTGCGAACGTATTGTCGAGGAAGACGGCATCAGCTACTGCAGAACCTATGCCAATCCGGAAGCGAAATGGCGGGTGGGAATCTGCAATTTTGCGACTCACCAGAAGCCTGACATCGTAGTTGCCACGGTTCGGATCAATCCCTTGAAGGCTTCAAAGCGCGCATCCAAGAGAAAAAAATAAGGTTCGCTCGGCAAGCCTGGAGAAAAACCCCCGGAACTCATCTGGAGTTCCGGGGGTTCTTTATTTTGGGGGGAGATCGGCGCTGTTTCGATCAGGACCTGCCCACACCGGTGTAGGTAAATCCCTTTTCCCTCACCAGTTCAGGCTGATAGACATTGCGAAGATCGATGAAGTGCTTCTGTCTCATCAGTGACCCCAGTCTGTCGAGATCCAATGCCCGATACTGATTCCACTCCGTCATGATGATTACGGCATCAGCTTCGCGGCAGGCCTCGTAGGAATTTTCGGTATAGACCACCGACGCCGGCAGGAGTTGCCGGGCCTCTTGCATTCCCTGGGGATCATGGGCTCTGATCACGGCGCCCTTCTCGACCAGGGACGGAACGATGGTCAGCGACGGGCTGTCCCTCATGTCGTCTGTTTCCGGTTTGAAGGTGAGGCCGAGTACCGCAATGGTCTTGCCGGCTTCGGAACCGCCGAACACGTCCCTGATTTTCTTGATCATCATCGCCTTTTGGGCGCCGTTCGCCTCGATTGCCGCCTCGACGACCCGCAGATGCTCCCCGTTTTCCTGGGCGATTCTCATCAATGCCAGGGTGTCCTTGGGGAAGCAGGAACCGCCGTAACCGGGGCCGGGATGGAGAAATTTGGCACCGATCCTGCCGTCCATTCCAATTCCCCTGGCCAGGGCTACGACATCGGCGCCGACGGCGTCGCACAGCAGAGCCATCTCGTTGATGAAGCTGATCTTCGTGGCGAGAAAGGCGTTGGCCGCGTATTTGGTGAGCTCCGCGGTCTCTATACCGGTTTTGACGATGGGGGTTTCCTGCAGATAGAGCGGCTGATAGATCGATCTCAGCACCGCTTCGGCCCGTTCCGACTCAACCCCGATAACGACCCTGTCGGGTCTCATGAAATCGGTGATCGCTGCGCCTTCGCGAAGAAATTCAGGGTTCGATGCGACATCGAAATCCGCATCCGGATTTACTTCCGACACAATCCTCGACACCTGCCTGGCAGTTCCGACCGGCACCGTGCTTTTGTCGACGATAACCGTGTAGCCGCTGAGATGGGGGGCGATTTCCCGTGATGCATCATAGATGTAGGTCAGGTCTGCATAGCCGTCTCCCCGGCGGCTGCTCGGGGTGCCCACGGCGATGAAAACCGCTTCGGCCGAGCGTACCGACGCTCCCAGTTCGGTGGTAAAATCGAGTCGGCCTTCCCTGGTGTTTTTTGCGACCATGGTCTCGAGGCCGGGCTCATAGATCGGTATCACCCCGTTTTTTAATTTGTCTATCTTGTCGCTTATTTTATCGACGCAGGTCACACGGTGCCCGAATTCCGCAAAACAGGTTCCGGTCACCAGGCCGACGTAGCCGGTGCCGATCATCGTGATATTCATGTTCAGTCCTTAGGGAGTATTGGCGGATGGTCTCTGTCCGAAAATCGCCGTGCCGATCCGAATGAGGGTCGCCCCCTCCTCGATGGCGATGTGATAATCATGGGACATTCCCATGGATAATTCAACGGTTCCGTGGTTGCCGAGCAGTCCTTTCTCCTTCATCGTCTCCGCAAGCAGCCGCAAATCCCTGAAATACGGGCGGGCGTCTTCGGGATCGTCGGTATAGGGAGGCATTGTCATCAAACCCATCAGGCGCAGCTGCTTCATCTCTTTGATGGCTGTCAGCAGGGTTTCGGCCTGGTCGGGCAGAACGCCTGATTTGTTGTCGTCGAGCCCGATGTTAACCTGCACGAGGATAGACAGAGCGCGGGCCCGCTGTTGGCAATGTCTGCTCAGTGCAGCGGCTATTTTCAGCCGATCCACCGTTTCGATCACGTCGCAGGTGTCGGCGCACAGCTTGGCCTTGTTGCTCTGCAGGTTGCCGATGAAATGCAGCTGAATGGCGTCGTGCATGGCCTTTCGCTTCACCACGGCCTCCTGGAGATAGTTCTCGCCGAAGATGATCTGGCCGGCGTCGCGAGCCTCTCTGACGGCCTCGACCGGAAATCGTTTCGATACCGCAACAAGTCTGATGTCGTCCGGATTTCTGCCGCAGCGCAGGGCAATTTCCCGAATCGAAGATCGGATTCTGTTCAGGTTCCGCTCTATCATCTGTTCTTTGCTCAGCAGCAGAATCGGTAACCAAAGAGATTACAGGCGTTTTGGGTCGATATTCGGGCGACATGCTCGAGGCTCGTCTGCCTGAGTTCGGCAACCTTTTGAGCCGTATAGAGCGTATATACCGGTTCGTTCCGTCTGCCCCGAAAAGGAACCGGCGCCAGAAACGGGCCGTCGGTCTCCACCAGCAGCCGCTCGTCAGGGATGAAGGCTGCCACGTCCTGCATCTGATCGGCCTTGCTGTAGGTGACGATGCCGGGGATAGAGATGTGAAAATTGCAGTCGATCACCTTTCGTGCAAACCCGATATCCCCTGAAAAGCAATGCATGATGCCGCCGTTTTCGAATGGCCCTTCCGTTTTGATGATATCGAGACAGTCTTGATGGGCCTCGCGGTCGTGAATGATCACCGGAAGCCCCAGTGTTTTAGCCAGTTGCAGCTGTTTTCTGAACACCGAGCGCTGGATTCCGGGCGGGGCATACTGCTTGACGTAATCGAGGCCGATTTCGCCGTAACCGACAATTTCGTCAGGGGCACCAGCAGCAAGCTCGCCCAGACGGGACAAAACCGCGTCCGAGGCCTGTGCAGCATCATGCGGGTGGACGCCGACCGTCGCCCGAACGGAGCGATGATTTCGGGCGATTTCTATAGCGGCGGCTGAACTGTCTTCATCGATGCCGATCGTAACGATTCCCTTCACGCCATGGTCGACGGCTCGTGCGATAACCGCATCGAGATCGGTGCCATAGTCGTTCATATCCAGATGGCAATGACTGTCGATGACGCATGCACCATCGCAAATGAACGGGATCGGTTGTCTTGCTTTGCTCACGAACGTGTTCCTCCGGCAGGTTTCTTAGCAGATTCGCGGTCTGACCGCAACCGCAACCTGAATAATTCACGAATTGACAAGGCCGGCGCTCCACAAAGACGCGAAGAAGAGCTTCCAGGCATGGTTGCCATGAGGTGTCAAGAGCCGGCGAAAGAGCGTTTGAATCGGCCGTGATCGGGCTGGTCAAAGTCGGGATAAACTACTTTATGCATCTGATTTCTATTAAAAAAAATAAAAAACTCCTTCAACTCAAAAAAAATCTATCGTATAGTAATATAATACGAAAGTAAGAGGCCGCACGCTCAACACAAAAGTATAATGATTTCCGTTTATTAATCGGAGCCTGGGGAGAGATTGACCGGCACCGCGGCAGGCCTTCAGCGGTATTACGGATCGAATTGAATGTACGCGCGATTACTGAAATATTTCATCATGAATGGCTGAGATAAGAAAACTCTACATGGGGAAACGGGTATGAATTACGGAATTGTCAGTCAGGAACAGCTTGAGCAGATCGATAGGATTCTCACTGACAAATTGATCAAACTGGGCGTTGATTGCGTTATCGTGATTGATATGGCTGGAAACATTATCACGGCCAAGGATAACGGCAGGAATAAATATGACGTATACTCGTTTGCCGCTCTCGCCGCCGGTAATTTCGCCACGGTGGATGCGATGGCCAAGCTGGTCGGTGAAGAGGAGTTTTCACTGCTGTTTCACAAGGGCCAGGAATCAAGCATACATTTTTCCAAAATCGATGAGGAACTGCTGCTGATCTCGATGTTCGGCCAGGAGATCTCTCTCGGGTTTCTGCGGCTCAACGTTGTCGATGCAATAGAAAAGATCAAGAAGCTCTGGCCCAAATCTGCTTGATCAGGCCCGTGTGCATTTCGTCTATAAAATTACAGGCTGACAAAGCAGGGGGAACGGGTTGAGCTTCATCAACTTAAAAGAGAAGGTGGTTCAGGTAAAAATCGTGTATTACGGTCCTGGCCGCTGCGGTAAAACGACGAATCTCGAATACATCAACCGGACGTACCGAAATCAGATCGTCTCGGAGATGGTCAGTCTGAAAACCCATGGAGACCGGACGCTATTTTTCGATTTTCTGCCTTTCAATATGGGAAAGATCAAGGGCTACGATATAAAAATCCAGTTGTACACGGTGCCGGGACAAGTGAAGTACAACGCGACCCGCAAGCTGGTGCTCAGAGGTGTCGATGGCATCGTGTTCGTGGCCGACGCAATGGCAAAACAGCGGGAGAAGAACATTCGCTCCCTCAACCAGCTTCATGAAAATCTGCTCTCCTATAAAGAGTCGATATTCAGGATCCCGCTGGTCATGCAGTACAACAAGATTGACCTGAAGGAGCACGGTATTCCGATTCTGCCGACTGAAGTGTTGCAGAAGGACCTGAATTCGAGGCTGAATGCGCCGTACTTCGAGGCAAGTGCCGTGACCGGGTACAACGTGGCTGCGACGCTCAAGAAAATCATTGCTTCAACGATAATTTCGATCCAGAAAAAATTATTCTAGAGAGAAGGGATGGCGGAACAATATAGAGGCGGTCATTATGATGACGATCTGACGGTCGGACTTAACGATACCGGGGATGAAGGCTTCGACACTGGCTACGTCGATCTGTTCGAGTACGTCAGCGAGGAGGAGTCCCCCATATCAAGACTCAAGACGATCATGCTCTCTATTGAGTGGGAAATCACCGACGAGGTTCTCATCAGCTTCAACGATGAGCTCCTGTCTGCGCAGCAAATCTGGAGCGATGACAAGGTCAAGCTCGTTTACGTCCAGGCCCTTCAGATAATCAGCAAATACATCTATCAGAAGAAATCCGATTCCCATCCCAACGCGATGAAGGTGCTGATCGCGTTCTTTTATGACCTGGAAAAGATCGTACTCGATACCCAGATCTCCGAAGAAGAAAAACGGCATATCCTCTTTGAGGACGTCAAAAAATTCGAACGCTTGAAACGGCAGCTCGGACTTGGCGCTGCGCCGGCAAAACCGGAGCGTGCCGCCGCCGTCCAGGAAATCCCGGCGACGGAACCGAAGAAAGCGATACTGGAGGACGCAGACATCCACCCGGATCTCTACGATCTGAAGGCACATATTCTCAGCATCGACTGGGAGATTACCGACAAGGAATTGTCCGAGATCAGCAGGGAAGTCGGCGAACTGCAGCGCAAGTGGGCTTCGAGCAAACCGCGCCGACTGCTGCTGCAGGGGATAGACGCGCTCGGCGGCTATATCAAGCTGATGAAAAGCCGCTCCCATGCTGACTCCTTCAAACTGCTGAACTCCTTCTACTTTGCCCTGGAACGGGTAGTCGACGGAAATGCCGACTACCAGGAAACCAAGGAACTGCTGCTCTCGGAAGCCGCCAAGTTCGACCGCTTCAAGCAGGAGATCGCCGCCTCCATCACCCCGGAGGCCATTGCTCACATGCGCTCTGGGGATGCCGTCACAGCCGCTGTCGACGGGCAGGCCGATGCTTCGCCTGTCGGGGAAGGCGCGCTGAGCATTGAGGAGACCAGTGAGTTCGAGCAAGCCGCTTTAGCAGAAGATTTCGGAGCCGAGGAGAGCTTCACCGAGGAGACCCTGGAGAAAGTCGCTTCATTTTTCGATGAAATGGAAGAGGCTGCCAGCGATGATTTCGCTTCACTCAGCTCGGAAGAGGCGCTGCAGGGGGTGGACGTCGAGACCGAAGCAGACGATGACTCGGATGAAGAAGCCCTGCCGACTCTGGCAGATGGTGTGGTCGCTCCGGCCCTGGCGGATTTGGTCGAAGACATCCCGGACGATGCAAGCGGCGGTCCGGCGCCGCCGGCAAGCCCGATCGTCGGCGTGGACGTGGAAAGCGAAGCGGACGATGAGTCTGACGAGGAGCCGCTGCCGACCTCAGAAGGTGAACTGGCACCGGCGTTGTTCGCAGGGGAGGGGTTCGAAGTGGATGGTTCCGGCGTTGCTGGTAAAGAAGACGGAGACACGGAGATCAGCCGGCACGTCGACGATTTCTTCTCAGACGATATGTTCGGCGAGGAGGTCGAGGACCAGGAAGATCAACTCGATCTGTCGGGTGAACCGATCACGCCGGCATTGAGCGGGATTGGCGGAAATTACGATGCCTACCCTGGTGACGAATCGCCGGGCGACGATATTGAAGAAGAGCTGGACTCGTATCTGACCGAGGATGGGGAAGATGCCCTGACGGCACTCGATGATGAGCGCTTTGGTGCACTGAAAGCCAGGATCGAAGAATTGAAGACCGGGATCAGTGAGACGAATCTGTCTCTGGTCAAGAACGAGATCGGTGAGATCAAGCAGGCGCTCAGCAACCGTCCGATAGAAAAGACCCTGATCAATCTTATCAGCACCGTGGTTCATACGATCGATGCCAAAACCGGGGAGACTGATGACGAGGCGGTCGAACTGCTGCAATCGGTGTTCTCAAATCTTGATCGGATACGCCATTCGGCGGTCGACCAGAATCACGCCTTGGAACTGATGGCGAGCGAAACGGAAAAGATTCTCGCCTGGCAGCAGCAGCGGATCAGGCGGTAACCCCAGACAAGCCGTGAACGTCAAAAACGGTGCAGGCACTGCCTGCACCGTTTTTGACGTTTGGCCACCGACACTACAGCCTATCCATGCGCGGTCAGGGCCGCGAGCGTCAGCATCGTGTAAAGGCCCAGCCAGGCCAGCACCCCGATCAGAACCCTCCTGAACCAGCGGTGTTCTTCTCTGAGCAGGAGCAGTGCCGCCACCAGGCTCGCCGGGACGATGATCCCCGCCAGAAACGGGTTGAAGTAACGCAGCAGTTCCTGCAGCCCCAGAAAAAACCAGGGTCCGGTAATATAGGAAACGCCAAGCGTTTCTGGATCCATTGGCGCGCCGATCAGCAGGGAAAAAAGCATCAGTATGGCAAGGAACAGCAGATGGCCGGAGAAATTGGCACGGTATCGGCGAAGATGCTCCCAGCAGAGATAGAGAAACAGCAGATCGAAAGAAATGACATGGTGAAGATAGACCCGGTACATGCCGGCATCAGTGATCGCAAAGAGCAGGTTGTTGAGGTGATGGCCGACCAGCGGCACGGTTTCGAGAATGTGTTCGGCGATCATGCCCGCCGAATAGCCGGTGGTATCGGCCCGCAGCACATAGCCGGTGAACAGCAGCATCAGCGCGCAGGGAAAGCACAGGATCAGGTAGCTGAATGCCCTCGGCGACAGGGACCGGGACTTGTCGAAGACCAGGATGTAGTGCACCGCCCCGAACAGAAAGAAAAACTGGCTCGAATAGAAATGCAGCGATCTGAAGTACCCTCCGTAGGGCACCAGGATGTCCAGTGCAGAGGCGGAGTAGAACGGTTCTGCCGGGTTGTAGTGAATACCTACAACGATCCCGGAGATGAGCGAAACATACAGGCTGATCAGGCTCCATTCCCCCCATTTGATATGCGAGAGCCGATCGATGAGCGCGTGTTTCAGTGACATCGGGATCAGGTGATGGTGATCAGATAAGTATCCGAGCCTTCCGCTGTTTCGACCTCATACCGCGCCAGCGGTTCTGTGGCCGGACCATGAAGCACTTCACCGCGAAGGGTGAACCGGCTCTGATGGCAGGGACATTCGAGATAGCCTTCCTTTTCCTTGAAATTCAGACGGCATCCCAGGTGTGTGCAGGTGCGGGATACCGCCCAGATGTCATGGGCATCGGTAAAGACCATAAAGTCCTCGTTGCTGATGAACTGATTGTTCTGGAACTTCCCCGCCACCTCCACGACCCGCGGCTTTTTGGGGACCTGGAAGCCGATCAGTCGGAGCAGCGGCCAGAGCATCAGCAGGCCGCCGACGATGATCAGCCGCCTTCGCAGCCGTGATGTGGATCGAAGCTGGTAGTGCTGCGGTCTCGGCACGGTGGTCGTCATCGATATTTTTCAATGAGCAGGGCTTCAACATGCGACGGTACGAGGCCGTTTACGCTGCCGCCATGGCTTGCCGCTTCTTTGACGATGGTCGAACTAATGAAAATCCACCTGAACCCGGGCATCAGAAATACGGATTCGACGGACCGTTCCAGTTTGCGGTTCATCAGGGCAAGCTGAAATTCGTAGTCGAAATCGGAAACGGCGCGCAGCCCCCTGATTATGGCCCGGGCGTTTTTACGGGCCGCATATTCCACCAGCAGGCCGGAGACAAAGTCGACCTCGACTCGATCCTCATCCTCGAAGCAGTCGATGATCATCTGCTTTCGCTCTTCGAGGGAGAACAAGGGCTTTTTTCCGGGATTGATGGCGATTGCGACGATGACCTTTTCGAACAGGTTGAGACTCCGATGGATCAGGTCCAGGTGCCCGTTGGTGATCGGGTCGAAGGTGCCCGGGTAGATGGCGAGAGATCTGGTGGTTGGTTTTGCGCTCATGAGTCAATCCTGATGTCTATGTCCCGGTGGCCTTGATTGCGGAGACGATAAAAGCTGAAGGTGCTGTCCCCGTAGGTTCGGGAATCGATTTTCTGCAGTCGGCTCAGCCCCTCCGGTGATGCGAAGCGTTTCTGCTCCTCGAGTATCACCAGGGAATTTTCTGCCAGAATGGAGCCTTTGTCAAGCGAAGTGAGGATTGCACCGGTGAGGGGCGTCAGATACGGCGGATCGGCAAAGACGATGTCAAAGGGGCCCCGCCCGGCTCTCTGAAAAGACGGAGGCTCGATTCCCCTGAACAGATCGTGGCGGATCAGGAGCGACCGTGAGGGACCGTCGGGAACGAGTCTGATGTTTTCTGCAATAAGCTTCAGCGCGGATGTCGACATATCGACGAACACCACCAGCGCCGCACCGCGGCTGAGCGCCTCGCAGCCAAAGGCCCCGGTTCCGGCACAGAGGTCGAGAACGCGGCTGCCGACAATACCTGAACCGAGAATGTTGAACAGTGCTTCGCGGGCCTTGTCGGCGGTCGGGCGAATCCCGCTGTTTTTTGCAGGCGGCGTGTGGAGTCTGCGGCCCTTGGCGGTGCCGCTGATAATTCTCATCGCTTCTGGTCCATCTCGTGAACGTGTACCTGGAAACGGTTGCGCCGGTGAACCTGCGGGTAGACCGGCGAGGCGATAGGGAGGCGTGCTATCCTATATAGGCAAGCAGGCTTTCGCCGGCTGTGACTTTGTCGCCAACGGTGACCACCGGGTGAGACTCCTTGGGAAGATAGAGATCGACCCGCGAGCCGAAGCGAATCAGCCCGAATCGTTCCCCGGCGCTTACCCGGTCTCCTGGCTCGAGTCTACAGACGATTCGTCGGGCGATAAGCCCGGCGACCTGGACGACGGTGATCCTACGGTTGTTGCCGACATCGAGGGCGACCGCGCAGTATTCGTTGAGCAGGTGGGCCTTGTCGCTGTCCGCCGCGAGAAATGAACCGGCCATGTGGGTCACACCTGAGACGGTTCCGGAAAAGGGCACACGATTGACATGGACATTGAACACATTCATGAAAATCGAAATTTTCAATACTTGGTCTTCGGCAAAACGCTCATCCACGGTTTTTTCGACCCTGATAACCTTCCCGTCGGCCGGTGCGATGACCCCCCGTTCGACAGCAGGCGTCAGCCGCTCCGGGTCCCTGAAGAACAACAGGACAAAGGTGGTGATCGCGACCAGCAGCAGGCTGGTGAACTGATAGCCGAGCACTGCCGCAACCAGCGCTAGAAAAGCGAGGTAGCCGATAAATGGAACGCCCTCGCGGGCAATCGGGATGCGTTCTCGTTTCATGATCCTCACTTGTGAGCTCCACCGCGGGCGATGGCTATTTTTCCGGTTCTGACGATTTCCTTGATACCGATCGGCTTGAGGATGTTGATAACCGCTTCGATTTTCGCGTGACTGCCGGTAACCTCCACCACGTAACTCTTGGGGCTGACATCGACCACTTTCCCTCTGAAGATGTCGATGATTCTCAGAACCTCGGCCCTGGTGGCGGCCTCCGCGCTGACCCTGATGAGAACCATTTCCCGCTCCACAAAATCGCCATCACCGATATCGACGACCTTGAGCACGTCGATCAGCTTGTGCAGCTGTTTGGTTATCTGCTCAATGACGTTGTTGTCCCCCGAGGTGATCAGGGTTAGGCAGGATACCTTCGGATCGAGCGTTTCGGCGACGCAGAGGCTTTCGATATTGAATCCGCGGCCGCTGAACAGACCGGTGACTCTTGAGAGAACACCGGGCTGATTGCGGAGCAGGACGGACAGGGTATGTTTCATGACGGGAACCGGAGGCTGAATGAATGGTTAAACCAGCAGCATTTCAGTTGTCGATTTGCCTGCCGGAACCATCGGGAATACGCCTTCTTCCCGGGAAATTTCGAAATCCATCAAGACGAAGGTGTCGACTGCCAGCGCCTCCCTGATCACATCCTCGACTTCGCTTTTGCGGGTGGCCCGCAACCCGACCGCCCCGTATGCCTTGGCCAGGGCAACGAAATCCGGGGCGAAATCCATGGTGGTCGAAGCGTAGCGTTTTTCGTAGAAGAGCTCCTGCCACTGGCGGACCATGCCGAGGAACCGGTTATTGAGGATCGCTACCTTGACCGGGCATTTATACTGCATGGCCGTGGCGATTTCCTGGATGTTCATCTGGATCGACGCGTCGCCGGCGATGTCGATGCATACCTTGTCGGGCCGTGCCATCTTGGCACCGATAGCCGCAGGCAGCCCGTAGCCCATGGTGCCGAGCCCGCCGGAGGTGAGAAAACGTCTGGGGCTGTTGAACTGGTAGAATTGGGCGGCCCACATCTGGTGCTGCCCGACTTCCGTGGCAACGATCGCCTCGCCATCGGTGAGTTTGTCGAGCATCTCGACCACGTACTGGGGTTTGATCTTTTCGCCTTCTTCGATATAGGTCAAGGGGTGTTGCTGCTGCCAGCGCTTGATCTGTTCGAACCACTGCTGGTGCTTTGACTTCTCGTCTTCGATGGAGATGTCCTGCCGGTTGTTGAACCAGTTGTTCAAAGCGGTCAGCGCCTTCCGGCAATCGGACACGATCGGCACATCAACGCTGACGTTTTTGCTGATCGAGGTGGGATCAATGTCGACATGGATGATTTTCGCGTTGGTTGCAAAGGTGTCGAGTTTGCCGGTGACCCGATCGTCGAAGCGGGCGCCCACCGAGATCAGCAGGTCGCATTCGGCGACCGCCATGTTGGCCGTGTAGGTTCCGTGCATGCCCAGCATGCCCATCGACAGATCATGGCTGCCCGGGAAGGACCCGAGCCCCATGAGGGTCATGGTCACCGGAATGTCCAGTTTCAAGGCCAGCTCCCGCAACTCCTCGGAGGCATTCGACAAGATCACTCCGCCGCCCACGTAGAGAACCGGTTTGCGGGCCTCCATGATGAGCCGGCAGGCCTTGTCGATCTGGCCCATGTGCGGTTCGTAGGTCGGCTGATAGCTCTGCAACCGGATCGGCTTCCTGTCTTCGAAGTCAATGTCGGCCTTGATAATGTCTTTCGGCAGGTCCACCAAAACCGGTCCAGGTCTGCCGGTTTTTGCCACATAGAACGCCTCGCGTATGGTCTCGACGAGATCGTTTCTATTGTTGACCAGGTAATTGTGCTTGGTGCAGGGCCGGGTGATGCCGACGATGTCGACTTCCTGGAAGGCGTCGTTGCCAATCAGCGGGGTCGGTACTTGGCCCGTGAGGATGACGATCGGAATCGAATCCATATAGGCCGTGGCAATACCGGTAACCCCGTTAGTCGCACCGGGACCCGAGGTGAGCAGGGCCACGCCGACTTCTCCGGTGACCCGGGCGTAGCCGTCCGCGGCGTGGACCGCAGCCTGCTCGTGGCGGACAAGCACGTGGGTCAACTGGGGACTGGACATCAGCTCGTCGTAGAGGTCGATGACCGCCCCGCCGGGATACCCGAAGATCGTGCTGACACCTTCTTCCATGAGACATTTGACAATTGCTTGGGCGCCGGTTATCTGCGACATTGTTCAGTCCTTTACGTTAATGCGCTTGAAGCGATGAGAAACCGGGTGATCCGGCAGTTTTGATCGAACCTCATAACATAAAAATGTACAGATGACATGTCAATAACCAAAAAATAGGCAGAAACGGGCAGAGATGCTGAAAAACGGCCGGTTTACAGCCGGCACCCTGAAAAACGTGGTTTGACCTTGACAACACCGATGGGGCAGGATTAGTGTAGCCTTACTTAAATGATCCGTCTTGCCCCAATTAAAGAGATGATGAAATCCGGCGACTACATCACCACCGTGCTCCTCCTGGCTCTACTGCCGCTCCGTGCGGGTGCCGCGGGATTGGTCGTGGACGAGTAGCGTTACGAATCCATGATTCTTCGAAGGCCGCGGTTGCACAGACCGCGGCCTTTTTTTATTGAACAATGTGAACCTTTACAATCAGGACCAGCAGGAGATAGAGATGAGAGCAGAATCAGTCAGCAAATACAGTCCCTACCCACCAGTTTCACTGCCTGGAAGAACATGGCCGGACAAGCTCATCGAGCGTCCGCCGGTGTGGTGCAGCGTCGATCTGCGCGACGGCAATCAGGCTTTGATCCAGCCCATGAGCCTGAACAAGAAGCTGGATATGTGGAACCTCCTGGTGGAGATCGGCTTCAAAGAAATCGAGGTGGGATTTCCGTCCGCCTCCCAGGTGGAGTTCGAATTCACGCGATTGCTGATCGAGGACGATCTGGTCCCCGAGGACATCTGCATCCAGGTACTGACACAGGCCCGCGAACATCTGATCAAGAAGACTTTCGAATCTGTCGCCGGGGCAAGGCAGGCGATCATCCATCTCTACAACTCCACGTCGACCCTGCAGCGCAACGTGGTCTTCAAGATGAGCCAGCAGGAAATCGTCAACCTCGCGGTGCATGGGGCGGAACTGGTTGCGCGGGAAGCCGAGAAGTATCCCGGTACCAAATTCAGATATCAATATTCCCCGGAGAGCTTTACCGGAACGGAGCTCGATTTCGCTTTGGAAGTCTGTGAGGCTGTCATGGATGTGTGGCGGCCCGATGATGAAAATCCGGTGATCATAAACCTGCCGGCAACGGTGGAACTCACCACGCCCAATATTTTCGCCGACCAGATCGAGTGGTTCTGCACCAACATGAAAAACCGCGAGGCGGCTATCATCAGTGTCCATACTCACAATGACAGAGGATCCGCCGTCGCCGCCACGGAACTGGCAATGATGGCCGGTGCTCAGCGGGTCGAGGGAACCCTGTTCGGAAACGGCGAACGGACCGGCAACGTCGATATCGTGACGCTGGCCCTGAACCTCTTCACTCAGGGAGTGGATCCCCAGCTCGACCTGCACGATATCAATCACCTGATCGACGTCTACGAGCGGGTCAACCGGATCCCAGTGCACATCAGACACCCCTATGCCGGGGAACTCGTCTATACGGCGTTTTCGGGATCCCATCAGGATGCGATCAACAAAGGCATGACCCAGTACGAACTTTCGGGCTCGAATGCATGGGCAGTGCCGTATCTGCCGATCGACCCGGGCGACGTCGGCCGGACCTATGAATCGATCATCAGGATCAACAGTCAATCTGGCAAGGGGGGGGTCGCCTATGTGATGGATCACGAATTCGGCATCAAGATGCCCAAAGAGATGCATCCGGAATTCGGGGCCGTGATCCAGGAGGTGACCGACCGGGAGGGCCGGGAACTCAAAGCCGACGAGATTTTTCGCGAATTCGAGAACTGCTATATCGACGTGCATGCCCCGTTCGACCTGCAATCCTTCAACGTGATGAAACGCCATTCGGATAAGCTGGAGCGGCGCTCTTATGCAGAAGTGGAGGCGACCGTCGAGGTGGACGGGGTGGATAGAAAGATCAAAGCCACCGGCAACGGCCCGCTGGACGCCTTCTCTAATGCTTTGAAGGCCCAGGTTACCGGGGACTGGATCCTGTGCAGCTATCATGAGCATGCGATCAATACGGGCTCCCACGCCAAGGCGATCGCCTATATCGAGATCGAACGGGCAGACGGGATACGGTTCTGGGGCGCCGGCATCGACACCGACATCATCATCGCTTCCGTGAAGGCGCTGCTGTCGAGTTTGAATCGGGCGGCCTGAACCACTCGGCCGAGTTGATCAAGCAAAAGGGCTGGGGATGTGTCGAACGCTGTTCCCCCGTTGTTGGAAGAACATGTATTGAGCTCAGATTCATCGTCCCGGGAAGGCGGTGATGGCTTGTTTCAGGCTGCATCGCGGAGGCCAGCCGGGACGGTGAAAATGCTTTCCTACGGCCATAGGCGGCGCAGCCGCCGTCATCCCGGAGGAATTTTCACCGTCCCGGCGAAAAGGCCGAAGAGCAGCAGCCTGAAACAAGCTATCACCGCTGCCTGGTCCTGATTAGAAAAGCGACAACATTGGTAAGAAAGGCGGGCAACAGCTTTCTACCTGTTCCCGGATCGTTTGCAGAGAGAGCCGGCAGAGGCCCGGCCGTGCTGTCTCCCTCTCCGGTCCGCTGGCCGGAAGTGCGCGGATAGGATAGATTCTGTTTGCCAATCTCCGCCCGAATATGGTTAGGTAGCGGGCACATTTGCAGCACACAATCGCATATTTCCCAAAACTGAAAAAGATGAAGAAAAAAGCACTGATAACCGGCATCACCGGCCAGGACGGCTCGTATCTGGCTGAATTTCTGCTCGCAAAAGGATACGAGGTGCACGGAATCAAACGGCGCACGTCGCTGTTCAATACCGACCGCATCGATCACCTGTACCAGGGTCCCCATGAAGCGGAGCGGAATTTTATCCTGCATCACGGCGATCTCACCGATTCGTCAAGCCTGATCCATATTATCGAAAAAGTGAAGCCGGACGAGATCTACAACCTTGCAGCCCAGTCGCACGTCGCGGTGTCCTTCGAGGAGCCAGAATACACCGCCAATTCCGATGCGCTCGGCACCCTGAGAATGCTCGAGGCGATCCGCATCCTGGGTCTTACCGGGAAAACCAGGTTTTACCAAGCCTCGACCTCGGAGCTCTACGGACTCGTCCAGGAGACTCCGCAGACGGAAAAAACCCCGTTCTATCCACGTTCGCCGTACGGTGTTGCGAAGCTCTACTCGTACTGGATCGTGGTGAATTACCGGGAAGCCTACGGCATGTTTGCCTGCAATGGAATCCTCTTCAATCACGAATCGCCGCGACGCGGAGAGACCTTCGTCACCAGAAAGATCACCCGGGCGATCGCCCGGATCGCCCTCGGCCTGCAGGACTGTATTCATCTCGGCAACCTCGATGCCAGGCGCGACTGGGGACATGCCCGGGACTACGTTGAAATGCAGTGGCTCATGCTCCAGCAGGACAGACCTGACGATTTTGTCATTGCCACCGGGGAACAGCATTCGGTCCGGGAGTTTGTCAACCGGGCGGCGGCGGAGATCGGCATCACCATGTCATGGCAGGGCAGCGGGGTCGCGGAAACCGGCGTGGTTGAACGGGTCGACGGGCCGAGCGATGACATGAAGATCGAGCCCGGGCGGACGATCGTGCGGGTCGACAAGCGTTATTTTCGCCCTGCGGAGGTCGAGACGCTGCTCGGCAATCCGGCGAAGGCAAAGGAGAAACTGGGCTGGAGCCCGAAGACGACCTTCGATCAGCTGGTATCGGAAATGGTGCGCATCGATCTGGACGAGGCGAGAAAGGACGCATTGTGCATCAATGAAGGATTTAACGCATACACCTACAACGAATAGGCGTGGAGAGCGATATGGTGCCTGAATCAGGTTCGTTGACCGGTGATCAGGTGATCTATGTGGCCGGGCATCGCGGCATGGTGGGCTCGGCGATGGTCCGGCTGCTTCGGCGGAAAGGTTTTTCCAATCTGGTAACCCGGACTTCGGCGGAGCTCGATCTCACCGATCAGGCGGCGGTGAGGGAACTCTTTAGCGATGAGAGAATCGACTATGTGGTGCTGGCGGCGGCAAAGGTCGGCGGTATCCATGCAAATAGCAGCTATCCCGCCGACTTCATTTATCGCAATCTGATGATTCAGGCCAATGTGATCCACGAGGCCTGGGCGGCAGGGGTCAGACGGCTGCTGTTTCTGGGAAGCTCTTGCATCTATCCGAAATTATGCGCTCAGCCGATGAAGGAATCGTACCTGCTGAGCGGACTCCTGGAACCAACCAACGAGCCGTATGCGATCGCCAAAATTGCCGGCATCAAGACGTGCGAATCTTACAACCGTCAGCATGGGACCGATTTCAGGGCGGTCATGCCCACCAACCTCTACGGACCGGAAGACAATTATCATCTCGAACATTCCCATGTGATTCCGGCGATCATCAGGAAATGCCACCTGGCCAGGCTGGCGGAACAGGGTAACCGGGCAGGGATTCGCCGCGATGAGGCACGCTTCGGTGCCATTCCCGACGATGTCAAAGCCGGTCTCTTCGAAGCGGGCGGGACGGCATTGAAGGATCGTCCCTACGTGCAGCTGTGGGGAAGCGGCACGGGCAGGCGCGAGTTTCTGCATGTCGACGATATGGCCGCGGGTTGTTTTACTGTGATGAACATGGGCCGTGATGCATATGCCAGCTGTCTTGCCGGTGACCGGATAGACGAG
>JAJDNR010000088.1 GCA_022340565.1 Desulfofustis sp.
TGCCGGCGCCAGGCTGTTGAGGTGAATATCTCCCTGCCGTCCTGAGGCTCCCAGCACGCTCACAGGAGCCGGGAGCCATGGTCACCAGACAATGTTTCCCTACCTATAATATAACACGTAACACTGTGGAATTCCGCAGCGAAAATGATCGGACCCCGATCAGGATGAATTTGGCGGGAACGGAATCACGTTCTGGATGACAGGCACGCGAGCGTCGATGCGCACCTGTCCATCCAGGTTCAGCCGTTTTTACAGAAATACCGTCGTAATCTCCGGGACCAAAAGAATCAAAGTGAGGATGATGAGCTGCATGCACATGAACGGCATAAAACCCCGAAATATGTCCGGGAGGGTAATATGCGGCGGCGCAACCGACTTGAGGTAAAATGCCGCCGGGCCAAACGGCGGCGACAGGAAACTCACCTGCATATTCACGCAGAACAGGATGCCGAACCACACTCGTACCATCGTATCAGACTCGAGACCGCCGGTCAGGCCAAGCTCATTCATGGGCAGTTTCAGAACGATCGGCAGAAACACCGGCATGACCAGCAGGACGATGCCCGTCCAGTCCATAAAGGCACCGAGGAACAGAAAGATCACCATCATTACGAGCAGCACTCCCAGGGTCGGCAGTTCAGATCCAACAATCAGATTCGCCACGTAAGCGGGACCTCCGGCAATCGTGTAGGCGCCGGCCAGCGCGGTGGCACCGAGGGTGACCCAGATAATCGTGCCGGTCGACTTGAAGGTTCGCATCGACGCTTCACGCAGCAGATTGAACGAGAACTCCTTGCGAACCCAGATCAGGCACAGTACCGCCAGAGACCCCATCGCCGCAGCCTCGGTGATGCCGGTGATGCCGCCGTAAATCGATCCGAGTACAACGAAGACGATGAGCAGCGGTGCCACCATTCCCTTGCTCCTCCTCCAGGACTCTTTGGCGGTGGCCACACCGACCAGTAAAAAGATAAATGCCGCAGCTGCGACAACGATAGCCAGAGATATCCAGATAACTGAATTGCCGATCAAAAAGGTGTTCTCATGGATCAACTTTGGATTCATCGTTGCACCGACCTGAATGTAGATCCAGCGCAGCGCAACCACTGCTGCGCCGACACCGGCCAGCATGACTGCGATCGTCGGGCCGTAAATCATCTTATCCTTCATCGTCATCATATCCGGCGACGGTTCGGGCAGCGGGGCCAGCGAAGGGTTCAGGCGGGTGCGCACAATGACGTATATGATGTAGAGACCTGCCAGCATGAAGCCGGGAAGAAACGCAGCCTTGAACAACGCATGAATCGAGGTTTCCGTTATTAGACCGTAAAAAATGAGTACGATTGATGGGGGGATCATCGTCCCCAACGAACCAGACGCACAAATGGTGCCGATGGCAAGATTCTGGTTATATCCGAGCCGCAGCATCTGCGGCAGGGCAATAAGGCCGAGCAATACCACCTCGCCGCCGATTATGCCTGACATCGCCGCCATGACGATAGCCATCAGCGCGGTGACGACGGCGATACCGCCGCGCGTGCGCGCCATCCACATGCTCAGGCAGGTGTACATGTCGCGGGCAATCCCCGAGCGCTCCAGCAAGGTTGCCATAAAAATGAACAGCGGTACCGAAATCAGGACGTAATTGACCATGATACCGTATAGTCGCTGAGCCAGGATATTCATAGGTCCGGTACCGAAGGACCTTGAAAGAACTCCACTGCCAACCGTCCATTGGGCAAAATCGAATCCGTATATAAACGGATCGGTAACCAGTGTCGGTTCAAATTTCAGCACCATGACAACCACGGCCAGGAAACCGGAGGCGAATCCCAGCGGCATGCCTATGGCCAGCAAGGCCAGCATGCCAACAAGCAAAACCAGAGAAATCAATCCTATATCCATGATGCTGTCCCTACACGTTCGTTTTTGGAGGATCACCTGACAGGATTTCATCGGGAACCCCACCCGCCTGTCGTCTCATTATTTCAGCTTCCTCTTCGATTTCGTCTATCTCGGCGACCGGTTGTGGCGTCTTGTTGAAATCACGGATCAGGCCGTAAATCACCAGCACCACGGCCCCGGCAAGAAAGACTCCGATTGAAATCTGCCAATGGAGGGGGACAGTGCTGCCTTCCGGCGGAATTACATAGAGATTGTAGGCCGCCAGCACCGAAAGTCCGATGACGACGACACTGGCCAGGATATCGAAAACCTTGCGAACCCACGGAACAGCAGGCCAGTCCCTCACCAGATTGGACAGCGCCTGCAGTCCCAGGAAAAACATCACGATGAGGATCAGCGGTTTGTTGGTTGCCGGGATTGGCGGGTCAAAGGCAGTGCCGAATGTCTCCCATCGCCAGAATTTGGCAATGGCCTCGCCAAAGCCCCCCCAGATCAGGGCGAATGCAAAAATGATGACACAGAGCGTAGAGAGGATGTCGAACACCCGCTTCAGCCAGAGTGGCACCATGTCGTAAATGATAAAAATGCGAATGTGGCTCCGTTGCAGCAAGGCGTAGAGACCCGCCGAAAGATAGATGCCTCCGGCGACCCACAGGGACATCTCATTGACCCAGAGGGTAGCCGCGGCAAAGAAATACCGCTTGACAATTTCATAGAGGATAATCAGGACAATAAAAAATGGCGCCCACATCATGAAGCGACTGAAAATGTGGACCACCATATCAATAGGGCCGGAACCCGGGTGCTCTTTCATGTTTCCTTCCCTGCTTAGGTGTTATGGTTCATCAGGCGTAATCACGATCCTTTTCATTGCTCAGCACCAGCATTCCACATCGTTACCGTGGGTTATTTAATCTCTTTTTCTAAAATTCCAGGCCTGGACATTTCAACATTTTGTCAGAAATGCATGCAAACCGCCCATCACCTGTCCCTGCAAGGAATGGTGGCTGTCATACCAAAGACTTCAACATGTTCATTGTCGGGGGCACCGTCAGTGGGTGCCCCCGTTACGGCTTATTCTATCACACCGAGTTGTTTGAGAAATGCCATATGGCTTTCTACCAGAGCCTTTGCTTCGGGAGTGGTAGCAAACTCAGGCCAGGAAGCCAGGGCAGCAGCGCGGAATTTCGATCGTTCCTCCGGCGTCCAGTCATACAGTGTGACGCCTTGCGCTCTCAATTTCGCAGCAGATTCATTGTTGATGACCGCGTTCGCCAGAGCGGTGCGCAGAGCCAGCGATTCCATGGCAACCTTCATGATCCTCTGGTGTTTCTCAGGCATTGCATCGAAAACGGCCTTATTGCAGGCCAGATGGTCAGACGGCATGGAGTGGAAGCCCGGATAGGTAGCATACTTGACCAGGTCATAGATGCCAAGGCCGGTATTGTTGGCGAGGCTTGATGCATCCGTGCCATCAATAATGCCGGACTCCAGCGCGGTGAAGACCTCGGTAAAATCCATAACGATCGGCTTGGAACCGAGCTTCTCGAAAATTTTGGTCTCCAGACCCGGCGGTGAACGGAATTTCCAGTCCTTCAGATCTTCGGTATTGCGGATAGGTTTCGACGACGACAGCGATTCCTGGCCGTATACCCACCAACCGATGAGTTCCATGTCGAACTTGTTGTAGAGTTTCTGGGCCGCTTCCAGACCACCGCCGTAATAGAGCCATGAGAGCTGCTGGTACGGCGTGTCGTAGCCGCCCATGATATCGCTCACAAACTGAAAGGCCGGGTTCTTGCCGGTCTGATAGGCTCCACCGGTGAAATCGCAATCGAGAATACCGGTTGCAGCCGCATCAAAGGTTTCGACTGTCTTAACGACGGAGGACGAATAGAACAGTTCCACCTCGATCTCGCCGCCGGACATGGTCTGGATATTGTCGACATATTGCGCTGCCAGTTTCCCGGAGAGTTGCTCCGGAGAGTAATGTGTCTGGATGCGCAGTTTGGTCTGGTCCGCCGATGACGCGACGCCGGCAGCCAGGAACAGTGCGGCGGTTACCGCACCGCCAACCAGTAACGTCTTTTTGAATGTGTTGAGCATGAAGTCCTCCTCTCTTAGCTTTTGTGTAATCCCGAAACGGGAAACCAATGGTGCAGCCGACGGTCTTTCCAGATCGCGGCGGTTGGAACTGCGGTCCTGCATCTGCGATGCTCCTGAATACCGTGCCGCCCTCCCTCGCGGCCGAAGCATCGATCACCTCGGTTAAGATTGCCAGTGCCTCGCTTCTGTCTCGCGCCAATCGCTACTCGTATGTATCGTGGAGCTGAATTGATACGCCATTGCCGAAGACCATGAAAATCCGCAGGGGCATCCGCATAATCTAATACCATGCGGATAAAAAAACAAACTCCCCCTGTTTCGACAATGAATCGGTTCTGGCAACTTCGGTAGACCTGATTGACCCAAGAGCGCTCGATGTGCTCAGATCATAGGGGTCTGACGCGCTCGTGGGGGATGTAACCATATTATGTTTTAACCGTCAACACATTATGCGTTCTTTTCTGTAGAATAATTGTTCTTTTAAACAGAACATCAGGCCTTGATGCTGCATTCACCTCCAAAGCGCATCGTTTGCTCGCCGTGGGCGACTCTTTCACCCTTTGAAATGAGCGTCACATCGATCTCCGTGCTTTTCTCATTGCCGGAAATTCAGCGCCCCGTTCATACCTGCCGGGTGAAGAGTGACGTTTGACAGGCAGAAAGAAAGCGGCGGTTCATATTGAAATGGCGCCTCCGAGGGAGTAAAGAAAGAGAGGCTGAACCTATTGCGGCTGCACAACTATTGGTTGAACCCGGTCCGGGAAACCGGTATAGACAAGCTGCGAAACCGGCACAGGCAAGACTCCCGTACTCATGTGCAGCCGCCCGGCCGGTCTTCGCCAACCGCCAAAATATTCACACTACCATGAATGAAAACACGGAGGTCGTTGTGAAACGTGATTTTCTCCACGTGACAGATTTCAGCACTGACGAGATCCATGAAACCTTTGCCATCGCCGCAGAGGTCAAGGAACGCTTCAAACGCCGCGAGGAGTACAGGCCGTTCAGCGGCTGCACGATGGCGATGATTTTCGCCAAACCGTCGGCCCGGACCCGCATCTCCTTCGAAACCGGATTTTTCCGGATGGGGGGACATGCACTCTACCTGGGCCCCACCGACATCTCCATCGGCAAACGCGAGGCGGTGAAAGACATCGCCCGGGTCGTGGCCCGCTACAACGACGTGATCATGGCCCGCCTGTTCGATCACGCCCATGTGCTCGAGCTCGCCAAATTCGCGTCGGTTCCGGTGGTCAACGGCCTCACCGACTACAATCACCCCTGCCAGATCATGGCCGACCTGTTCACCATCCTGGAGCATCGGAAGACCCTCAACGACCTCAAGATCGTCTATGTCGGCGACGGCAACAACATCGTCCATTCCTGGCTGGAGATGGCGTGCCGGCTGCCGATTCATTTCGTCTGCGCCTGCCCGGAAAACTATCAGCCCGACCAGCAGACGGTGAAGCTCGCCAGAGACGAGGGCATCTCCGAGATCGAGATCAGCCACGATCCCATGCATGCGGCGAAAGATGCCGATATCGTCTACACCGATGTGTGGGCGTCGATGGGGAAGAAGGAGGAAGCCGAGCAGCGCCGCATCGATTTCCGGGGGTTCCAGGTGGACGATGCGCTGATGGCGGCGACCGGCAAGGCTTCACTGTTCATGCACTGCCTGCCGGTCGAGCGGGGAGTCGAAACCACCGATTCGGTGGTGGAATCGCCGGCCTCGATCGTTTTCGATGAAGCCGAGAACCGGATGCATGCCCAGAATGCGATCCTGTTAAAACTGTTCGGAAAGGCTTAATAATTTGTAATAATTAGACAAAGAGTCGCCACCATTGCACTGAGGAGAGACACGATGGTTTCCTTCGATCTGAACCATGTAATCGAATCCCAGCAGTTCGACCGGGATATCCTGGAACTGGTCTTTCGGACCGCCGATATGATGAAAGAGGACCTTGCCGGTGACCGGAAGCTGGCTAAATTCCTCGATGGCAAAATCATGGCGTCGCTCTTCTACGAGCCGTCGACCCGTACCCGGTTCTCGTTCGAGAGCGCCATGCGCAGGCTCGGCGGCGAAGTGATCACCACCGAGAATGCACGTGAGTTCTCATCGGCCGCAAAAGGAGAGAGCCTCGCCGACTCGACCCGGATCATCAACGGCTATGCCGACCTGATCGTGATGCGCCACAACGAGGCGGGAAGCGCCGCCCGGGCGGCCGAGATATCGAGAATTCCGGTCATCAACGCCGGCGACGGCGCCGGCCAGCACCCGACCCAGGCGCTGCTCGACATGTACACCATCGTCGATGCGTTCCCGCAGATGAATAACCTGAAGATCGCGCTGGTCGGAGATCTTCGCTACGGCCGTACGGTGCGCTCCCTCTCCTATCTGCTGACCAAATACGAAGGCATCGAGATCGTCTTCGTGTCGCCGCCGGTCTGCCGCATGGAACGGGATATCAAGGATTACCTGGACAAATACCAGGTGCCGTGGCGCGAGGAAGACGATCTCTCCGAGGTGATCCGCGAGATCGACTGCATCTATATGACCCGCATCCAGAAGGAACGCTTCCACTCCATTGATGACTACCGTGAAGCGGCAGGAAAATACATCCTGACCCCGGAACTGGTGGCGCAGATGAAGCGCGATGCGATCATCATGCATCCCCTGCCCCGGGTCGACGAAATTCCACCGGTAGTCGACAGCGCCCCTCAGGCCCGCTACTTCGAGCAGGCCCAGAACGGCCTCTATATCCGTATGGCGCTACTCTACCTGCTGCTGAAAAGCTGATCTTTTCTGAGTTGCCTTAACTGCGACACCAGATCGGGTGTTGAGCCAATTTCTCATGCCCTGTGGGATTTGGTGCTCTCCACACGCTTCCCACGAACGCCCTGTGAGCATGGTTGCTTTGCTGCCAGGCAGGTCACGGTCCGCCCCATGCAAGGCTGCAGCCTCGGAGAAACCCCTGGTACGGAAGTTCTGTACAGATTCCGTTCGACGCTCAACGGTAGCCCCTTGGACAAAATCAGACCTTAATCGGTCTTATATTACTTGTAAAATTCCTCTTCTCTAGGGAAGCTTACGGGCGGAGCCGCTATTCATCATCCGTCGAGCATGACAAGGCGCTTAACTCGTCGCTCGCAGACTCGTGCAGGTTAACCCATCGTCAGGTAACATGGCCATATCGAAGATCTGAATATTAAACTGTGAAGCTGCGAGCATACGGACACGACTCAAGGCCCAGTTCATGCTGACCAAGGGCAAGTCGGCGGTGTTTTTACGAGTCGTTAGGTTTGCATGAAATAAGGTCATGAATAATTAAGCTCACAATGGATCACGCGCTATGAAGCCGATAATTGGTTTAACTACCTATGGATATCAGGAACAGCATACTCTTTCTGCATATTATGACCACCACTATGCCGTACCGAAAGAGTATGTTGACTCGGTCAAGCGAGCGGGCGGCGCACCGCTGCTGATTCCAACAAACGGTGATGACGGGGAAACATTCTGGCCGATACTGGATGGCATCGTTGTGACGGGCGGTACCGATGTGTCTCCAGTTCATTACCAGGGAGAGGTGAACAACGAATCGGTTCAGGCCGTTGATGCTGAGCGAGATGTCACAGAGATCGAACTGATTCGGCGAGCTATGGAGAGAAAGGATATCCCTGTACTGTGCATCTGCCGCGGCATGCAGGTACTCAATGTAGCGCTGGGGGGGACACTGTATGCACATATCCCTGATGTCCGTGAAACAGACATACATCGAAATACGGATGGGGGGTGGGTCTTGCACAGGTGTATTGTGCAGCCCGGGAGTCAGCTGGCCCGAATTATGAAAGCTGATTGCGTCAGCACCTACAGCGGGCATCATCAGGCCGTGGACCGCATTGCAGTGGGCCTGGAAGTTGCTGCAACCGCCCCGGATGGCATTATTGAGGCGCTCGTTGCCACGGCTCATCCCTGGCTAATAGGGGTGCAATGGCATCCGGAAAAATCCACGGTGAACGATCCAACTCAGCAGCGTTTATTTGACGAGTTTGTTG
>JAJDNR010000102.1 GCA_022340565.1 Desulfofustis sp.
GGAGATGGTAATGCCGGGCGACAACGTGTCGATCGAGGCGGAGCTGATCACGCCGATCGCGATGGATGTCGGTCTGCGATTTGCGATCCGTGAAGGCGGCCGCACGGTAGGCGCCGGCGTTATCAGTGAAATTTTGGCCTAACACCCGGCAATAAAAGCATATATTACCCCGCTCCCCGAAGGAGTGGGGTAATTGTTTCTTAAGCAGGAAGCAAGGAAATGAGAGACATAGTCACCCTGGCATGCGGTAGCTGCAAGCGTCGTAACTACACGACGACCAAAAATAAAAAGAATACACCGGGCAAACTGGAGTTTAAGAAATATTGTCCTTTCTGCCGGACCCACACTCCGCATAAAGAGACAAAATAGGCTGTCGGTAGGCCAGTAGCTCTAATGGTAGAGCACCGGACTCCAAATCCGGGGGCTGGGGGTTCGAGTCCCTCCTGGCCTGCCACAGATTTAACGGCAACTCAACGCAGACGGTGTAGAACCATGGCAGGTAAGACGAAACAGAGCAGCAAAAACGTAGCCGCAGAGAAGGCTCAGCCGTCTCCGTTTGCGCCTGCGCAGATAAAAAAATTTGTCGGTGAGGTCCAGGCCGAGTTTTCCAAAATCACCTGGCCGGACAAAAAGGTGACCCTTGGTTTAACCGGCATGGTCGTGCTGCTGACGATCGTCGTCTCCGCCTACCTCGGAACCGTTGATGTAATCCTCGGGAAGCTGATATCACTGGTATTGCGCTAACTCATTAGGGAGACCAAGGGACCAGCACCATAACCGGCTGCTGGACAGAGATCGGGCTTTTTCCTGTCCTAAGAAAATACGGTACGCAAATGGCTAGACAATGGTACATATTGCAGGTCCATTCCGGGTATGAGGAACGGGTAAAGGCAACGCTTCAGGAGCGCATAAGCAAAGAGGGGCTCGAGGAGTATTTCGGTGAGATTCTGATACCGACCGAACAGGTCGTGGAGATGATCAAGGGGTCCCGCAAAACCTCTTCCAGGAGGTTTTTCCCGGGCTACATGCTGGTCAGCATGGAACTCAACGACACCACCTGGCACATTATTCATCAGAACATGCCACGAGTGGTGGGGTTTGTGGGAGACGACCGTAATCCGGTACCGCTTTCCGATGAGGACGCCGGCAAGATAATCGGTCGGATTCAAGACGGTTCCGAGCGGCCGCGGCCCAAAGTGGTGTTCGATATTGGCGAGGTTGTCAGGGTTGTCGATGGGCCCTTCGCCAATTTCCAGGGCGTGGTCGATGAGGTCTTCCCCGAAAAGGGAAGGGTCCGGGTGATGGTCTCCATCTTCGGCCGGGAAACGCCGGTGGAACTTGAATTTGTCCAGGTATCCAATACCTGATGAAATAGTAACTACCCACATGAGTCCCAGCTTTGAACGATCACGGTTTCACGCATTGATAGGCTATAGCGAAAAACCGCGCTTGTCCAAATCTGGGACGCCTGTGAATAGTTACACATAGCAACGAATTAAACGTCTTTATCATTACCGTAAATATTGTTGGAGTAAAAAAATGGCCAAGAAAATAACGGCATATATCAAACTTCAGATTCCGGCCGGCAAAGCCAACCCGTCTCCGCCCGTAGGACCGGCGCTTGGTCAGCACGGCGTGAACATCATGGAGTTCTGCAAAGCATTCAATGCCAAGACCCAGTCCATGGGGGATACGATCATTCCTGTTGTCATCACCGTCTACCAGGATCGGTCGTTCAGCTACATCACCAAGACACCTCCTGCATCCGTGCTTTTGTTCAAGGCCGCGAATATCCAGAAAGGGTCCGGTAACCCCAAAACCGAGCGCGTTGCCGAGATCAGCAGGGATAAGATCAGGGAGATCGCAGAGATCAAGATGCCTGATCTGAATGCCTATGATGTCGAGAGCGCCATGAAGATTATCGAGGGATCGGCGAAAAGCGCCGGGCTCACGGTCGTTGACTAAGGAAGAACGAAAGTACCGACCAATCCTTAACATCACTACGTACCGCTGGATCCGTACAGCCGGAAACAGGTGCAGTAGGAGGCTGATATGCCGAAACATGGAAAGAAGTACAGAAACAAGGTAGAAGGAGTCGACCGGTCCGCCGTCAGGACCATCGATGATGCGCTCAAGCAGGTGCTTGAAGCATCCTATGCGTCGTTTGACGAGACGGTCGATATTGCAGTGAAACTTGGCGTTGACCCCCGTCACGCCGATCAGATGGTCCGATCGTCCGTGGTACTTCCGCACGGAACCGGTAAAGTGACCCGCGTGCTGGTGTTTGCCAAGGGCCCCAAAGAAGCTGAAGCATTGGAGGCCGGCGCCGATTTCGTAGGCTCGGACGACCTGGTCGAAAAGATCCAGGGAGGCTGGCTGGAGTTCGACAAAACCGTGGCAACCCCCGACATGATGGGAACGGTGGGGAAGATCGGCCGCATCCTCGGTCCGCGCAACTTGATGCCCAATGCCAAACTCGGCACCGTCACCTTTGATATCGCCAATGTGGTCAAGGACATCAAGGGCGGTAAGGTGGATTTCCGCGTCGACAAGGCCGGTATCGTCCACGCCGGCATCGGCAAAGTTTCTTTCGGTGCACAGAAGCTCTATGAGAATGCGATCGCTTTCATCGAAAGACTGATTCAACTGAAGCCGTCGACCAGCAAGGGCGTCTATATGCGTTCGATATCATTGTCGTCTACCATGGGCCCGGGCTTCAAAGTTGATACCCTGGATGTCAGGACCCGTGTCAAATAATAATGGCGAGAGGCGAGAGGAAAATTAAGAACCGCAGCCGCGGTGATTAATTTGTCGAAGACAGCAGGCACGCGAGTTTAATCGGTATCACCGACCTGCCGAGACGGACAAGAGGCGGCACCTTCCCGAAGGTGAGGCCGCCGGGCAACTGCTGTTTCGAACAACGTACAAACTAGAAACCAGGAGGGTAATTTGAACCGAGACGAAAAAGCAGCAATAGTCGCTGAACTGAACGAATCGTTCAGCCGCGCACGGTTTTCAGTCGTTGCAGACTATTGCGGTTTGAAGGTTTCAGATCTCGAGAAGATCCGCCGCGATCTTCGTGATACGAGTTCTGAGATCCGGATCGCCAAAAACACTCTTCTCAAGAGAGCAGTTGCCGATACGCCGTGTGAGTCGCTTACGGGCGACTTCACCGGGACGACAGCCATTGTCATGTCCTATGATGATCCGGTCGCTCCGGCCAAAGTGCTGGCAAAGTTTGCTGAAGATTTCAAGAAATTTCAGCTCCGGTCTGCTGTTCTCGAAGGAGAGAAAATTACCATCGACGACATGATTGCCCTGTCGAAGCTTCCGCCCAGGGAAGTTCTGCTGGGTCAGCTGTTGTCGGTGCTGAACGGCGTTCCGACCGCATTTGTGAGAGTACTTGCGGCTGTGCCGCAGAAACTGCTCTACGGCCTGCAGGCGATAAAGGATCAGAAAGAACAGGCATGATGCCGGTTTTAAGAAGATTTACCAGTCGATCAATCATTAAACCAAAGAGGTACATACAATGGCTGTAACCAAAGAAGACGTAATTGAATTCATCGCCAATATGAGCGTTCTCGAACTCTCTGAACTTATCAAGGAATTTGAAGAGAAATTCGGTGTTTCCGCCGCCGCTCCGGTCGCCGTTGCCGCCGCTGGTCCTGCCGGAGACGCCGGTGCAGCCGCCGCTGCCGAAGAGAAGACCGAGTTCGATGTCATCCTGGCCAGCGCCGGTGACCAGAAGATCAAGGTCATCAAAGAAGTCCGCGCGATTACCAGCCTTGGCCTGAAAGAAGCCAAGGAACTGGTCGAAGGTGCTCCTCAGCCGATCAAGGAAGGCGTCACCAAGGAGGAAGCTGCAGATATCAAAACCAAGATTGAGGCTGTCGGCGGTTCTGTCGATATCAAGTAGACCCTTCATAAATCCGACGGACCGACCGGCGGGCCGTTGTGATTACGACACGCTGCGCTTATATGCGCGGCGTGTCGTGTTTTGGCGGACGGTTGAGGGGCGGTTGGAAAAGACAATTAATAACAAGTAGTTATGGATTTGCTGGTGAAATGGCTGCGGCATGGATCAATTGACGACTTGCGGCGCAGTGCTTACCGGTTTAGCTGGCTCTACCACAAGGTGGTTTAATCGTCCCGTGTCCACCCGTTGTACCATATCATTTGCATGCAGTATGCCAGTGCCCAATCACCTGTTCGAACAGCACCGCCACTGCCAATTGACGGTTAATAGATCGATTCTTGTAATATATTGAATTTATAAGGTTTCCGCAACCTCGAGGAAAAACATGGAAAGAATCAGAAAGCAATTTGCCAGTGCCTCCAGCATTCTGGAACCACCGCATCTGATCTCGATGCAGAGAAAATCATATGAACAGTTTCTGCAGATAAATTGCGATCCTGATGAACGTGAAGACATCGGTCTTCAGGCTATCCTCAAAGAAATATTCCCAATCCACGATTTTAACGGGGTCTGTTCCCTGGAATTCGTCAGATACAAGTTCGGCGAGCCGAAATACACCGTCCAGGAGTGTCAGCAGCGCGGTATGACCCACGAAATTCCGATGAAAATCGTGGTCCGTCTGATCACCTTCGACGTCGACGAGGAGACCGGAGTTCAGTCCATTCGCGATATCAAGGAACAGGAAGTCTTTTTTGGCTCCCTGCCGCTGATGACCGCCGACGGTGTGTTCGTGATCAACGGCACCGAGCGGGTCATCGTGTCGCAGCTGCAGCGTTCTCCCGGCCTCTTCTACACCCATGATCAGGGCAAGAGCCACGCCAGCGGAAAATTGCTCTACTCGGCGAGAATCATTCCGGTCCGGGGATCCTGGATCGACCTTGAATTTGATATCAAGGACATCCTCCATGTGCGTATCGACCGCCGCCGCAAGTTCCCGGTAACCACCCTGCTGAAGGCGCTCGGCTACACCGGTCCCGAACTGCTCGAGTTGTTTTATCCCATCAGTACGGTCAAGAAGGAAAAAAACCAGTATCTGATTAGCTACAGCGAAGAAACCGTGCTTGGCACCCGCCTCGAATTCGATCTGATCGATCCCAAGAGCGGGGAGGTTCTCGGCAAGCAGGGCAGGAAGATATCAAAGGCCCTGTGCCGGCGTATCGAGGAAGCCGGCATCAAATTTTTGCAGATCTCCGCCGACGCTTTGACCGGCAAGGTGATCTGTGACGATATCGCCGATCCCAAGGGCGATGAGCCGCTGGTAATGCATAATACGGACATTACTGAATCGCTGCTGGAAACCCTCGCCAATGCCGGCATCAACAGGTTTCGCGTACTCGGTATAGACGGAGTCAAGTATTCGGATTCTTTCAGTAAAACTCTCGGAGTCGACAAGATTGTTTCCACCGAGGAGGCGCTGCTCGAGATCTATCGGAGACTGCGGCCCTCCAGCCCTCCCACCCCGGAAGTGGCCGAGGGCTTTTTCCAGAACCTGTTCTTCAACCCCGAATTGTATGATCTGTCGGAGGTCGGCCGCTACAAGATCAATGCGCGGCTTCGCCTCGAGGTGGATATCAACCAGAGGGCGCTCACCAGGGAGGATATCGTCGAGTCGGTAAAATACCTGGTCCGCCTGAAAGACAGCCAGGGTACCGTTGATGATATCGATCATCTCGGCAACCGCCGGGTCAGGACGGTCGGAGAACTGGTGGAAAACCAGTACCGGATGGGACTGGTCCGCATGGAGCGGGCGATCAAGGAGCGCATGACGCTTCAGGATGTCGAAACGCTGATGCCCCACGACTTGGTCAATCCCAAGCCGATCTCCGCGGCGATCAAGGAATTTTTCGGCACCTCCCAGCTCTCCCAGTTCATGGATCAGACCAACCCGCTGTCCGAGGTTACCCACAAGCGGCGCCTGAGCGCGCTCGGACCCGGCGGACTGTCGCGTGAACGGGCGGGCTTCGAGGTCCGCGACGTGCATCCAACCCACTACGGCAGGATCTGCCCGGTCGAGACCCCGGAGGGACCAAACATCGGTCTGATCGTTTCACTGGCGACCTATGCGCGGGTCAACCCCTACGGTTTCATCGAGACACCCTACCGCAAAGTCGGCGACCGGATCGTCTACGATGACAAGATCGTTTACCTGAGCGCCCTGCAGGAGCAGAACAACTTTATCGCCCCGGCGCTCACTCCGCTGGACAAGAAAAACGCCATTGTCCCCGATAGCCTGATTGTTCGCGAGGATGGCGAGGTCATCACGACCACCGCCGAGAGTGTCACCTTCATGGACATCGCCCCCAACCAGCTGGTCAGCGTCGCCGCGTCTCTGATCCCGTTTCTCGAGAACGACGACGCCAACCGGGCGCTGATGGGTTCCAACATGCAGCGCCAGGCGGTGCCGCTGATGCGCACTTCTGCGCCGCTGGTAGGTACCGGCATGGAGCGCTATGTGGCCAGGGATTCGGGGGCGTGTCTGCTGGCTGCCGGCGACGGGGTCGTTGAGGAAGTCGACGCGAACCGTATCGTGGTCTGCTACGATGAGCCCGGCGTGGACGGTTCCGAAACCGGGGTGGCCGTGTACCGCCTTGAAAAGTACAAGAAGTCCAACCAGAACACCTGTTTCAATCAGAAGCCGCTGGTCAAGCCCGGCTCCCGGGTAACTAACGGTACGGTTCTGGCTGACGGCCCGTCCTGCGACAAAGGCGAACTGGCACTCGGCAAGAACGTGACGATCGCCTTCATGCCGTGGCGCGGATTCAACTTCGAGGATTCCATCCTCATCAACGAGCGGCTCCTCAAGCAGGACGCGTTTACCTCGCTGCATATCGAGGTGTTCGAAACCATGGCCCGGGACACCAAGCTCGGCAAAGAGGAGATTACCCGCGACATTCCCAATGTCAGCGAGGACACCCTGCGTAACCTCGACGAGTCCGGCATCGTTCGGGTCGGGGCGGAGGTCGGTGCCGGCGATACCCTGGTTGGCAAGGTAACCCCGAAAGGGGAAACGGTTCTGTCCCCTGAAGAAAAACTGCTGCGGGCGATCTTCGGCGAAAAGGCGCAGGACGTGAAGGACTCTTCGCTGCGCGTACCGCCCGGTGTCGAAGGCGTGGTGATCGATGCAAAAGTATTCTCCCGCAAGGGCGTGGACAAGGACGAGCGTTCCCTGATGATCGAAGATCTCGAGATCGAAAAACTGACCCAGGACAAGCTCGATGAACTGGCCAGCCTCAAGCGGGGTGTCTGCCGCGAAGTCGGCAAGGTGCTTGACGATAAAACCGTCAAGCAGGATGTTGTCGCCAAGGACGGCACCGTGCTCGTCAAGCTCGGGAAAAAATTCAGTGCGGATCTGGCCGAAGCGGTCGGCTTCCATGGCCTGCGCACCATCGATTTCTCCCAGCGCGCAAAATATCTCGACAAGATCGAAGACATCTACGGCCGCTATGAGAAGCAGGCCGGCCTGATCAGCGATCGCTACGACGGGATCATCGAACGCCTGAAAAAAGGCGACGACCTGCCTCCGGGTGTGGTGAAGATGGTCAAGGTCTATGTGGCGACCAAACGCAAATTGTCGGTCGGTGACAAGATGGCCGGCCGTCACGGGAACAAGGGCGTCGTCTCCTGCCTGCTGCCGGAAGAGGACATGCCCTATTTCGCCGACGGCACCACCGTCGACCTCGTGCTCAATCCGCTCGGTGTACCGTCGCGTATGAACGTCGGCCAGGTGCTTGAGGTTCATCTCGGCTATGCCGCCAAAAAGCTCGGCGAGCAGCTCGAGGTGATGGTTCGCGACCAGGCTGCGTCGCTGATCAAGGATAAGCTCAAAAAAGTCTATTCAGCCAAGGAGTTTAATGCCATCACCAAAGGCTTGAGCGATGAAGAAATCATCGAATGGGCACGGGAGCATCAGGAAGGATTGCCCATGTCGACGCCGGTTTTCGACGGCGCCGAAGAGGCAGATATCCGGAAACTGCTGATCGAGGCGGGAGTCGACGAGGTCGGTCAGGTGCAGCTCTATGACGGCCTGACCGGCGAACCGTTCGCCAACAGGGTCACCGTCGGTGCGATGTACATGCTGAAACTGCATCATCTGGTCGACAACAAGATCCATGCCCGCTCCACCGGCCCGTACTCCCTGGTCACCCAGCAGCCGCTCGGAGGCAAAGCCCAGTTTGGCGGCCAGCGTCTCGGCGAGATGGAGGTGTGGGCGATGGAGGCCTATGGTGCGGCATATACGCTGAAAGAATTTCTGACCGCCAAGTCCGACGACGTGGAGGGTCGTACGCAGATGTATGAACGGATTGTCAAAGGGGACAATTTCCTGGCCACCGGGCTGCCGGAGTCGTTCCACGTGCTCGTCAAGGAGCTCCAGGGCCTGTGCCTGAACATGGAACTGATAGAGGAGTAGCGGGTGGCGGCAGCGGCCTCCATTTCTCATGGCATACAACCAGCTCTTCAATTACCCGGACGACAGCTCCGGGTTCTAAACATTTGAAGCAGAGGTGAACTCGTGGAAGAGTTATTCAATTTTTTTCAGAAGCCGAAGGCTCCTACCAAATTCAAGGCGGTAAAGATCTCTCTCGCATCTCCCGAGAAGATCCTGGACTGGTCGCATGGTGAGGTGAAAAAACCGGAGACCATCAATTATCGCACCTTCAAACCCGAGCGCGACGGTCTGTTCTGTGCGAAAATCTTCGGGCCGGTCAAGGACTTCGAATGCAACTGCGGGAAATACAAGCGGATGAAGCACCGCGGCGTGGTCTGCGAGAAGTGCGGCGTAGAGGTCATCCAGTCGAAGGTTCGCCGCGAACGCCTCGGCCACATCAAGCTTGCCGCCCCGGTCGCGCATATCTGGTTTTTGAAGAGCCTGCCGTCGAAAATCGGGGCGGTTCTCGACATGACCCTGAAACAGCTCGAGCGGATTCTCTACTTCGAGCAGTATGCGGTGGTCGAATCGGACACCGAAGACATCCCGGTCGGCACCCTGCTCACCGAGGAAAAATACCGTCAGGCGCGGGAAGATTACGCCGGGCAGTTTGAGGTGGGGATCGGCGCCGAGGCGATACGCACGCTGCTGGCGTCGCTGTCTGGAAAAATGTCCGAGGAAGATGTTGCCAAGCTGCTCAGCAAGATTGCCGATCTCAAAGGCTTTGATCACTATGCCAAGCGAATCAACGAAGGCGACCTGACCAAGCTGGAAGGACTCTCCATCGAACTGCGCATCGATATGGCCGAAACCGGCTCCCAGACCAAACGTCAGAAGCTCGGTAAACGGCTGCAGGTCATCGAGGCGTTCCTGGATTCCGGCAACCAGCCCGAATGGATGGTGCTGGAGGTGATCCCGGTACTGCCTCCTGATCTGAGACCGCTGGTGCCGCTGGAAGGCGGACGGTTCGCAACCTCCGACCTGAACGACCTGTACCGTCGCGTAATCAACCGCAATAACCGTCTCAAACGGCTGCTCGAACTGGACGCACCCGACATCATCATCCGCAACGAGAAGCGTATGCTGCAGGAGGCGGTCGACGTGCTGTTCGACAACGGCCGTCGCGGCCGGGTCATCACCGGGGCCAACAAACGGCCGCTCAAGTCCCTTGCCGACATGCTCAAAGGCAAGCAGGGCCGGTTCCGCCAGAACCTGCTCGGCAAGCGGGTCGATTACTCGGGACGTTCGGTCATCGTGGTCGGCCCCACGCTGCGACTCCATCAGTGCGGACTCCCCAAGAAGATGGCGCTGGAGCTGTTCAAGCCGTTTATTTACAACAAGCTCGAACGCAGGGGCTATGTGACCACCATCAAAAGTGCCCGCAAGATGGTCGAGAAAGGAGTCAAAGAGGTGTGGGACGTTCTCGACGAGGTGGTTACCGAATATCCGGTTATCCTGAACCGTGCTCCCACCTTGCACCGGCTCGGCATGCAGGCGTTTGAAGCGATTCTCATCGAAGGCAAGGCGATCCAGCTGCATCCGCTGGTCTGTGCCGCCTTCAACGCGGACTTCGACGGTGACCAGATGGCGGTCCATGTGCCGCTGTCGGTGGAAGCCCAGGTGGAAGCCAGGGTGCTGATGATGTCCACGAACAACATCTTGAGTCCGGCCAACGGCGAGCCGATCATCATTCCGTCGCAGGATATCGTCCTCGGCCTCTACTACATGACCCGGGAGCGGATCAATGTGGCGGGGGAAGGCAAGGTGTTTGCCGATGTGGCCGAAGCCCGCATCGCCTACGACCACGGCAAGGTGGATCTGCAGGCGAAGATTACCGTGCGGATGGGCGGCAAGCTGGTGGAAACGACCATGGGCCGGGTTATCATCGGCGATCTGCTGCCGGATGGCCTTCCCTTCGATGTCGTCAACCGCGTGCTCAAGAAAAAGGCGCTGGCTCAGCTGATCGACTACACCTACCGCTATTCCGGAACCAAAGACACGGTCATCCTCACCGACCGGCTCAAGGACATCGGCTACGAGTATGCAACCAGGGCCGGCATCTCCATCTGCATTAACGACATGAAGATCCCGCTTGCCAAGGAGGACATGGTCGAGAAGGCGGAGCGGGAAGTGGCTGATGTCGAGCAACAGTATTCCGACGGTCTCATTACCTCCGGGGAGAAATACAACAAGGTCGTCGATATCTGGTCGCGGGCGACCGAGAACGTGGCCAATGAAATGATGGGCGAGATCGAGGTCGACTATGTGAAAAATCGGGAAAACAAGGTCGTCGATTCCCAGAGTTTCAACTCAATCTTCATTATGGCCGACTCCGGAGCCAGAGGTTCGCGCGATCAGATCCGTCAGCTTGCCGGCATGCGCGGACTCATGGCCAAGCCGTCGGGGGAGATCATCGAAACGCCGATCAAGGCCAACTTTCGAGAAGGCCTCGGTGTTCTCGAGTACTTCATTTCCACCCACGGCGCCCGCAAGGGTCTCGCCGATACCGCACTGAAAACGGCAAACTCGGGTTACCTGACCAGACGCCTGGTTGACGTGGCCCAGGAATCGACCATCGTCGAAAACGACTGTCATACGCTTGACGGCATTATCGCCGAGCCGCTGGTGGACGGTGGTGAGATCATCGTGCCGATCGGCGAGCGCATCCTGGGAAGGGTTGCCCTCGAAGACGTCATCGGCCTGGACGATGAAGTCATCATCGCGGCCGGCAGCGAGATCACCGAGTCCATCGTGAAAAAAATCGAAGGGGCCGGTATCACCCAGGTAACCATCCGTTCGGTGCTCACCTGCCGCTCCCGTCGCGGGGTCTGCGCCAAATGCTACGGCCGTGATCTGGGCCGCGGGCATATGGTCAACATCGGCGAAGCGATCGGCGTCATCGCCGCGCAGTCCATCGGCGAGCCGGGAACCCAGTTGACCATGCGTACCTTCCATATCGGCGGTACCGCGAGCAGAGCGGTCGAGCAGGCCGAATTGGTTACCCAACTCGGCGGTATCATTGCGTTCAAGAACCTGCATTTCGTGGAAAACGCGGAAGGCATCAAGATCGTCATGAACCGTAACGCCGAAATCATCACCCTCGACGAACAGGATTTTACCAGACAACTCGAAGGCGTGAAGGTCGGCGCCAAGAACATCGATCTGGAAATGTCAGCATCCGGCGAAGTGATCGTCCGTGAAAAGGGCGAGATCGTCCTGCGGGCCAAGATCCGCGAGCGCGAGCGGTTCAAGGTCAACTACGGGGCCCAGATTCCTATCAACGAATGGTCTCCGGCCGTGCCCGGCACCATTCTCGCCGACTGGGACGCCTACACCATTCCAATCGTTGCCGAGGTCGGAGGCGTAATCAAGTACGGCGATGTAGAAGAAGGCGTGACCATGCAGGAGAAGGTCGACCCCGTCACCGGCAAATCTTCCAAGGTGATCGTCCATTCCTCCAGCGGCTCGCAGCTCAACCCGCGCGTTTCGGTAAAAAGCTCGCGCGGCAAGACGTTGAAGCTTCCGGGCTCGGAGATCTACGCCCGTTACAGCCTGCCGGTCGGCTCGATCATCACTGTCGAGGACGGCGCTGATATCAAGGCCGGTACGGTGGTCGGCAAAATTCCCCGGGAAACCACCAAGACCAAGGACATCACCGGCGGTTTGCCCCGGGTCGCCGAACTTTTTGAGGTCCGCAAGCCGAAAGAGCCGGCCATCATCACCGAGATCGACGGTCGGGTCAGCTTCGGCAAGGAACTGAAAGGCAAACGCAGGGTGATCGTCACTCCCGAGTACGGCGAATCCCAGGAGTACCTGGTTCCCAAGTCGAAGCACATCATCGTCCACGAGGGCGACTATGTGCAGGCCGGGGAGCGGTTGATGGAGGGTACCATCGTCCCCAACGACATCCTCAGGGTCCTGGGGGTCAAGGAACTCGCCAAGTTTCTGGTCAATGAGATTCAGGAAGTCTACCGGCTGCAGGGCGTCAAGATCAACGACAAGCATATTGAGGTCATCGTTCGCCAGATGCTGCGCCGGGTCATGATCACCGAAGCCGGAGATTCCAAGTTCATGATCGGCGAACAGGTCGAATGGTGGGTGTTCGAACAGGAACGAGACCGTCTCGTGGAAAAACGCGCAGCATTTCTTGCCGAAGACGGCGACATCAGCGAAGCGCCGAAACCGCCCGCCGCCGAGCCGCTGCTGCTCGGCGTGACGAAGGCGTCGCTGTCCACCGAAAGTTTCATCTCGGCGGCGTCGTTCCAGGAGACCACCAAGGTCCTGACCAATGCGGCCATGGCCGGGAAGATGGACGAACTGAAGGGCCTCAAGGAAAATGTGATTATGGGACGCCTGATTTCAGCCGGTACCGGAATCGAAAGCGAAGCGGTGGAATGAATGGCGTCATGGCAATTTTGGCTTGACACATAAAGAAGTGTGATGTAATTATTGTCTTTTGTGCCGCAGCAAAAATTTCGATAATGTGCTGTCGTATAGATGCTAATTATCTTTGAAGAGGAGCAGTACACGCAATGCCAACAATCAATCAGCTGGTACGCAAGGGCAGGAAAAAAATTGCCAAGAAGACCAATACTCCTGCGCTGAAAGGCTCCCCGCAGAAACGGGGAGTGTGCGTCAGGGTCTACACCACGACGCCGAAGAAGCCGAACTCGGCTCTGCGTAAGGTTGCGAGGGTGCGGTTGACCAACGGTATTGAGGTAACTTCATATATCCCGGGTATCGGGCACAATCTTCAGGAACACTCGGTGGTCCTGATCAGGGGCGGCAGGGTAAAGGATCTCCCCGGTGTTCGTTATCATATTGTGCGAGGCACGCTCGATACGCTCGGTGTGTCTGATCGTCGTCAGGGACGTTCGAAGTATGGTGCTAAAAAGCCTTCTTGATGAGGGTCGGAGATTGATATGTCCCGTAGAAAAAGTGCAGAGAAAAGGGTAATTGAGCCGGACCCGCGTTACAACAACGTACTGGTGTCCAAGTTCACCAACGGCCTGATGCAGCGCGGCAAGAAAAGCGTTGCCCGACGGATTTTCTATGACGCGATGGATATCGTCGAAAACCGTGTGCCGGACGAGGAGCCGATGGTTGTGTTCGAGCAGGCCATGGAGAACGTGCGGCCGCGGGTAGAGGTAAAATCGCGGCGGGTCGGCGGCGCCACCTATCAGGTGCCGATGGAGGTCCGCCAGACCAGAAGAAACGCCCTGGCGATCCGCTGGATCATCGGGTATGCAGCAGCAAGGTCCGGCAAATCGATGTCGGAGAAACTGGCGGCCGAGCTGCTCGATGCCTACAATGAGCGGGGCGCATCGGTCAAGAAGAAGGACGATACCCACAGGATGGCTGAAGCAAACAAGGCGTTTGCCCACTATCGCTGGTAACACCGGGAGAAAAGAGGGTTGGTTTTGCGGCGGTCAGGAGCTGAACTCACCAAAAGGAAAGATCTGAGGTTTGTCGATGTCGGCTCCAAGGGATTTAACCACCATACGCAACATCGGCATCATGGCCCACATCGATGCCGGCAAGACCACGACGACTGAGCGGATTCTCTATTACACGGGCCGTTCATACAAAATGGGCGAGGTCCATGATGGTAATGCCGTCATGGATTGGATGGAGCAGGAGCAGGAACGGGGTATCACGATAACGTCGGCTGCCACGACCTGTATCTGGAAAAACCATCAAATAAATATAATAGACACCCCCGGCCATGTCGATTTCACCATCGAGGTGGAACGATGCCTGAGGGTGCTGGATGGCGTAATCGCCGTCTTCTGTGCGGTTGGCGGGGTAGAGCCTCAGTCAGAAACCGTATGGCGGCAGGCAAATAAATACGCCATCCCGCGGTTGGCTTTCATCAACAAGATGGACCGGGTGGGGGCCAATTACCAGCGGTGTTTGAGAATGATGTCCGACCGGCTCGGAGCGAACCCGCTGCCCCTGCAGTTGCCGGTTGGAAGCGAAGCCGGTTTTATCGGGGTCATCGACCTCATTGAAGAGAAAATGCTCGGATTCACCGAGCAGTCTCTTGGACAGGAAGTGGTGGAATCTGCCATTCCTGAGCCTTATATAGAAGCATTCGCGGCCGCACGAATGGCGCTTCTCGAGAAATTGGCCGATTTCGATGAGAGCGTCATGGAAAAATATCTTGAAGATAGACCGATTCCGGTCGACGAGATGTATCGTGCAGTGAGAAAGGCTACGCTGTCGCTCGGCGTCGTGCCGGTACTGTACGGCAGTGCGTTCAAGAACAAGGGCATCCAGCCCCTGTTGGACAGCGTTGTAAGGTATCTGCCTTCACCGGCCGATATCAGCTTCGTTGAAGGGCTCGACCGGCAGGGAGAACCACTGCAGCACAAGACCGGGCCGAATGAGAAATTCTGCGGTCTGGTTTTTAAGCTGATGAGCGATGCGTTCGTCGAAAATCTTGCCTTCGTCCGGGTCTATTCCGGCGAGTTTTCAGTCGGAGACAAGGTTTTCAACCCGGTCAAGAAGAAGCAGGAAAAGATCTCCAAGCTCCTCAAGCTGCACGCAAATAAGCGCGAGGAGATCAGCGAGATCAGCGCCGGGGATATCGGGGCAGTTGTCGGACTCAAGTTTACGACTACCGGCGACACGCTCTGTGAAAAGGGCGATTTCGTGATTCTGGAGTCGATGGACTTTCCGGAACCGGTAATCGGCGTTGCGATCGAGCCGAAGAGCAAGGCCGACGAAAAGAAACTGAACGACACGCTCGACAAGATAGCCCTGGAGGATCCATCGTTTACGGTCAGCACTAACGAGGATACCGGGCAGAAGATCATCTCCGGAATGGGTGAGCTGCACCTGGAGATCATCATTGACAGGCTGCTGAACGATTTCAAGGTTTCCGCCAATGTCGGAAAACCCCAGGTGGCCTACAAGGAAACGATAACTCAAGGCGTTACTGAAGAGGGACGCTTCGAGCAGATGACCGGCGCCCGGCAATACGGTCACGTAGTTTTAAAGGTTGAACCCCTGCCGCGCGGCGGCGGTTTTGCCTTCAGTAGCGAGGTGAATGACAAGACCATCCCGTCGACGTTTCTCGCTGCGATTGAACGGGGAGTCAAGGACACGCTTGATGCCGGGCCGCTTATCGGCCATCCGCTTACCGACGTGAGCGTGACGCTGATCGGCGGCTCCTACGACGATGAAGATTCCACCGATATGGCATTCGGGGTGGCCGCGGCGATGGCCTTGAGAAAGGCGGGAGCGGCAGCGAAACCGGTTCTGCTGGAGCCGGTGATGGATCTGGAAGTCGTCACTCCGGAAGCCTATGTGGGGGACGTTATCTCGGACCTCAACACCAAGCGCGGACGGGTGGCGGGGATCGAAACCGAAAAGGAGATCCAGATCATTAAGGCGCATGTGCCGCTGGCCGAGATGTTCGGCTATTCGACCTCATTGAGGTCGGCGACCCAGGGGCGGGCCAACTTCAGCATGCAGTTTTGGAAATATGATGTTGTCCCGGATACACGGGCAAAGGAAATTATCAGGAAAATAAGAGGAATATAGAATCACCAAACTTGTTGAGGAAGGAAGATGTCAAAGGAGAAATTCGAGCGGACAAAGCCGCATGTGAATGTAGGTACGATTGGTCATATCGATCATGGCAAGACGACCTTGACGGCAGCGATAACGAGAGTCCTGTCTTTGAAAGGCCAGGCGAAGTTCACCG
>JAJDNR010000113.1 GCA_022340565.1 Desulfofustis sp.
AAGATAACCGCCTGGGCGGAGCGAGCCGCCGCCCGCGGCTGCCAACTGGCGATTTTCCCGGAGCTGGCGGTATCCGGGTATCCGCCGCTGGACCTGCTCGAACGTCCGTCGTTCATTGCCGACCACGAAGCCGCCGTTGAGCGGCTCATCAAATCGCTGCCGGCTATCGACGTGATGTTCGGCTGCATCGAACGGCGTCGTGAACGGACCGGCAAAGCACTCTACAACGCATCGTTTGTCGCCAGGGGCGGCACGGTTGTTCACCGGACCAGAAAACAGCTGCTGCCCGAATACGACGTGTTCGACGAGAACCGATACTTTGAGCCGGGGCCCCCGGGTGAGCTCTTCCGCTGCGGTGAGTTATGCCTTGCGGTGACGGTCTGTGAAGATATCTGGCATTACGCCGTGGACAGCTACCAGACCAGGCCGCTCGAACAGCTGTTCTCGCGGGCGCAGGAGCCAGGAGCACGGATCGATCTGATCGTCAACATCTCGGCGTCACCGTTTCACCGGGGAAAGGCCAAGGTGCGCCGGGCGATTTTTTCAGACCTGACCAGTCAATATAAAACGCCCTTGGTTTACGTGAATCAGGTGGGCGGGCAGGATTCGCTGCTGTTCGACGGTGCCAGCGTCGCCGTTGACGGCGCCGGAACCATCATCTCCCGCGCCAACCGGTTCAGTGAGGACATGGTGGTGATCGACAGCGGCAACTGGTCGGGGGAACTGCATGTTGACGACGAACCTTCCGAAGTGGCGCTGGTTCATGATGCGCTGGTCATGGGAATCCACGATTACGTGACCAAGTGTGGTTTTGCAAAGGTCGTCCTGGGACTTTCCGGGGGCATCGATTCGGCGCTCACCGCCGTCCTGGCGGTTAAGGCGCTGGGACCCGAGAACGTGCTCGGAATCGCGCTGCCGTCCCCTTACAGTTCCAGAGAATCGATCGAGGATGCCCAGGCTCTCGCCCGGGCATGCGGCTGCCGCTTCGAGATTCTGCCCATTTCCGAGCTCTTCAGCTCCTACCGCGAGTCGCTGGGCGGACTTTTCAGTGACTGCGAGGAGGACGTCACCGAGCAGAACATCCAGGCAAGAATCCGCGGCAACCTGCTGATGGCGGTATCCAATAAATTCAATTATCTGCTGCTGACCACCGGCAACAAGAGTGAGATGGCGGTCGGCTACTGCACCCTCTACGGTGACATGAGCGGGGGACTGGCGGCGATCTCGGACGTGCCGAAGCAGCTGGTCTACGAACTGGCCCACCATATCAACCGGGAAAACCAGATCATCCCCGCCCGCATCATCGATAAACCGCCGTCTGCCGAGCTCAAGCCCGATCAGCGCGATCAGGACGATCTGCCGCCGTACGAACTCCTCGACCAGATCCTTGAACTCTACCTGGAGCAGGGGGTCGGCAGGGAGGAGATCATCCGCCGGGGGTTCGACCCGCAGGTGGTTGACGATATCGTCAGGCGCATCAGGATCAACGAATACAAACGCAAGCAGGCGCCGATGGGGCTGAAGATCACCAGCAAGGCCTTCGGGTTCGGGCGCCGGCTGCCCAACGTCCAGAACTACCGGGGCTGATCGCGCTGTGGAGATGGACAAAAAACGCTTCCTTAAACCGTCTGCTACCCTGCTGGCCTTCGTCGCAGGGCTCGTTTTCATCGTCGTGCTGATCTATCGGGAACAGCGGCTCGAACGACCCGAGCAGATCTCCATCACCCTGTCGGGACGGGTCGACATGTGTCTATTCTGTCACACCACGGAAACACTCGACCCCGGCCACGATGCCAAAGTGATCGGTTGCGCCTCGTGCCATCTCGGCGACCCGCTGGCCATCGAAAAAGACAAGGCTCATCTGGGCATCGTCAACAACCCCGGAGATCTTCGCATCGTCCACAAAACCTGCGGGGTGGAAGGGTGCCATCCGGCCGATGTGGGTAAGGTGAAGAATTCGCTGATGGCGACCAACCGCGGTATCCTCGGAACACTGCTCTACTACTGGGGGGAGAGCGACAGCCAGGACACCGGGCTGACGGTGAAGCAGCTGATCGACAGCGGTGAGACATCGCTGGCTCTGGATTATTACCGGAAATTGTGCGGAACCTGCCATCTCTGGAAGCAGAAAAACGATCTTCCCGACGTACCTGCGTTCTTCAACGAAAAGGGCGGCGGCTGCTCGGCCTGCCACTATATGATGGAGCCCGGGGCGCAGCGCCCGCCGGTCACCGAGTCCGGAGACGAGCACTATGAGAGCGACGGGGAGAGCAAGGAGAAGCTGCATCCGTTGGTTACCGCCCGGGTGATCGACAACAACTGCATCCGCTGCCACAACCGGTCCGGACGAATCGGACTCGCCTACATCGGGGTGTTCGAGTCGGAGGGCTACGGTACGCCCTACGAGGCTGGAGGATTGTCTTCGCAGCAGATGCCCGGCGAGCGGTTCTATCTGGAGCTGGCCGACGACATCCATCACCGGCGCGGCATGGCCTGCATCGACTGTCACACCAGGGATGAAATCATGGGCGACGGCACCAGCTACGCCCATTACGAGGAACAACTCGAGATCAGTTGCGAGGTGTGCCACCGGGCCGACCCGGGGTTGACCAGGAAGAACAATCAGCTGAACAACGTCGAACCGGGCGAAAACGGTTTCAGCCTGATCGGCAAGCTCGATGGAAAAGCGTATGCGTTGAGGCAGCCGAAACGCGGCGTCTGTGATTTTGAACCGCATAAACGGGTGACCTGCGAGGCCTGTCACTCCAGCTGGGTTCCCCAATGCTACGGCTGCCACGCCAAACGAGACAAGCGCAGTACCCATCTCGACAAGCTCAGCCTCGAGGAAACGCAGGGGCGCTGGGAAGAAGGGCGATCCTACATCCGCTACCGGACTCCGATGTTCGGTGTGTGGAAGGATGAAATCGTGATCGTCACTCCGGGCTGCCAGGACATCGTTACGCTGATAGACGACAAGGGCAGCCTCGAGGACAGTTTCAACCGCTTCACGATGGCCGCGATCAATCCCCACACGACCCAGGAAAAGGGCAGGGAATGCAACGACTGCCATGCCTCGACAAAGACTGTCGGGCTCGGTGAAGGCACCCTGTATGTGGATGGCGATACGATCCGCTTTGCAGCGCTCGATCAGGGGCTGCAGACGGAGTCGGGAACAACGGTCGGCATGGACACCTTCGTGACCCTTGACGGAACCCAGTTGCAGCATGGCTCGCGGGAGGACCTGCGGCCGTTCAACGGGCGTGAACTCAAGAACATCCTGCGGGTCGGGCTCTGCGCTGAATGCCACAATTCATATCAGGACCCGGTCTGGCGGATCTATACGGATACGACCCTCTGCCCGCGCAGCGGCGCCGACAACACCATGGCCGCAGCGAACTGGCCGGAAGCGGCCGGTCAGGATCGGCCGTCGCCCCCACCAAGCAACCAGGAGAACGAGCCATCGCCAGAGTCTGCGGAAATATCCAGGGATTGAAGAAACACCAGCTGAAGATCCTCGAGCGGATCGGCAGCCGGAAGGCACCGCGGGAGTATGTTATCGGCCCGGAGATGGCTCGCACTATCTGTGAGCTGTCGTTTGATCTGAATCGACAGATTGGCGTGCTGATCCACCGGTCGGGCAAGATCGAGCATGTCATCGTCGGTGATCACAGCGGCCTGATGATCCCGGCGTTGAGCCAGATCCGCACAGCGGGCGGCAGGCTGCGCGGGCTGCGGCTGGTCCATACCCATCCGGGCGGTGAAGACCTGACGGACGACGACCTGATGGATCTGCTTTTCCTGCGTCTGGATCTGATCTCCGTTCTAAAAATCACCGACGACGGGCTGCCCGAGCGGCTCTATTCGGCGCACCTGCTTCCCTACAGTGAAGCCGGCCGCATGTGGAGCTTTCTGGAGCCGGTTCATCCGGCCAGGCAGGAAGGGGATTTCGATAATCTTGTCCGGGCTTTGGAAGCGGAATTCATCCGTCATCGACCAACTGCCCAGATTGATGAGGAAAAGGACCGGGCCATTCTGGTCAGCGTCACCACCGAGCCGCGGCAGCAGGCCGCGGAGTCGCTCGCGGAATTGCGGGAACTGTCGCGTTCCGATGACATCCTGATTCTTGATGAGGTGCTGCAGCGGCGCACCAGGATCAATCCACGGTTCATTCTCGGCAAGGGAAAACTGACTGAAATCGTGATCGCTGCGTTGCGGCTCGACGCCAATCTGCTCATCTTCAACCAGGAACTGAACCCGTCCCAGATCCGGTCGATCACCGATTTCACCGACCTCAGGGTTATCGACCGGACCCAGTTGATTCTTGATATTTTCGCGCATCGGGCGATGAGCAGGGAAGGCAAGCTGCAGGTGGAAATGGCCCAGCTCAAATACATGCTGCCGCGCCTCTCCTCGCGCGACGATGCGCTATCCCGCCTCACCGGCGGTATCGGGGCACGGGGGCCGGGCGAAACCAAGCTCGAGATCGACCGGCGCCGCATCAACGACCGGCTCGCCAGGCTCGCCAAGGAACTCGAGGAGGTCGCCCGGGAGCGCTACCGCCGGAGGGCCCGGCGACGCAGGAAGGAGTTGCCGGTCATCTCGCTGGTCGGGTATACCAACGCGGGCAAGTCGACCCTGCTCAATTCGCTGACCGACAGCGAGATCATCGCCGAGGACAAGCTGTTCGCGACCCTTGATCCGACCAGCAGAAGGCTGCGGTTCCCGCAGGAAATGGAGGTGATCATCACCGATACGGTGGGATTCATCAACGAGCTGCCGAAGGATCTGCTCCAGGCCTTCAAGGCGACACTCGAGGAACTCGCGGAGGCCGATCTGCTGGTGCATGTGATCGATGTATCAAACCCTGCCCACCCTGCCCAGGTGCAGGTCGTGGAATCGCTGCTGCGGGAACTGGAACTCGACCGGATCCCATGCCTCAAGGTGTTCAATAAGATCGATCTGCTTGGCGATGACCTTCGGGAACTGAGCTACCGGGAAAACGGCCGTGAATTGGACGGGGTTGCGATCAGTGCGCTGGACCGGGAAACGTTTGCGCCGCTTCTCGAACGGGCACAGCAGATGATTAGAAAGGCGATCGGGATCTGATTGATGCCGGATCCAGTTGGGATCAGGCGCTCAGGTAAAACCCGAGATCTTTTTCAAACGCCTGCTCCCTCCGGAATTCGCAGCCGATCTGGTTCTTGTTGACTGACCGTACGACGGCCTGCTTTTTCAATTCGGTCTGCTTCGGGTTGTCGAGCACGAAGTCGATCGAGATGTTCTGTCCGACCTGAATGTTATGAATTCCCGATACCGTGAAACCGATCCCGTTTCTCGACAGATCTCGTATCAAGGCGCTTCCGCCGCCTGTATCGTCGAGGATCTGGTAAATACCTTTGAGTTGGGTTTGTTTCCGGTGCTGCTGACGGAACTCCAGATCTACCGTGAAGATCTGTCCGCACTTGCAGCGGGTTTTGAGCGTATGCTGTTTCCCGCGATAGGCGGCCACCGGGACCTCTCTGGTAAGATTGCAGAAGGAGCATGATATGGTTGCCATGCCGTCTTCACTTACAAAGACCCGGATCGCATCTGAATTCAAGGCTTGATACACATCATGTAAACGCATAACATCACCTCCAATACAGATTTTTGACTCTCTGTAAATTATAACGGATCCTGATAAAAAATCCAGTCAGATAAAGAGGATTCACCTGCCAGGATAAACTCCGGGGAGACGCGGTTCCACGGCTCAGATTCAGTCGTAGATGATCACGTTGAGACGCTCGAGGATATCCAGGGTCTGCTCGTCGAGCAGGTGGATCACCTCGCCGATGGGATAGGTGCGGCTGCATCGGCTGCACCTCATTTTTACCGATCGGCAGACCCTGAGGATTTCAAGTCTGCCCCCGCAATGTGCGCATTTCATCGTCAACGCAGCAGCGACTCCCTGGTGAACAGGGCCTTGAGCGGGTATCCCCGGGCAGCGAGCGCCTCCGCCCCGCCTTCCTGCCG
>JAJDNR010000115.1 GCA_022340565.1 Desulfofustis sp.
CATCTCGTCTCTCTTCTTTTCGTGCAAAATATGGTATCACTTCTTCGCTCAACTGGTCGTTTGCCGCCTATATCCTTGGATTGTGTAAATCTGGCAGGTCTGCTATGCCGTTACCCGTCTCGCCGTATCTGCTTCTCTGCCTGACCAGCCTGTTCTGGAGTTTGAATCTGATTATCGGCAAAGTGCTCGCAGGCGCGGTCCCGCCGGCAACACTGAGCTTTTTCAGGTGGCTGCCGGCGTTTTTGTTTTTCTTGTTGTTCTATCGCGGATACTTGAAAGACGGGCTCCGGTTATTCAAAGAGCATCCAATGCCGGTCCTCGTGCTTGGAGCGACCGGCTACAGCATAAATTCCATAACCGTTTATGAAGCGGTAACCTACTCGACAGCGATCAACATTTCCTTCATCAATGCCTTCAACCCGGTTCTGATCGCCATCACCGGCTTCATGATGTACCGCTATCCGGTGTCGGCGCGGCAGGCTCTCGGTTTCCTCATTTCACTGCTGGGCGTCACCATTATCATATTCAGGGGGGAACTCACCAGATTACTGGCATTGCAGATCAACATCGGGGATCTCTTCATGGTGATCAGCATGACCATATGGTCGGTTCACACCATTGTATATAAAAACAGGTCTCACCATTTCAATCGCCGAACCATCTTTCTGCTTATGATGATGACTGGATTGGCAGTCACCCTGCCTTGTGCCGTGGTGGAAGGATATCTTAGCGAATGGGCATGGATTGGGCGGATCCAGCCGCGCCATATCTGGGCGATGCTCGCGCTGACGATTTTTCCCTCCGTTCTTGCCATACTGTTCTGGAATTATGCCCTGACCAAGATTTCGGCAAATCAGGCTGCCATGTTTCAGTACCTTATCCCGGTGTACACGACAGTTATTTCAATCATGTTCCTGGGCGAACATCTGCGATTGTTTCATATCTGCGGAGGCGTCTTGATACTGACCGGTGTTTTGCTGGTATCCATATTCCGCTGATTTACCTCTCTGGCCCTACCCGGTGTCTCATCTCGGCGAAAATTCTCCGATCTCTTCCCCATCGTTTCGGGACGTGCCCGGACTCTTGTATTTTTCAAGGCAGCCACCAGGTTCAGCATGGGCAAAACCTTCACCCCCGCTGCGCGCCGCGTTATTTTCTCCGGCGTCCGCCCCAACCCGGATTTTGTGATTATGGTTTCCGATCGAACGATGGTTTTGACCGTTAATTTCAACCGGAGCGATGCATGTCATCTCCTATCCTGACAGCGGACAATATCTCGAAACACTACACCATCGGCGAGAGGCGCGCGGTGGTGCTGGACCGGGTGTCGATGCGGCTCGATGCGGGGGAGTTCGCGGTGGTGTCCGGACCGAGCGGCAGCGGAAAAAGCACCCTGCTGACGATACTCTCGGGGCTCGACAAACCGAGTGACGGGAGGGTCTGGATTGCCGGTGAGGATATCACCGATCGCGACGAGAACGGCCTGGCGCCGCTGCGCAACAAAATGATCGGATTCGTATTCCAGGCGTTTCACCTGGTGCCGTCCCTGACATCTCTGGAAAACGTGATGTTTCCGGCGGAATTGAACCGGGACCCGAAGGCCCGGGAGAAGGCGTCACGTCTGCTCGAACGCGTCGGCCTCTGGGAGCGGCGCGATAACCGGCCGGAGCAGCTGTCGGGCGGGGAGAAACAGCGGGTGGCGATCTGCCGGGCCCTGATCAATACCCCCCGTCTGGTTTTCGCGGATGAACCGACCGGCAACCTGGACTCGGAAAATTCCCGCGACGTTCTCGAACTGCTGCTGGAACTGCAGCAGGAATTCAACACAACACTGCTGCTCGCCACTCACAGCAGCACCATCGCCGAACGGGCCGACCGCCTGCTGTCCCTGCACGACGGCCGCCTGACGGCAGATACCCCGCGCCGGCGATGATTCACTACCGTTTTCTGCTCGAAGAACTGCACCATGGGGGGAAACAGGCGGTTACCTTCATGGTCTGTGTCGCCCTGTCAATCGCGACGCTGACGGCGCTCAACAGTTTCGGGCGCGATGTGCGCGGAACCCTCATCGACGAGGCTCGGGCCCTCCAGGGAGGAGATATCATCATCCATGCCCACCAGCCGCTGTCCGACAGGCTGGTGGATGCCATCGACGCACTCGCCGGCGACGGGCGGCTGTCGAGGCAGAACACCCTCGAGTTTTACACCGTTGCGCTGGCCGAAACCGACAGCACGCCGCTGCTGTCGGCTGTCAAGGCGGTCGAGCCGGCCTATCCCTATTTCGGGACCGTCGGGCTCGCCTCCGGCGCCGTGCTCAGCGAAGCCTTGAAGCCCGGAACCGTCATCGTCGGCCGGGAAGTTCTCGACCGGCTCGGCCTCCAGGTGGGAGACCGGCTGCGCATAGGCGGCGCCCTGTTCACGATCACCGATGTGGTCCAATTCGAATCGATGCGGCCGGTATCCTTTCTTTCCTTCGGTCCGCGGATCTTCATGGCGATGACCGATCTGGACCGACTCGGCCTGGTGGGCCGCGGCAGCCGGGTGCAGCACGAACTGCTGATCCGGCTCACCGACCCGGCAGAGGCCGACAGCCTTGTCGAAACCTTGAGAGCGAGCGCAACTCCGAGGCTCGAGCGGATCGAAACGGCACAAAATGCGCGTTCGCGGGTCAAAACCTTCTTCGACAATCTACTCTTTTTTCTGTCGTGCATATCGATCCTGACTTTGCTGCTCAGCGGCATCGGCATGCAGGGCTGCCTCTCCGCGATGCTCTACCGGAAACAGGAAGTCATCGCCGCGGCCAAGGCCTTCGGCGCTTCCAGCCGCTTCCTTGTCAGCCATTATCTGGCCATGGTCCTGATGATGGGCGCTTTCGGCAGCATTGTCGGCATCGGGCTGGGTTATCTGATCAAGCGAATGTTGCCGCTGCTGTTCAGCGGCCTGATTCCTGCAGATCTCAGTCACGCGCTCCATCCTGCCGATGCCCTCGAGAGCGTCGTGCTCGGCATCCTGGTAGCGGTGGTGTTCACGCTGCTGCCCCTGCAGCGATTGGGCTCGATCAAGCCGGTGATGATATTCAGGCGTGAACAGAATCCTGCCAACAGGCGAGCGGCACCGCTGGCAGCGGGGCTCGTCTGCGGCCTGTTCCTGTTTCTGCTGGTGCTCCGTCAGCTAGCAGACATCAAGATCGGATTGCTTTTCGTGGCTGGGCTGGCGCTGCTGATCGGGGCGGTGTTTGCGGCCGCATCGGCACTCCTGTGGCTGCTCAAACGATCGGCCCCGCCCACCCTAACCATGCGTCAGGCGGCAAAGAGCCTGATCCGGCCCGGCAATGCCTCCCGCTCGATCATGATCACGCTGACCGCCGCAATTGCGGCGCTGCTGGTGATCTTTCTGATCAAGCTCAATCTCTTTGCGACCTTCATCCAGTCGTATCCGGAAGATGCGCCGAACCTTTTCTGCATCGACATCCAGAAGGATCAGCAGGATCGTTTCAGAAGTCTGGCCGGCGATGGCGTTACCCTGTTCCCGGTGATCCGCGCCCGTCTCCTGTCGATCAACGGCGACAAGATCGATCCTGAAAAAGAGCGATTGAGAAAATCCGACAACCTCGGCCGCGAGTTCAACCTCACCTACCGCACCGTCCTGCTCGACGATGAGATCATCATCGACGGAAAGTCTCTGTTCGACGGCAGGGAAACCCTGTCCCCAGGAGTCGCCGCGGTTTCGGTACTCGATACCATTGCCGAAATCGGCACCATCAGCCTGCATGACCGGCTGCGCTTCAACATCCAGGGGGTAGAACTGGACGCGGAGGTCACCAGCATCCGGTCGAGAACCGAATCCCGGCTCTACCCGTTCTTCTATTTTGTCTTCGAGCCCCCTATACTCGAGGACGCGCCCCAGACCTTCTTCGCCGCCCTGCACCTCCCCAAAGACGAGATACCCCGCATGATCTCAGCGATTACCGCGGAGATGCCCAACGTGTCGACCATCAACGTGGCGGACATGGCCGAACGGTTCGGCCGGCTGATGGAGCGCCTGTCGGTCATCGTCACCTTTTTCGCAGCCTTTTCGATTGTAGCGGGCGGGCTGATCCTGATCAGCGCCATCTTCGCGACCCGGCTCGACCGTATCAGAGAGGCGGTCTACTACAAGGTGCTCGGCGCCGACAGCAGTTTCGTTTTGCGGGTTCTGGCATGGGAACACGCCCTGCTGGCGCTGCTCAGCTCGATCATGGCGGTCGGGTTCGCCGAGGCCGCGGCATGGCTGATCTGCAGATACCTCTTCGACATCGTCTACGATCCTTACTGGCCCGTGGCCTTGCTGACGGTGGTCTCGGCGGTCCTGCTCGTGGTGCTGGTCGGTCTTGCAGGCTCGATCTCCATTGTACGCCATAAACCGGCGGAATTTCTGCGCCGCCAGAGCAGCGGGTAAGGATCATGCCGAACAGAGATCGCACCCTGCTCAGGATCCTGATACATGCTGTGGCTGTTGTGTTACTGCTGACAACGGCTGCCTGCGAATCGGACCGGCAGCCCTCCCCAGAAGAACCGGTAAAAAGCGAGCCGGTCGCAGACGGCCGGAAGGTGATCGTGGCGATGGGGGACAGCCTCACCGCCGGACTCGGGGTCACCCCGGAAGAGAGCTATCCGGCCCTGCTCGAGCGCCTGCTTGCCGATAACGGTTACGATTACCGGGTGATCAACGCCGGCATCAGCGGTGAAACGAGCAGCGGCGCCAGATCCCGTGTCGACTGGATCCTCAGACTGAAGCCCGCTATCGTGATTCTTGAAACCGGCGCCAACGACGGCTTGCGGGGAATCGATCCGGCGCTGGTCGAAGAAAATATCGAGCAGATGGTCATCGAGTTCAAGCGCCAAGGGGTCACGATCGTGCTTGCCGGCATG
>JAJDNR010000121.1 GCA_022340565.1 Desulfofustis sp.
ACAGGCAGCGTGAACTGGATCTACTTCGAGGGCGGCGAACCCTTTCTCTATTATCCGCTCCTAGTCGAGGGGGTTGCCTTGGCACGGCGTGCGGGGTTTCTGGTTGGCATCGTGACCAACGCATACTGGGCAACATCTGAAGACGATGCGGAACTCTGGCTCCATCCGCTTCTGGAGCGTGGCCTGAACGATCTCAGTATCAGTGACGACCGGTTTCACCATGGTGACGAACAGCCCAACCCTGCGAAACGGGCGTTGGCAGCAGCGGACAAACTGGGCATCGAGACCTCTGCAATCTGCATCCAGCAGCCTTCCATCGAAGAGCAGCCCGGTCAAGGGCAGAGCAGAGGCGCTCCGGTGGTCGGGGGAGGCGCGATGTTCAAGGGAAGGGCGGTCGACAAACTGACCGGAGGGCTGCCTCGAAGGCCCTGGAAGGAATTCACCCGGTGTCCGCACGAAGACCTGCAATCTCCCTCCAGGGTACATGTAGATCCCTACGGCCATGTCCATGCATGCCAGGGCATCAGTCTGGGCAATATCTTTCAGATGCCGCTGTCAGAACTCGTCAAGGAGGAGACGGTCGCTGCGCATCCGATCTGTGCTCCGCTGGCAGCAGGCGGTCCCGCCGCTCTCGCGGAGACGTACCGGGTCGAACACCAACCCGAATACATCGACGAATGCCATTTCTGCTACCTGGTCCGCCGCGCCCTGATAGACCGGTTTCCCGCGGTTCTTGCCCCCCGGCAGGTGTACGGGCTGCAGGAATCTACCGAGATTGTAAACGGACGTTGAGTGTCTTTTTTACCTCCGGCTCCTATCGCCCGGCAGGATCAGAGAATTTTTGGCGGTCTGAAATACCGGCTTTTTTTAGAGTCGACCAGCGTATATTCTGATTTGACTTTCTGCTGTCATTGACGGATAATAATTCTGAACCTGAACGTTACCCTAACAGCCAATAGGGAGGTAGGGTTATGGAACCATCTTGGCTGCCCAACTCACCACATCTGTTCACGTCGCTTCTCGCAACCTCCATTATCGTTTGGGTTTGAAGTTTCTCTCCTCCTTCGGGGCCGTCTCTGTTGACGGCCCCACCCCTCCCTGGCGGCGCCGATACACGCGCCCGCGGTTTTCGGCAGTACCACCGAACAATCTTGTCAGGCGATAATCAAGCGGCAAATATCAGCCGATCAGTGCATTGGTTCATCATTTCTTAATCTTCTGCTGGTATCTCGAGGATTGACGATGAATATGAGGGGGTAGAATCGGTATCGAAGCGAACGGCATGAGACGGTGTTCCATCATCGTGCCTCCTGTTTCAGCATTTTCAGGGGAATCAGATCGAACCGGAAGACCCCGCCTGGCTGGCAATCGTCCCGGTTGGTGCTCTGCCTCTTTCAGGTCAGTGGGAAAAAACGGCTCCCCCGTGGTATCATGAAGCCGGATTATTGATATTTTAAGGGGGTTGTATTATCTCACCGGTGGCTTACCGAGAATTTGCCCGCTGATCGTCGGCATCGATAGCGTGCGGTCTGCCCCAGGCCTGAGGAATGGGAAGCATCGGCCGTCAAGGAGTGTGACTGCAGCGCGGGACCGCTGGAATCGATTATGGCATGCAGATAGGGAAAGAAGGCCGGCTCCATCCATTTCAGAGGTCTGGCGGGTTATTAACCCGGACAGAGGCAGACAGGACATGAACATTCTGATCATCGATGACGAACCCGAGCTCCTTGAAAAACTCAGCACGGTCCTCACCAGAGAGCAGTACACGGTGGACACGGCAAGCGATGGAAACCAGGCACTGGATAAAATCTGGAATGATCAATATGACTTGATCGTGCTCGACATCATGCTGCCCTTTATCGACGGCCTGGAGATCCTCAAAGAGCTGAGGGGGGCGGAAATCGACACGCCGGTGCTGATGCTGTCCGCAAAAGGCGATGTGGACGACCGGGTTGCCGGTTTGGATCTGGGTGCCGACGACTATCTCGGAAAACCCTTCTCCATTGCTGAACTGCTCGCCCGTATCAGGGCATTGATCCGGCGCCGCTACCAGGAGAGTCCCGAGATCCATGCCGGGTCGATTGTGCTCGATTCGGCCGGCAGAAAAGTTCTCAAGGACGACATGGTGATCGATTTGACCCGGAAGGAATTTTCCATCCTTGAGTTTCTTCTCCACAACAGGGGCAGGGCCGTGTCCAGATTTACCTTGGCGGAGCATGTCTGGGGAGATGAGTTCGATCCGTTCAGCATGTCCAATTTCATCGACGTTCATCTCAGCAATCTGCGGAAAAAGATTACCAGCCCCGGCGAAGCCCCCCTGATCACCACCGTCCGGGGATTCGGCTACAAGATAGAGAAGTAGTTTACGTGAAGATCCGGGCTCTTTTTACCATTATCATCTCCGTTGCCGTGCTGCTCAGCGCCGCCCTTTTTTCTTCGTTCGTCTTTTTCGGATTCAGAGAGGAGTATTACAAGCTCGTCGATCGGGAGATTCTCGATGTCGGAGAGGGGATATTCAAGAACTGCAGAAACGATGGATCCGGGCAGGTCTTTTACGATGCCGGCGCCGCGGAGTACCCGCTTGACCGCTATTGGATCAGACTCAGCGATCAGCAGAACCGGGTTGTGTATCGATCGCCAATAAGCACGTTGACCGACCTCTCCATCAAACCTGATTCCCCCGCCTATTTCGCAGAGGGCAAGCTCTCACCCGACGCCGTCTGGATCGATCCGGTCGACGAGGATGACCGCTCCGAACTCACAGCTGACAAAATCAGGTTCAGGGTCGTGACCATAAACCGATCCGTTTCAGGGGCGGACCTGCTCCTGGTAATCGCCAAACCGATTCCGGTTATTGCCGGGGAATTGACGGAGCTTCTCTATGAAATTGCCGCCTGGACCGTCGTCTGTGTTTTGCTGGTGATCGCGATCAGCTATGTCCTGGCGGGACGCATGCTCAAGCCCTTGCAGACCATCAACCAGTTGACCCGGGAAATCCGTGAATCGTCTTTGCATAGGAGAATTCCGGAAAGAAAAAACCGTGATGAGCTCTCCACCCTGACCCAATCGTTAAACAGCATGTTCGATCGTCTGCAACACTCGTTTCAGCGCCAGAAGGAATTTGTCGGCAATGCCTCGCACGAACTGAAAAGTCCGTTGACCATATTGCGGCTGAGGCTGGAAGATCTGCTGTCGGCCCCGCTCTCCGATGAGGTGCGAAAAGAGATCGAAGCCCTGCTTGAAACTACCCAGAGAATCCAGAGACTGGTTCTTGACCTCCTCGACCTCTCGAGAATGGAGCAGCAGGATACCGTTCGCCGGGAACCCTTCGATTTGACGGTGCTGATAAAAGACGTGCTGGACGATTATGACGACATTATTTCGGCACGCACGATCGCTGTCACGATACCGGCAGAAACCTTCATGGTGTCTGCTGATCGGGAAAAGATACGGCGAATGTTCATCAATCTCATCGATAACGCGGTCAAATACAACCGCCCCCGTCATGGCTCGATCACGGTCAATGCGGAGCGGCAGGATGAGCGACTCAGCATAACGGTCATAAACACCGGAAAAACGATCCCTGAGGAGCTGATTCCCCTGATCTTCGATCAATTCGTCCGAGCAGAGAAGTCACGCTCACAAGAGTATGGCGGAACCGGCCTGGGACTGACGATCGTGAGGAAAATCGCGGAACTGCACGGAGGATCTGTTCACGCTCGCAGCGATTCGGCGGGGACGGCCATCACCGTTATCCTGCCGCTCGTGTAACTCACCTGGTTTTTCAGGTGCAATTCGAACAGCTTCAAGAGAGGCTCTCGAGAAAGGCAGCTTTAATCCGACACTTTATTCTATCTCATCCCGGCACATCTCCCCGGACAGTTCGATATCCGGGTCGTCTGATCTCGGTTGATCATCGGAGTGGGGAATGAGCTTGCAACGGTCATGAAATAAGGTGTTGATGGCTCCTCCGAAGCGGGGTATTTTCTGTGGACTCAGTGTGAAATTTCCTGGCTGAGTTTCTTTGCAACTTACTGTCTATTTTCATGATTTAATAATAATTTCAGGAGATTATCATGTCAAAAAAATTGTGTTCGGTGATTTTGGCTGTATTGGTCATAGGGTTGAACTGGCTGCAGGCCCCGGATGTTGCGGCCCAGGAGAAGAAACTGAAGGTTGCCTTTGCCCTTCTGTGGACCATCGACGACCAGGGGTGGACCACCGCCCACTACAACGGTATCAAGTATATGCAGGAGCAGCTGGGGGACAGGATCGAGGTGGCCTATACGGAGAAGGTCCTGGCGGCGGATGCCGAGCGGGTGTTCCGCGATTACGCGAAGAAGGGCTATGACATTATCTTCGGGACCACCTTCGAACACATGGACCCGCTGCTGGCCGTGGCCAAGGATTATCCCGACATTATCTTCGAACACTGTTCCGGATTCAAGTCGTCGGAGAATATGCGCAACTATTTCGAGCGTATGTATCAGGGAGAGTATCTGGCCGGGTACATGGCCGGCCTGATGGGCTTCAAGCAGGTGGGAACCGTCGCCACCCAGCCGATTCCCGAGCCGATCCGTGGCATCAACGCGTTTACCATCGGGCTGAAGAAGGGACTGGATGAGGCCGGGGTGGAGTATGACGAGAACAAGCTCAACACCGTGGTCTGGCTGAAGTCCTGGCGCGATGCCGCCAACGAGACGACCCTGGCAGAGACCCTCATCGCCAGGAAGCACGACCTGATCCGCCAGATGGCCGATACCCCGGATTCAGCGGCGGCAGCCTGTGCGGCAGGAGTTCCGGCGATCGGTTATGGAGAGGACGTTGCCAGATACGGTGTCGACTGCGCCCTGGTATCAACCACCTGGAACTGGGGGCAGTGGTATGTAAAGGCCGTCCAGCAGGTAATCGACGGGACCTGGAACAACACCCCGTACTGGGGCGGCATGGAGGATGAGGCGATCATCCTCTCTTCCTTCAACGATCAGGTTCCCGCCGAGGTAAGGGACAAGGTCCTCGCCGAACAGGCAAAGCTCGCCAAGGGTCAGGACGATATCTTTGCCGGACCGGTTCTGGACCAGAACGGCAAGGAGCTCTGGAAGGCCGGCGAAAAGGCGACGGATCAGGATCTGCTGACCATGAGGGTGCTCGTCAAGGGCGTTGCCGGCAAGATCCCGGAATAAGCATTGCCGGCACGCTGAAACGGAGGCGATATGGACGTGCTCGACAGCAGGGAAGCGGGGGAAAAGTACCGGCTGCAGGTTGACGGGCTGGGCTACGACGTGGAACTTCCCTATGTGCTGGTTCCCGCCCGTGACGGGAACATCCGCATCGCCTCGTTCAACCTGATCGGACAGACCCGGCTCAACCGGGACCTGGGGCGGCTGATTGCCGAAAGGATCCGCCGCGAGGTCGCCGGTTACCAGTCGGCGGTGGTGCTCACCGCCGTGGAAAAGGCACTGCAGTTGACCCAGGTGGTCTCCTCCGAACTCGGTATCGATGCGGTGGCGGTGGCCTACAACCGCATCAAACCGCACATGGAGGTGGAGCGCCGGCCGGTTATCCAGGTGGGGGCTGATTCGATCACCAGCGGCGATAAATTCCTGGCCGTCTACGAGCGGGATATGCAGTTGCTCACCTCGGCGAAAAACGGCTATATCATCATCGACGACGTGGTGAGCACCGGCGGCACCGTCCTCGGCCTCTATGAGATCCTCGAGGAGGCGGCAGCCCGGGCGGGGAACGAGGTTCCCCTGGTGCATGGCATATTCTGCGCGGCGACCGAGGGGGACCCGGGCGTGCGGCTGCCTGCTCCGGTCTACAGCCTTGCCAAACTGCCGGTTCCGCAGGCGGTGATGACGTAATCCATGGCGGAGCCGGTCATATCCCTGCGCCGCCTGTCAAAGCGATTCGGCCAGGTTTGGGCCAATCGCGATGTCGATCTGGACCTGTCTCCCGGCAGGGTGCACGCCCTGCTGGGTGAGAACGGGGCCGGCAAATCTACCTTGATGTCCATACTTGCCGGACGCTATGCAGCCGACAGCGGCTCGGTGCTGATGCATGGCAAAGCGGTCTCGTTCAATTCCCCCGCACAGGCGCTCGATCACGGTATCGGCATGGT
>JAJDNR010000144.1 GCA_022340565.1 Desulfofustis sp.
TGCATAGTGCTGGTTTCTGGAGCACCGCCACGGACCGGGAGACAGAGCTTGCCTTCAATGGAGATCTGGCCATTGATCTCGATCGGGTCGCGTCGTTCATCAGGGCCTTCACCGAATTGGATCTCGAGATGGCCGGAAAATCGGAGCAGGCTTTTGCACTGGGCATAAAGGTGAACCCGGAGCAACGGCAGCAGTGGTGGCAGCATACCGATTTCAGGGGGGCGTTTCAGGCAGATCTGATCAAGCTGATGGGAGTGGAACTTCGTTCACTGGAAGTTCCCGTCGAGTTGTCGGGCGGATATGCACAGGCAGAAATATCAGGGAGTGCCAACCAGGGAGCGCTGCAGGTGAAGCCGCAGCTCGACCTGCGCAGCTCACCGGCGGTGCTGACCATTCCCGACAATTCGCTGGTCATCGACAAGATGCAGATTAGCCGGGACATGGCAAACCAGCTCCTTGGCCGAATCCACCCGATCTTCATGGGGGCCACCCAGATGAGCGGTTCCGTCGATCTCAGTCTTGAACAGTTCCGTTGGCCGCTCGGCAAAGAACATCAAAATGATATCCAGTTCGCCGGAAATATCGATCTGCACGATGTCCGGCTGGATTCATCGACGCTGCTCGGCGCCCTGCTCTCAGTCCTGCGCGTCGATGAGACAGGGCTCGACCTGAGCGGGCGGCAGATACAGTTCGCCTGCAAAGACGGCCGCATAGCGACCAACCCGCTGCGCACCAATCTCAGTGACTCGGAACTCATCATCAGCGGCAGCCTGGGGCTGGATTCCACCGTTGATTACCTGGTACAGGCCGAGGTCACGAAGCGGCTGGTCGGGGGAGATCTCTATGAGTTCCTGGAAGGCACGACGATCAATGTGCCAATCGGCGGAACCCTATCCGCCCCCGACATCTCGGCGAAGACCGTTGAACGGGCGGTGACCGACCTGGTCAATCAGGCCGGCCAGAAAAAGCTGCAGGAAGCCGCCGGCAACCTGCTGAAACGTCTTTTCTAGATGGATATGGCTGCCTTGAAAAATGAGAATTTTGGTTCGACATCAAGGCAGCCTTGCATCGACGAAAATACGGGGCGATAATCGTTAACCTGGGGTTGCCATGCTGTAACCGTGAAATAGTTTCAAGAGATGAAAAAACGAAACCTCGGTAATGGCGGGACCATCGTTTCCGCGGTTGGAATCGGTGGTATGTCGTTTTCAGACTTTTACGGCCCCGTCGATACCAAACAATCGCATGCAATTCTAGGCAAGGCCCTGGACCTCGGCATCGATCATGTCGATACCGCAAACGTCTATGGCGCAGGCATTTCAGAAGAGCGTATCGGCTCGTTTCTGAAAGATCAAGGCGCCGGGAAACACGATCTGTTCAAGATCGCGACCAAAGCCGGTATCCGGCGAGGCAGCGACGGCCGCAGATATTTCGACAACAGTTTTGAACACTTAAGATCGGAATTGGACAAGTCCTTAAAGCGTCTGGGAGTCGACCAGGTAGAACTCTTCTATATCCATCGCCGCGACCCCGATCGCCCGATCGAAGCGGTGACCGATAGCCTGGCTGAACTCGTCAAATCAGGGAAGATCAAACAGTTCGGTTTCTCCGAGATCGCCCCTTCGTCCCTGAAGCTGGCGGCGGCCATTCATCCAGTAGGTGCCGTGCAATCAGAATATTCGCTGTCCACCCGATTTCCGGAAATGGGTCTGGTTCAGAGAACCAGAGAATTCGGCGTTTCCCTGGTGGCTTTCAGTCCGGTAGGGCGCAGCCTGCTCACAGACAAACCGCATCCATTCGAACGATGCCAATCGATAGATTTTCTGAAGGCGAACCCGAGATTTCTGGAGCCAAATTACCGCCGTAACATCGCCGCCACGGACCGGTTTCGACGGCTCGCTCGGGAGATGGGATACACAGCTGCCTCGCTTGCCATCGCCTGGCTTTTACACCAGGGGGAGCATATTCTCCCCATTCCCGGCACGCGATCCGTCGCTCATTTGCAAGAAGTGGCGATAGGCGCCGACATATCGCTCACTGAAAGCGATATGCAGGCAATCGAGACCTGCTTGCCGATTGGCTGGGCCCACGGCGATCGATATTCGCCGGATCAATGGATCGGACCGGAAAAGTACTGCTGATTGGGCATCGACTGCAACTCCGTGACAGGAGTATCTCCCGGCAGGAGACCGGTGAGAGGCTGATCGATATCCCTTCAGCACTCATTGGCACGGCAGAATAAAGGGCGTATACCGATTTAAAGCGACATGACTGATCTGGAGGGCCTGAACATGGAATCACAACACATCGGATTTCTGCACCCCGGAGCAATGGGTGTGTTTCTCGCGGCAACAGCCCGCATTGCCGGTCACAGTGCCTGCTGGGCATCGGCGGGCCGAAGCGAACACACCCGTGCCCGGGCGGAAAAACACCAGCTGGTCGAGGTTCGAACCGTTGAGGAATTATGCAGCAGGTGTTCCGTCATCATAAGCGTATGCCCTCCCCACGCAGCCTCAGAGGTTGCTCAGAAAGTCCTGGCATGCTCATTTGACGGCGTCTACGCCGATGTCAACGCCATTTCTCCACAGCGGGTGAAAGAGATCGGCGCAAATATGCTCGATGGGGGTGTGGATTTCGTCGACGGTGGGATCATCGGCCTGCCGGGCTGGGAGACGGAGCGTACCTGGCTCTATCTATCAGGCCCCAGGGCAAAGACCGTGGCCGATTGTTTTTCAGGGGGACAGCTTGAGGTGCAGATCCTCGGTGACGAGATTGGCAGGGCCTCTGCATTAAAGATGTGTTACGCAGCGAACACCAAGGGAACAACAGCGCTTCTGTGCGCTGTCCTGGCCGTGGCAGAACAGATGGGTGTGCGAGAAGATCTGCAAAGGCAATGGACTCAAAGCGGGTCGGACTTCGCGCGAAAGACCATCGGCAGAGTAACCGGTGTTACCGCAAAGGCCTGGCGTTTTTCAGGGGAAATGGATGAGATCGCTGCAACATTTGAAAAAGCGGGGCTCCCCGCTGGGTTCCATGTCGCCGCATCTGATATCTACCAGCGTCTTGCACGGTTTAAAGGCTCCACGCCATTACCTCCAATAGCGGAGGTCCTCGCCGCACTTCTCGAGCCTGGCACGGCGAGCCGCTCCAGCTAGAACGGGACGTGTTTGTACAGGGTACGCCGAGTTGATTGCCTGCTCCGGTCTTCTCTTCCCGCTCCGGCCGGGGCGATTGCCCGATTCACGGATATCCCTGCGATTTTGAGGCGCCAAGCAGGGAGTGAGCAGCATTATTGTTTGAGTATCCTAAGATCTTTATGCAGGGAGGAGATGACATGATCATGTCCATAGACGATAAGATCGAGAAACACCGGCAATACTGGAATCGAGAAGATACCGGGAGACCGCTCGTATCGGTTACCATTGCCGGCGACTTCTTCTTCAGCCGGCACTACGGCGGTGCCCGGGATCTGCTTGAACCCGGAAAACGAATCACACCCGATATGCTCGATGTGTCGTCTTTCATGGCCGACTATGAGCGAATGTACCGCGAATCCCTGCTGATAGAACAGGACGGGTTCTGGGTCGGAACCCCCTATACCGGAATCCCCTGGATGGAAGCAATGCTCGGGTGCGAAGTCGTGGCCATGGAAGCCAGCTTTGTTTCCAAACCGACGGGAGCAACCATTGACAATCTGGAGCCAATAGAACTGGATCCGGGTAATGCGTGGCTGGCAAAATACCTGGAATTTAGCAGCCGGCTCGTCGACTTTTCCGGCGGCAGGTTTCCGGTCGGCATGCCCATTATGAGAGGACCCTCGGACATGCTGGGGGCTCTCCTGGGACAGCAGGAACTGGTGCTGGCGCTGATGATGCACCCCGAGAAATCCGCCCGGGCTCTGCGCGATCTCACCGAATGCTTCATGATGGTGATACGGGCCCAGGAGGATATCTGCAGGGATTTTCACGGTGGCCGGTCCCTGGGCTTCTATAACGTCTGGGCCCCTGGGAGGTGTATCTGGTATCAGGAGGATTTATCGGCGCTGCTGTCTCCCTCGCTTTTCAACCAGATGCTGCGCCCCTGCGGTGAGCGTATCTGCAGAGATTACGATTACACGGCCATTCACCTGCATCCATCGTCATTTTTTATGGTCGATGCCTTGCTGGAGATGGAGCAGCTCAAAGCCATCGAGATCAATAAGGACATCGGCGGGCCAACCATCGATGAAACGATCGGTTTGTTCAACAGGATCGTTGAAACAAAGAATATCATCATCTGGGGCGCCCTGGACGAGCACGACCTGGAGTGCATAAAAAGCGAGCTGCCTTCCAAAGGGGTGTATATTCACCTCATCGCAGAAAGCGTTGAGCGGGCCAACCGGTTGATCGCCTGTCTCCGTTGAAACGCTGATCCTGCAGCAGGTCCTCTATTCTCAATCGATAGCCCTGCCGGCAGGTGACCGGCAGCCCCTCAGTATATTGTGGATCCGTTGTTTCTTGAGGTGCCGGCAGCCGTGTCCTCGGCCGCGGCATCATTGACGGAGCCGAGTGTGAACATCTCGCCTTTCGCACCTTCGATACCGACTGGCAGCTCCGGGTCCGCGCCGGGGATCAGCCGATTCCCTGCAAAATGGTGGTCACCAGCAAAACCATCGCCGGCGCTCCCCAGTATACCCTGCGCATCAAGAGCTGGGAGGGAGTGGAAACGGTTGACCCGGGACTCTTCAGGTTCGACCCGCCGGCAGGATCAAAGGAACTGACTCCTGACAGTCTTATCACGTTTGATGAATTGCCCCCTCAATCAGAAAATTAGGAGTGTGATAATGAAGGTTGTTGCGGCTTTATTTCTTGCGGTCACGGTTATCTTCACGGTCATAGCGGTAGACGACCAGTTCTTCTCGTCATCGGGGAACACCCTGATCTCCTCGGCCGAGGCCATTGTCGGCCGGCCGATGACGCCGATCAGTTACGCAGGCGTGGCCAGGCGATCTCCGGTCGGCGTTGGCCGGGTTGGCAATCGCGGCGGCCCGGTGAACCGGGTTGGAAGGTGGTAGGCGCCGCACCCGCTGGTAGATCGACTTGCCCGAAAGGTGGAAATGTTGCCTTTCCAACATTGATGTGAAAACGTGCAAGCCGCAGCACTGACGTCTGCGCAACAATACCAAACAATATCCTGATATGATTTGTTGTTTTTACTCTCCTGTTGTATTTTCATGAATGTCAGGTTAATTGCTTTCAAATTGGATTACCCTATCGGTATCCGCCTGTATTGATCGCATGAACGCTCGCCTCGACTGAAACGGTGTGGGCGAGCGGCTATCTGCCTTTCCTGTGGAGGACCGCCTATGAGACCGGCCCAGTTTTTGTTCATGGCCTTCAGCCTCTTCTTTTTCGGGTGTTCATCAATAGGTCCGGGTACCGTTCACCACGACCGGTTCGACTACAACAATGCCCTATCGGTTTCCTGGAAGGAACAGACACTGCTCAATATCGTCAGGCTTCGCTATGGAGACATGCCGATCTTTCTCGAAGTGGCCTCGATAGTCAGCGGCTACAGCCTGGAAGGGACGGTCAACCTCACCGGCAATGTGTCTTCGGAAGATACCGTCCAGGGAGACTATCTATCCCTGGGCACGGGCGGCAAGTTCACTGACCGGCCAACGATCACCTATGCACCGATCAAGGGTGACAAATTTCATAAGAACTTCATGACCCCGGTACCGCCCAAACTGATCCTCTTCCTCATCGAGTCGGGCTGGCCTACGGAAATCGTTCTGCGGCTGACCATTGACTCGGTGAACGGGCTGCGGGGGAGAAGCGTGTTCATGATCAATCCCCGGCAGGGCAACCAGGATTTCTACCGCGTTCTTCACTTGATTTCCCAAATTCAGGAATCCGGCACCATGGCGTTTCGGATCATCAAGGGAGAAAACAGCCAGGAGATGACCGTCATATTCTTCTACAAGGACGATATGCCGGAAGAAATCATCGGGAGCAGGAAAGAGCTTGCCCGCCTGCTCGAAATAGATGAGCAGCTCGACCAGATCGCCGTTACCTATGGATTGCTGCCCAAGTCAAAGAATGAGCTGGCCCTCATGACCCGCTCGATGCTGCAGATGCTGATTGCCCTGTCGACCACCATCGAGGTTCCCGAATCCCATGTGACAGAGCACCTGACCTATCCGATCAGATATCAGCCGGGCGAGGAAGAGGCAAAGCTTGGGAAATTGATGCGCATCCACAGCTCCACGGAGCAGCCGGACCGGGCCTTTGTATCGGTGAAGCATCTTGATCACTGGTTCTGGATCGACGAGAGCGATTTTGCTTCGAAACGGACCCTGAGTTTCGTCATGCTGCTCTTCTCGATGATGGAGGGCGGCGAATCGGAAGGGCTGCCTCTGGTGACGATACCTGCCGGATAAGTCGCTCTGGCAGTGACGAGTTCTGCAGAAAGCCTCCCCCCCCAAAAAGCTCGATCCGGGCTCAGACCATGACCGGGTGCGAGCTCTAACCGTGTCCCCAACCCGGAGCAGGTCGAATCCATCTGCATAAACGGCAGGGAAGCCGGCTTCGGGCATGCCCTTGCCGAAGGCGACAAAGTCTCGTTTTTCCGGTCTATCGGCGGCGGGCAGGTTGTCTATTGATCAAGATTCAAATATCTTATTAAGATCCGGGAAACGCAGTGGCGCCGTGTTTCAGCCTGCGGCTCTGCGGCCTGTTCGCCGTAACGGTGAGCATTGCTCCGGGATACGGCAGCTTCGCTGCCTACGCCTCCGGCCGTATGGTTACCTGGTGGCGGCAATCCTTTTCCGGTCTGATTGAACCTCCTTCCCAGGTTTGCCGTTCGGCACTGTTGCACATGTTCCCATCAAAGAAAACAGTTGACATCTTGATCCTATAGAATAATACATTGAATCATATATGATTTACTGAGGTATCCTATATGATTTTTGCAGGCGGGGAATCTGACGCGTGAAGCCCAAGGGCAAAACCAAAAATCTCGTTGTATACGAGAAGCTTCGGCAGGGGATCATCAAGGGAACTATACGGCCCGGCCAGAAGCTGGTGATGGCGACCCTGGCCCGGAAGTACAACACCAGTGAAACCCCCATCCGGGAAGCGATCAGAAGACTGGAGAGCGACGGGTATGTGATTTTCACCCCTCATTCCGGGGCGGTCGTCACCGAAATCAACCGCCAGGAACTCTCGGAAATCTATGCAATCCGAATCTCCCTCGAGGCCCTGGCGACCAGGCTCGCGGTTCCCTTCATCGACCATGACGACCTGAAGTGGCTGAACAGGAAAAACGGTGAGATGCGGGCGGCGTTCGACAAGAACCAGTACGAACAGCTCGCCAGGCTCAACAAGGCCTTTCATCTGCGAATCTACAAGGCTGCGCCGTATCCCCGTCTGTACAAGATGATTTCCGATCTCTGGGACGCATTCGAGCGCTGGCCGTCCATCTTTACCTTCATACCTGAACGGGCCGCCTCGGCTATCAGGGAGCATGAACAGATTATCCAGGCGCTGGAAACAGCGGATGTGGACCGTGCCGACGATCTGATGAAAGAGCAGAAGAAGAGAAGCCTCGAGGCGCTGCAGCAATACATGGTGCAGAGAAGCACCGGTTCGCCGGAGATGCTGGAGGAGATCTGGCGTAAGCAGGCACAAAACTGAAGAGCGAAATCCGCCGGACAACGATAAGGAGGAAGACAGCACATGGATCTGGGAATAGCAGGAAAAAAGGGAATAGTCGGCGGAGCGAGCTCAGGCCTGGGCAAGGCATGTGCGATGGCCCTCGCCCGTGAAGGGGTCGAACTCACCATCGTGGCCCGCACCGAGGCCAATATCGTCGCCGCCGCACAGGAGATCAGTTCGAAAACCGGGGTAAGGGTGATCCCCGTGGCCGCAGACATCAACAGTGACGAAGGACGTGCCGCAACGCTTGCGGCCTGTCCGCAGCCGGACATCATCGTCAATAATTCCGGCGGCCCGCCCACCGGTAATTTTCGTGACTGGGACCGCGCCGCCTGGCTCGACGCGATCAACAACAACATGCTGGGCGCCATATTCATGATCAAAGACACCGTGGACGGCATGATCGACAGAAAATTCGGGCGAATCGTCAATATCACCTCCAGTGCGGTCAAGGCCCCGATATCCATACTGGGACTGTCGAACAGCGCCAGGGCCGGCCTCACCGGTTTTGTCGCCGGGACCTCCCGTGAGGTTGCCAAGCATAATGTGACAATCAACAACCTGCTGCCCGGCGACTTCGAAACCGAACGGCATACCTCCAACACCAAGGCCATGGCCAAGGTGCAGGGCCGGACCTACGAGGAGATGAAAGCCATCAGGACCGCGGCGGTGGCGGCGGGGCGGTTCGGCGATCCGGCAGAGCTCGCCGACCTCTGCGCGTATCTGTGCAGCGTGCAGGCCGGCTTTATTACCGGTCAGAATATGCTGATCGATGGCGGCAAGTATCCTGGGACTTTTTAATGCGTGACAGGAGTCTTCAGGGCTTCAGGTATCGATGTTGTCTATCTGTCTGTTCGATATCTGAAGCGATCCGCAAACAAGCAGAAATCAGACAGAAGGAGGACAGGTACAACCGCAGTGCAAGAGCCCTTCCCAGCCAATGGTAGAAGGGACCCCAAAATTCCTAACTCAGTGGGAGGAGACGAAATGAGAGATCGTGTAAAAAAAATGACAATCGTGTTGACGGCTTTGCTGGCAGTTCTGTGCGTTGGTATCCAGGCTCAGGCTGCCGGTAAGGTGAGAATCGCCCTGGGCGATGTTGCTTCGGTCGAGACCCTGTGCTTTCTCGTGGCTCTCGATCGTGCCAAGGATCGCGGACTGGACTATGAGCTGACGGCGTTTGCCCAGGAGCAGCTTGCAATCCAGGCACTGATGGGCGGGCAGATGGATATCGCGGTGGGAACACCGTACGCGATTATCCAGAAAAGCAAGGTGCCGATCCGCAACTTTTTCCAGTTGAGCAGACTGGTCTTTTTCCCCGTGGTCGCCAATAAATACAAAACCTGGAAGGATCTCGACGGTGAACCGTTCACCTTTCATGCCCGGGGAACGGGAACCGAGGCGATCGGCGACATCATCATCAAGCGCGAGGGGATAACCCTGGGCCAGCGCAGTTACGTTCCCGGCTCCGAGAACCGAATTATCGCCATGATGAAAGGCCAGATCGATGCGACGATTGTCGACCTGTCGAACAAGAACATCCTGATGGAAAAAGCCGGTGACCGGTTTCACGTCCTGCCCGGAGTCGATGATCCGGCAAGCGACGAAGTCCTCTTCGCCGAGATCGGCTGGCTGAAGGAAAACAAGGAAAGCGTGGCGATCCTGGTCGAAGAACTGCTCAGGACCTGGCAGGAGATGACCGCGGATCCGACCATCATAGACAAAGAGCGCAAAGCCAGAAATCTGTTGTCCGATCTGCCCAAGGAACTGCTCGATGGTGTTGATGCCTATTACAAGGAAGCAGTCGACGGCGGCCTTTACGATCCCAATGGTGGCGGCGTGGAAGCGGCCAAGGCCGATTTTGATTTCTACGTTGCGGCCGGCCAGATGGAAGGACCCGCTTCCGAGCTCAAAGTCGAGGACTATTGGTACCTGGAACCGCTCGATGCGGCAAAAGCCAAACTGGGCGTTAAGTAACTTAAAGAAAACTCGATAAAACCTGGCCGCCGGGCGACGATCTGCGCGTTGCCCGGCGGCCAGATCATGAGTTCGGGTATATAAAGCGCTTGAGGGAGTATTCATGCGGTCCTTATTCACTCATTCATTGACGCTGAGAGTTCTCTCGTTTGCCATCGTGTTCGGCATCTGGGAGTATCTCGGGCGTGTGCCTATCAGCCCCGCCTTTCCGACCTTTCTCGAGACCATGTCGGCGCTCGGCTCGATGATTGCGGACGGGTCCATGGCGGCCGTCTACCCGGCGACCTTTCAGCCGCTGTTGATCGGGCTGGTGATCTCATCGATTCTGGGCATTGCCTGCGGCGTGTTCATGGGGCTCAATCACAAGGCCGAGTGGTTCGGGGCCCCGGTCTTCATCGTCCTGCAATCGGCACCGCTGGCAGCGCTGATCCCCCTGCTCACGTTTGCATACGGCATCGGGCTGACGTCCAAAATTATCACCGTCTGCATTATGTCGGTGCCGGTGATCGTCTTGAATGCCTATACCGCCGTCCGCCATACCCCGGTGTCGATGATCGAGATGGGTGAGTCCTACCTGGGCAGTCGCCGGCAGATCATCATGAAGATCATTATCCCGTCGGCCAGTCCGGTCATCTATGCGGGATTGAGGCTGGGGGCCGCGATGGGCTTCATCGGCGCGATCCTGGCGGAACTCCTGATCACACCGACCGGAATCGGGGACCTGATCACCTACAATCAGTCGATAGCCGAGTACGAAAAGATGTACGCCGCGATTTTCTCGATCATGGTGTTCGCCGTTATTTTCATCGAAATTTTAGAACGTACTGAATACCTGTTTTTCAGGCCTGACAAGAGGGTAACTCAATGAGCAATTCTTCGGCGGCGGTTTCCAGAGCAGCTTCGTCCATCGCAGTAGAGGTAGAAAAGGTATCAAAGATATACCCGGGCGGAGTTGAAGCACTCAACGACATGACCATTCAATTCCCCAAGGGAGAACTGACCTCGCTGCTAGGGCCATCCGGCTGCGGCAAGACCACCTTACTGAAGATCATCGCCGGCCTGCTTCCGGCCACTTCCGGAAGGGTCACCGTGAACGGTGTCGAAGTGACCGGTCCCGGCGAGGAGCGGGCCTTCGTGTTTCAGGATTTTGCGCTGATGCCGTGGGCAACGGTTCTGCGCAACGCGGCTTTCGGTCTCGAGCTGAGAGGCGTTGCCAAATCGGAGCGCCATGCAATCGCCGAGAAATACATTGAAGCCGTTGGCTTGAAAGGGTGCGAGAAACTCTACCCGCATGAACTTTCCGGCGGTATGCGCCAGCGGGTCGGCCTGGCCCGGGCGCTTGCCGTGGACGCCGAGGTCCTGCTGATGGATGAACCCTTTTCGGCCGTCGACGAGCAGACCCGGAGAAAATTTCAGGAAGATCTGCTGGATGTCATCAAACACGAGGGAAAGACCTTCATTTTCGTTACCCACTCGATCGAAGAGGCGGTGTACGTGTCCCACAGCATCGCCCTGCTGCTGCCGCGGCCGAGCCGTGTTTCCGAAATCATCAGGCCCGATATCGACCGCGACATATCTCCGGACGCCATCAGGCGGGACCCGGTCTACCTCGACATCGTCGAGCGCATCTGGAAGGGATTGCGGACCTATGTTGAATAGGGAGTAAGGTGAAACCATGAAACTGTTTGGCATAAAGATTCCGATGATGGCCTCGCTGATCTTCTGGGCGATTCTGTGGGAGATTGCCGGTCAGCTGGATGTGTCGATCCTGTTGCCGCCGTTCAGCAGCATCATCATGAGGATGGTCGAGATCATTCCCACCCAAACCTTCTTCAAGGCTTTTCTGATAACCGCGGAGTGTTTTCTGCTCGGGACCGGAATCGCCATCGTGCTGGGCATACCCATCGGGGTGTTGATGGGGCGCTCGATTGTTGCTGACCGCATGCTGCTGCCCTGGGTGAACATGTTTCTCAGCGCTCCGCTGACCGCCCTGGTACCGGTTTTGATGACCCTGTTCGGTTTCGGGATGAAGACAATCATCCTTACCACCGTGCTGTTTGCGATCTGGATCATCGTGCTTGATGCCCGGGCCGGGGTAAAAAATATCACCCCTTCGCTGGTGGATATGGCGAAATCGTTTCAGGCCAGCCACTGGCAGGCGTTTACCAAGATTTACGTGTGGGCGGCGCTGCCCGAAATTCTTGCCGGAATCCGCTTGGGCTGTATCCGCTCGGTAAAAGGGGTCATCATCGGACAGCTCCTGGTATCGGTGGTCGGGTTCGGGCGGCTGTTCGAACTCTATTCGGCAAACTTTCTAATGGAGCACATGTGGGCGCTGCTGTTCTTTCTGTTCTTCTTCGCCTTTCTGATCGCCGAGGGGCTCGGCGTGCTCGAACGCAGATTCGAATATTACGCCGCCGCTCGCCATTAACCGGCAACAGCAGCCTCGACAGAGGGTAGGGGATTTAAGGAGATACCTGAATGGAAAACACATATCTGCAGGACAACAAGTGGTGGGTCAGCCCGTACAACTTTCACGAGCAGGTGACCTCCCGGTTCGACCTGCCGGAGACGGTTCAGATTCACGATGCCACGCTCAGAGACGGGGAGCAGACCCCCGGGGTGGTGTTCAGGAAAGACGACAAGGTGCGGATCGCCCAGAAACTCGACGAAGTCGGCGTCGAACGTATCGAGGCGGGCATGCCGGCCGTGTCCCAGGAAGATTTCGAGGCGATCAAGGCGATCAGCAAGCTGGGGCTCAAGGCCAAGATCTTCACCTTTGCGCGGGCGCTTCCGGTCGATATCGACAAGGCCATAGACTGCGGCGCCGACGGGGTGATCATCGAGATACCGATCGGTTATCCTAAGCTCAAGTATCAGTTCGGCTGGACCTGGGAGGATGTCTTCCGCAAATCCATCGACTGCATCAACTACGCCCGCGAAAAAGGTTTGTACGCGGTCTATTTCCCCTATGACACGACGCGGGCCCGGGACGAGGATCTGACCAACCTGCTCACCGGGATCATGAAGGAATCCCCGCCCGACTCGATCGGGGTGGTCGATACGATGGGCTGTGCGCTGCCCGAGGCGATCAAGTACCTGGTCAGAAAAGTCAAGGCGCTCACCGGCCTGCCGGTCGAGATCCACACCCACAACGATTTCGGCATGGGCGTGGCGACTGAGCTTGCCGCAGTGACTGCGGGGGCGGAGGTGGTTCACTCGTGCATCAGCGGACTGGGGGAGAGAACCGGCAACGCCGCCCTCGAGGAACTGATGGTGGGCCTGGAGATCCTGCTGGGCTATCGGACCGGTTATAAATTCGATCAGATCCTGTCGCTCTGCTCCCTGGCGGAAGAACTCTCCGGGGTGAAGCCCGCCGTCAACAAACCGATCATCGGCAGGGGCAACTACACCCGGGAGTCGGGCATCGGCGTCGATATGGTGATGAAGCAGCCGCTGGCGATGTTCGCCACGGCGCCGCAGTTCTTCGGCCGTCACGGCGAGGTGGTGCTGGGCAAAAAAAGCGGTAAGGCGTCGATCACCTACCAGCTCGAGAAATTCGGCATCGGACCGCTCAGCGATCAGCAGGTTTCAGACATACTGGCGGAAGTCAAGGCCATGGGCGCAGAAAAAAAATCCCTGCTGACCGATGAGGAGTTCAAGGAAATCGTCGCCCGAAAGATGAAGTGAGCATCTCTGCGCTGCTCTGACCGATCGAAACCATCCCATCGCTTCTCGAATTCTCCTGTTAGCCTGCGGTTCCGGCAACCGTGCGGTGCACCGGAAGTAATCCGACCCTTTACTTCTTCATCAATTTATGGGACAAAAGTGGTTTTCAGACGTACTATCTGGGAGCTACTGCCATTCTACCTGACCAAGGAGATCAACATGAGAGATGTGGTCATCGTATCAGCATGTCGCACGGCCGTCGGTAATTTCGGCGGCAGCCTGCAGGACGTCCCGGTCGTCGATCTGGGCGCACGTGTCCTGAAGGAAACCCTCAAAAAAATCCAGCTGAGGCCGGAGGCATCGGAACGGCAGATACAGGTCGCGCCGGACAGCCTCAAGGCTGATGCCACGATCGAGCTCGAGCGAAAGGCGCACGATTACGATCCGTCCTTCCAGCCGGTGACGGTAGATGAGGTGATCATGGGTAATGTGGTCGGCGCCGCCCAGGGTCAGAATGTGGCCAGGCAGGCGATGATGTATGCCGGTCTGCCCAAGGAGACGCCCGCCTTTACGGTCAACAAGGTGTGCGCTTCCGGCATGAAGGCGCTGACGCTGGCAGCCCAGGCCATTCGTGTCGGCGATGCCGACGTGGTTCTGGCCGGCGGCATGGAGAACATGAGCAGAATCCCCTATGCCATGAACAAAGCCCGATGGGGGGCGCGGATGGGAGATGCGGAACTGACCGATCTGGTGGTGTTCGACGGACTCTATGAGATCTTCTACGGATATCATATGGGGATTACCGCTGAGAACATCGCAGAACGCTATCAGATCTCCCGCGCCGAGCAGGATGAACTCGGAGCGCTCAGCCATCAGCGGGCCCGGGATGCAATCAGCCAGGGGAAGTTCAAGCCTGAGATCGTGCCGGTAATCATCCCGCAGCGAAAGGGTGATCCGGTCATCTTCGACACCGATGAACGGCCGATGGATACCAGCGTCGAAAAAATGGCAAAACTGCGACCTGCCTTCAAGAAAGAAGGCACGGTCACCGCCGGCAACGCGTCCGGAATCAACGACGGGGCGGCGGTGCTGCTGCTGATGTCCGACACCAGGGCGGCGGAGATGGGGCTGAAGCCGCTGGCCAGAATTCGGGCCTCGGCGTCCGTCGGTGTCGACCCCGCCTACATGGGGCTCGGTCCGGTTCCTGCGGTTCGCACAATTCTGCGGCAGGAGAAGCTGACAATCGAGGACTTCAGCGCCATCGAGCTGAACGAGGCGTTCGCCGCCCAGGCGATCGGCTGTATCCGTGAACTGAACTGCAGTCTGGAAAAGACCAATACGCTGGGAAGCGGGATTTCCATCGGCCATCCCATCGGCTGCTCCGGTGCACGCCTGCTGGTCACCCTGGTTCACACGATGCTGCGTGAAGGCGGCGAGCTCGGACTGGCATCGCTGTGCATCGGGGGCGGTCAGGGCATGGCGGTTGCCCTCGACAGGGTATAAGCATCTCCTGCACCCGGCCTTGATTGTCATAGGTCAGGCAGCGTGTCGGTCACACGACCAATTTCCAAGGCAGCCCTCATTATCTAACGGAAGGAGGCATCGAACATGGGCAGACTTCTCTGGCAGCCGTCTGAGGACCGGATAAAATCATCGAACATGTTCCGTTTCATGACCATGATCAACCGCCAATACGGGACGTCTCTCGCTGGATATGACGATCTCTACCAGTGGTCGATCGGCAACATCCCCGAATTCTGGCGGCAGATGTGGGAGTTCGGCTCGATAATCGCCTCTGCCCCCGCTGAACGCATCATTGATGATGTCGGCAAAATGCCGGGGGCACGATGGTTCGGGGGGGCAAAACTGAATTTTGCCGAAAATCTGCTTCGTTATCGAGATGACCGCCCGGCCCTTGTCTTTCGCGGGGAGGACAAAATCAGACGAACCTTCACCTACGCCCAGCTCTACAATGAAGTGGCGGCGGTTGCCAAGGCGCTGAAGGATGGAGGAGTCCGGGAAGGAGACCGGGTGGTCGGCTTCGTTCCGAACATGCCGGAAAGTGTCATCGCGATGCTTGCCACAACCTCACTGGGAGCGGTATGGTCGTCCTGTTCGCCCGATTTCGGCGTCAAGGGGGTACTCGATCGTTTCGGGCAGATTCAGCCCAAAGTGATATTCACCGCGGATGGATACTTCTTTAAAGGGCGATCATTTGATTCGCTGGCGAAAATCGGCGAGATCGTCCGGCAGATCCCTTCGCTAGAAAGGCTCGTGGTTGTCCCGTATACCCAGGATCGACCGGAGATCGGCTCCATCCCCGAGGCGGTTCACTACGACGATTTCATATGCTGCGATGAAACCCCGGAGATCGATTTCGTTCAGGTACCCTTCGAGCATCCGCTTTATATCATGTATTCGTCGGGAACCACCGGGCAGCCCAAATGCATGGTGCAGAGCGTTGGCGGCATTCTGCTCCATCATCTCAAGGAACTGATGCTGCACACCGATTTAAAGCGAGACGACACCATCTTCTACTATACCACCTGCGGGTGGATGATGTGGAACTGGCTGGTCAGCTCCCTGGCCGTCGGGTCGACCCTGGTGCTGTACGACGGCAACCCGTTTCATCCCTCTGCGGGGGCGCTCTGGCAGATGGCAGAGGATGAGAAGATCACGGTGTTCGGGACCAGCGCCGGCTATCTGGCGGCGCTTCAGCAAAGCGGCTTTGAGCCCAAAGGCCGGTTTGCGCTGTCTTCACTCAGGGCCCTGCTTTCGACCGGCAGCCCTCTGTCCATAGAGGGATTCAACTTCGTCTACGATTCAATCAAGGACGATATCCAGCTCGCATCGATTGCCGGCGGTACCGATCTGAACGGCTGTTTTGCGCTGGGCAACCCCATGGGACCGGTCTATGAAGGCGAACTCCAGTGCCGGGGACTGGCGATGAAGGTATTCGCTTATAACGACGAGGGCAAACCCGTGTGGGGAGAGGAGGGCGAGTTGGTCTGCACCGCCCCGTTCCCGTCGATGCCGATTTATTTCTGGAACGATCCGGACGGCAGCACCTATCACGACGCCTACTTCGATGTTTTCCCGGGTGTCTGGAGACATGGCGACTTCATCGTTATCACCGGACACGGCGGTGTGGTGATCCAGGGACGCTCCGATGCCACTTTGAACCCGGGAGGGGTCCGCATCGGCACCGCGGAGATCTATCGGAGGGTGGAGCAGCTCGAGGAGATCGACGACAGTGTTGTGGTCGGTCAAAACTGGAACAATGACGTGCGGGTCATCCTGTTCGTCAAAATGGCTTCAACGTTTTCCCTGACCGATGAACTCAAGGAGCGGATCCGCAGGACCATCCGCGAACATGCCTCGCCGAGGCATGTTCCGGCAAAAATTATCGCGGTGCCGGATATCCCTTACACCCTGAATATGAAAAAAGTCGAACTGGCGGTCAAAAAGACCATTCACGGCCAGGAGGTGAAGAACAAGGATGCCCTGAGAAACCCCGAGTCTCTGGATTATTTTGCTGGCTTAGCGGAACTCGAGATGGAATAGCAGCTGCTCCTGAGACCGAATTCAGGCAGGCCTTCGGACTTTACGGTTTCTTTTATGTTCCTCGAGTTTCGGACGAGCGGGCTGGGTGGCGGAAAGAGCCGGTGCGGGGTCAATTTTCCAGCTGGCGAAAAGGGATGTGAAGCTCCATGATCCTTCAGCCCAAGACCATCCTGCTTGGATCTGTCATAGACGGGTGTGAGCCGTCGACAAGTGAGCCGCCCGGTAAAAGATCGCAGCAGCGCTCGAGGTGCCTGAACAATAAAACAGGAGAAGGCATATGAAGATCAGGGAAATTCGGGCCATCGGCCTGCGCGGGGCGACGCCGGAGGGCGGGTGGAGCGATGAACTGGAACAGGACGACTGCGTGCACACGCTGATCATCGTCGCCACCGATGAGGGTGTGACCGGCCTGGGGAGTGTCTTCACCAATGACGGACTGGTCAGGAGTGCGCTGGCGGTACTGGAGCCGCTGTATGCCGGAGAAACCGCCCTCGAGCCGGAACGAGTCAGCGAGAAACTGCACCAGAACACCTTCTGGCTCGGCAGGGGCGGGGCGATGACCCATACCATCAGCGGTATCGACATCGCCCTGTGGGACCTTCTGGGCAAAGCCACCGGCCAGCCCGTCGGGCGTCTGCTGGGCGGGCGCTACCGCGACCGGGTCAGACCGTACGCATCGATACTAATGGATGCTCCGGCCGCCCTGGCCGAGTATCTGCTGCAGTTGAAGGAGCAGGGCTTCCGGGCCTTCAAGATCGGCTGGGGGCCGTTTGGCCGCCGGAGTCACGATCTGGACGAAGAGATCGTCGCAGCGGCACGGGACGCGATCGGCCCGGATGCGCTTCTGATGGTTGATGCCGGGGGCAGCGACGCGTTCTGGACCAACGGCTATAAATGGGCGTTGCGGACCGCGCGGATGCTCGCCGATTACGATGTCGCCTGGTTTGAGGAACCGTTGCAACCGGATGCCCTGGAGGACTACGTGCTGTTGCGGCGCAACGCTCCGCTGCCGATTGCCGGCGGAGAGGTTTTAACCAGACGCCAGTCGTTTCAGCCCTGGCTGCAGGCCGGCGCCTTCGACATCGTCCAGCCCGACGTCACCAAGGTCGGCGGCATCAGCGAGGAGCGCCGCATCGCCTGGATGGCCCAGGAACACGGCGTGCGCTTCATCCCTCACGGATGGAATACCGCAGTCGGCCTGGCTGCCGATCTGCAGCTCGCCTCCGCCTTTGCCGACACCGACCTGGTCGAATACCTCACCGGCTCACCCTATGTCGATGAAATCGCGGCGGGGGGCTGGAAACTGGACACGGACGGCATGCTGCCCATTCCCGACGCGCCCGGTCTGGGACTGACGCTGGACATGGATGCCGTGGCCAGGTACAGTCAAAAGGAGTTCCGGTGAATCCGTCGACATGAGCCGGGACGGAGGCAGGGAGCGTTGCCAAAAAAATTGCCACCGACACGGTTTATACGTTTGAGCTATTCAGGCTAAGCGAAAGAGCGAGCGACGATGCGAAACGAACTGACAGCAGCACTCAACATTACCGGGGAGACCCGTTTTTACGTGGTTGCCGGGGATCCGATCAGGCAGGTGCGCTCCACCGAACTCTACAACAGGCTGGCCTCGGACCGGGGGCTCGACGTGGTGTTCATTCCGCTGCATTTTACCGCCGGCGATGCGGAGGCAGCCATTAGCGGGCTGCGGGTATTCAAGAACCTCGGGGGGATCATCCCGACCATTCCCCACAAACCCGGTTTTCTGAAGGTGGTGGACGAGCTTTCCCGCCGGGCCCGGATGGTCGGCGCGGTCAACTCGATCCGCTGCGAGGATGACGGCCGCTGGGTCGGAGACATTTTTGACGGCGTCGGCTATGTCAACGGCCTGCGTGCCAACAGCCGGTCCCCGGAAGGCAAATCGGTTCTGCTGATCGGGGCGGGAGGTGCGGGCAGCTCGATGGCCTTCGCCCTTGCAGAGGCTGGCGCATCACGGCTGCTGATCTGTGACATCGTGCCTGAAAAGGCGGAGAAGGTCGCTGCCGGGGTGGCCGAGTACTACCCCGGGGTCGCGGTGGAGACTGGTTCGCCCGATCCCGAGGGGTTCGATATCGTGGCCAATGCGACACCGGTCGGCATGCGCGCGGATGACCCGTATCCGCTGAATCCCGAACGGATCGATCCCGGCCAGCTGGTCACCGAAATGATCATGAAGCCCGACGTCACCCGGTTTTTGCTCGCAGCCCGGGCAAAGGGGTGTGACACCCAGGTCGGGTATGAGGCCCTCAAAGGCCAGGCGCAGGCGAACCTGGAATTTTTTGGGCTGATCTGATGCGGTTCTCATCGACCTTTGGTCAGCGGTGTCACTTCAGTGAAGACCCGGCGACACGGGTAGCGGTTTGGTGATCGGTGACGGTGACATACTCATAAAGATACAGCAGGGGTAAATGATGACACGCATTTTGTGCTATGGGGATTCAAACACCTGGGGGTTCAGGCCGGACTCGCCTTTCACCCGTTTCCCGAAAGATACTCGCTGGACCGGGGTACTCGACACCCTCCTCGGTGAGCAGCACGAGATTATCGAAGAAGGCCTCAATGGCCGCACCACGGTTTGGGACGATCCGTTTGGGGATCATAAGAACGGCATGATGTATCTTCCCCCCTGCCTCGAGTCGCACGCCGAACTGGACCTCGTCATTATCATGCTCGGCACCAATGATCTGAAGGCACACTTCGACCTGACCGCCGCAGATGCGGCTCAGGGGGTTAAAGCGCTGGTCGCGAAGGTAAGAAGCAGCGGGGCCGGGCCTGGCGGCAGCGCTCCGAATGTACTGGCGGTCGCTCCTCCGCCGCTGGGCAAGCTAAGCCTTCTCGCCGGTGTTTATGGCGATGCACCTGAGAAGTCCAAAGACCTGGGCCACCAGATTGGGCTAATCGCTGAATTCATAAACTGCCCTTTCATGGATGCCGGGTCGATTGTCACCAGCAGTGACATAGACGGTGTTCACTGGGAGGCTGATCAGCACACCCTGTTCGCCGGGGCCGTCGCGGAAAGGATCAAATCGATTTTCACCGGATAGCATAGGTGGTAGAATTCTTTATTTTTAGATATACGTCTGATATTATTATCTAAAATAATTATTAATAATTTTATTGGCAATTTTTTTGTTATTGATCTATAGATTAAGCAACACGCTCCTCTACACGGCAACAGACTGAAAGCCCGTATTTTTTCGGGCTGGTAGTTATTTTAGGGTTTTAACCAATTCTAACTAGCAAATGGAGGGCTCTTCCTATGGCCGCCCAAGCCGCTGTTCTCACCATTAAAAAAGACTTCGATCGGCTGTCACCATCAGCATATGAGAAATTCTCTGGACTGCCCATCGGAAACATCATCGACGCGCAGGGCAGGGTTGGCGCACTCGACTACCGAATCAAACCAATTACGACTGCGCACGCTTTTTCGGGGCCGGTGATAACGATAGATGCTGGACCACGCGACAACCTTGCCGCATGGGTCGCCCTCGATTACGTGCAGGCGGGTGATGTGATGATGATTGCCACCGGCGGGTACGAGCTTTCCTCGGTGGTCGGCGACCTGTTCGTCGGTATGGCGAAAAATGCCGGGGTTGCTGGTATCGTCACCGACGGCGTGGTTAGGGACTTAGTGGGGCTGGAGGCGGTCGGCATACCGGTGTTTGCCCTCGGTATTTCCAGCAACTCCCCGCAGAAAAACGGCCCGGGAACAATCGGACTTCCCATCGTCATCGGCGGCATGTCGGTCGCTTCGGGCGATATCGCCTGCGGCGATCGGGACGGCGTGGTCGTCGTGAAGAAAGACCGGGTCGACGGCGTGGTCAGAGAACTGGGCACGGTTATCGCCAAGGAAGCATCCATGGAGGCTGCGGTGAAAGCGGGAAAAACCATCCCCGACTGGGTGGCGTCGGCGAAATCAAACCTCGTCATCGACTACATCGCCTGAAAGGGATTCGCGCCATGCCGAAGATATTTTATAACAGCCTTGGCACCGAGGAGATGTATGGTCTGATTCGGGAAGTGATGCCCGAAGGTTTCGAACTGGTCACGCTCGAGACGGACGAGGACGGAGAACGGCGCAGAAAAATAGGCGACTGCGAAGTGGCAATCGTTGCAGCCAAACCGATTGACACCTCAGTGATCGAGGCAGCTGGAAAGCTTCGGCTGGTTCATCATCAAGGTGTTGGCTATCACGATACCGTCGATACGCGCAGTTTGGTCAAGCGCGGCATCCGCCTCGCCCTCACTCCGGCAGGGACCACAACAGGGGTGGCGGAGCACGCCCTCTTGCTGGCATTAGCCGCAGCGAAGCGGCTATCTTTCGCCGATTCCGAACTGCGCCGGGGACGGTGGCATATCAATAGCCTGAGACCTGTATCGGTGGAGATATGCGGCAAGGTGGTCGGCTATATCGGTTTCGGGCAAATCGGCCAGGCGACAGCTCGGCGCTTCAAAGCCTTCGGGGCCACTGGAATGTACCATGACCCTTATGCATCCCATGATCCCAGGCGTGATGCGGAACTGGATGTGCGGCCTGGGGATCTTGAGGAGCTGCTGACTCAATGCGATATCATCTCGATTCATACACCGCTGACTGATGAAACGCGTCATATGATCAGCTATGAGCAGTTTGCGATGATGAAGCCGACGGTAATCCTCGTCAACACGGCGCGTGGGCCGATCGTAAATGAAGCGGCCCTGGTCGACGCGTTGAGCAGCGGCCGGATACTGGCCGCCGGTCTCGATGTGTTCGAAACCGAACCGGTGGATCCGAACAGCCCGCTCTGCGCGCTCGAAAACATCGTTATGACTCCGCATATTTCCGCGGGAACGATTGATGCGCTCAAAGGCAAGATGCGCGCATTATTTGCGAATCTAGAACGGTTTTTCAGGGGGGAGCCCCTGGAAAATGAAGTGAAGCTGAACCACTAGAGACAGGAGGAACAACAGCACAGCTCAGTAGAATTACCAGGACATCCAAAATTCGGTACGTAACGCGCTTGGTCTGAATAATCTTCATAGAGGAGGCAGATGATGAAAACCACAATCAGGCTGATGAAAACATTGTTGCTCGCGGTAATGGCTATGGCATTCACCGGTTCACCGGGAAAGGCGGAAACGGTATTGACCCTGTGGAGTCACTGGGCGGATCACGAGAGCAAACGCAGTTTCGTGGAAGGAGCTGCACGCGCCTTCGAGAGCGCCAATCCGGGAGTAAAAATAGAGGTTACCTGGTACGAGAAGCAGGCGCTGTATGCCGCTTTAAAGACCGCGCTGCGGGCCGGGCAGGCTCCCGATATATTCTACGCCGAGCCAAATCAGGTCGAATACCTGGAAAACAAGTTGCTCTACGATCTTTCGGACGCGATCTCCTGGGACAAGGTTGAAGGCTGGGCCAAGGATTCCTGGAGTTATAAAGGGGGGGTCTACGGACTTCCGCTGGAGGCCTGGACCGTTGAAATGTACTACAACAAGAAAGCTCTGGCGGATTTAGGTGTGACCTTGCCTGCCAACAAGCAACTGGGCCAGACTGAGTTCGTTGACCTGGTCAAAGCGTCGGCGGCAAAAGGTTTGACCCCCATTGCCCTCGGTGTCGGCGACCGACCGTATCCGGGAGCTTTTCTCACCCACGAGGCATTGATCCAAACTCTTGGAATCGAGGATTACGACAAACTGCTCAAAGGTCAGCTGGATTGGGGTGATGATCGCGTCCGCAAGGCGCTCGAGTTCGTCAAGACCCTGGTCGACGCACAGGCTCTGCCGAGCAGTTTCTCCACCCTTAAGCTCGGTGAGTCCCACTTCTATTTCCACACCAAGCCGGGCGCATTGATGTTTCTGATGGGGAGCTTCTATCCGTCCCGTGCCTTCAACCCCCCCGACAAGGGAGGCCAGCCCGAGGGGTTCGAGTTGGGAGTGATGATGTTTCCGGCACTTGACGGGGCAGCCTGCCCGAACTGCAAATCGATTACGGTCGGCGGCAGTTATGTGGTGAACGCCGCTTCTAAAAATGCTGAACTGGCGGCCAAGTTCCTGAACTCATTCGCGACCCCTGAGATGGCCAATGAATGGCTCGACGTGGCTCTCGTTCAGACCGGCATCAAGGCGGATCCGAGCAAAATCCAGGGGCCCAATGCGGCATATTTTAAAGAACTCTCCGAAATCGACGGGATGTGCACGTTCTACGATGCACTTCCGATGGGCGTGATGACCGGCGAGGCGAATGAGGTGTTCACACAGGTGGTCAACCAGGCATTTCCGGCTGGACTGCTAAGTGTTGACGAAGTAATCGAAAAAATGAACGCGACTCGAAAATAATGATATGATGCCCGGTGCCGTCCAGATTTTCTGAAGATGAAAACCGTATATGGACGGCACCGGCACCTCTATCCTTCACATCTGACGAATAATTAGTACGTGTGCGCACCGGTATGAACAAGCAGAAAGATCTGTCGCAACCCCTCGGTGCAATCGTCACATTTCTCGTACCGGCGTTGACGATCTACGTCGCATTTACCGCTTACCCGGTCGTGCGGACGATCTACAACAGCTTTCATGAAGTCCTGCCGGGTCATCCTAATGAGTTTCTCGGCCTGCAGAATTATGTCACGCTCTATAACGACAAATATTTCTGGGGCTCGGTCAAGAACACCCTCACCTGGGCACTGACGGCCCCGTTTTTCGAGCAATTCTTTGCGATCCTCCTGGCCCTGGCCCTGTATGCCAGAATTCCCGGCGCCCGATTCTTCAGGATCGTCTGGTTCACGCCGGTGCTGATGTCCTTCGTCGTCGTCGGCATCATCTGGATGTGGATTTTTAATTACGACTGGGGAGCCTTGAACGTGATCCTGCGGGCAATCGGCCTCGAAAATCTGGCTATGAGCTGGCTCGGCGACCCGTCGATTGCGCTGCCGGCGCTGATTCTCGTGACTACCTGGATGTGGACCGGGTTCAACATGGTTGTGCTGCTTGCGGCGTTGCACTCGCTGCCGTCGGAAGTGCTCGAGGCTTCGGAGCTTGATAACTGCAATTGGCCGAAAAAGCTGTGGTTCGTGATCATACCGATGATCAGGCCGACCATCCTTAATCTGATCGTCCTGTCGTTCGTCGGCAAGATGAAGATATTCGACCTGGTCTGGATCATGACTAAAGGGGGACCGCTGTGGTCGACCGAAACGGTGTCAACCTACGTGTATAAACGGGCGTTTGAGTGGAACTCGTTCGATCTCGGTTACCCGTGTTCAATCGCGAGTGTCTGGTTTGTCATCGTACTTGCTGGGGTTCTTCTCCTCACCTTCATCTTCCGCCAGCGGGACAAGTTGGAGTATTGACCATGGCCTCGTTCTCCAGAAGCTGGAAACATGTGTTACTGATATTCGTCCTGACTATATATACCGCCTATACTGCGGGGCCGCTGTTCTGGGTCGCGCTGATGTCGCTGAGGACGACGACCGAGATTGCCCATAACCCCTACGCCCTACCGGAAACCCTGCATCTGTGGAAATTTTCCGAGGCATGGGTCAACTCCAATTACAGCGTCTATTTTGCCAACAGCGTCAAAGTCGTGCTGTCGGCGGTGGCAATCATTACCCTGGTCGGCGGCATGGCCGCGCACTGCTTTGCCCGCTACCGATTCCCTTTGAGAAAGGTGCTCTACTTCACCATTTTCAGCACCATCATCTTCCCGCCTCAGATTACGATCATCGCTCTTTTCCAGATCCTTGTCGAGTACGGTCTCTATAACTCTCTCGTGGGTCTGATGCTTTCATACGTCGCCTTTCAGCTGCCGATCACCGTGTACATTCTCGAGAGTTTTTTTGCCCGTATACCGGCCGATCTCTACGATGCGGCGCGCATGGACGGATATTCGGAATGGCAGATTTTCTGGAAAGTCAGCATGCCGGTGGCGCTGCCGGCGCTTTCGACGACCATTATTCTCAACACCATTCTCCTGTGGAATGAATTCCTCTATGCTGTGGTACTGATTACCGATGAGTCGAAGCGGACGCTGCCGCTCGGAATACAGAAGTTCATGGGGGACCAACTTGAGGATATCGGCATGATCTCTACCGGATTGATGATCGCGATCATCCCGGTGGTGATCATCTACGTGTTTTTTTCTGAACGGTTGATCCAGGGTATGACCGCGGGCGCCATCAAATAACGGTCGTTTGGAGATCGTACTATCGGAGATACTCAATGGCATTTGTTACCCTTGACGGCATAACCAAGGTCTACGAGAACTCGAGAGAGCCGGCGGTAAAGGACATCTCCTTCGAGGTCCGGGACGGTGAATTCATGGTCCTGCTTGGCCCGTCCGGTTGTGGAAAATCGACGGTTCTGCGTATGATAGCAGGGCTCGAGACGATCTCCGGCGGGGATCTGCGCATAGACGGCGAACGGATGAACAGCGTCCCAGCCAAGGACCGTGACATCGCGATGGTGTTCCAATCGTATGCGCTGTATCCGCACATGAAGGTCAGGGACAACCTGGCGTTTGGGCTTCGCCGCAGAGGCATATCCAGAAGCGACATAAACCGCCGCATAGAGCAGGTTGCAGAATCGCTTGGGCTGACACCGTATCTCGATCGGAAACCCCATGCGCTGTCTGGAGGGCAGCGGCAGCGGGTAGCGGTCGGCCGTGCGATCGTGCGTGATCCAAAGGTCTTTCTGTTTGATGAACCGCTGTCAAACCTCGACGCATCATTGCGTGTATCGACTCGAAACGAACTTGTTAACTTGCATAATCGCCTGGGTGCCACAACGATTTACGTAACCCACGACCAGGTCGAAGCGATGACCATGGGAACGAGAATCTGCATCATCAACGACGGCAAGCTGGTGCAGATCGGCCCGCCGATGGAGGTGTATCGGAAACCGGTCAACACGTTCGTGGCAGGGTTTCTCGGCAGCCCGCCGATGAATTTGATCGAAGCGGAACTGAAATCGGGCGCTGACGGTGCGTTCAAACTTGATATCGGCACCCAGTGCATTGAACTCCCTGAAGCGTGGATATCGTATTTGCAGGGGAAGTCCGGAAAAATCATTTTCGGCATCAGGCCCGAGGATATCTTTCTGTCGGGTCAGGACATGAAGCGCGGGGCGAATGCTGCGGTAACGATGACCGTAACTGCTGTCGAAGCACTCGGGGCGGAAACGATCATTATTTTCGAGTTGGAAGGGGTGGACACCAAGGTGTTTGTGAAAGCTGATCGATATACCAGGGCGAACATCGGAGACACCATGCCGCTGTCGATCGACATGGGAGTCGCCCGTCTGTTCGACCCGGTAACGACAAAAGTGATTTCCAACAACACTCAATTGAGCGGCTGAGAGTTAACGGTTCAAAGAATCATGAGTACGCATTCGGCAGCGGTTATTGAAAAAATCGACTGCCATTTTCATATCATCGACTTACGGCGGTTTCCTCTGGCAAAAGGTATGGGCTACCATCCCCGTTCGGACGAATCGGGGACGTTCGCTGAAATGTCTGAAACCTTCAAACTGCATGGCGTCCGAGCCGGTCTGGCTGTGCAACCGAGCGGCTATGGGTACGATAACCGTGCACTTCTCGATGCAATAGAGAAGTCCAGCGGTTCCCTGATGGGCATTGGTGCTGCCGAGCCCGGGTGCACGCTGGAGGAACTCGCGGACCTGCAGGAACAGGGCGTGGTCGGTCTGCGTTTCAATCTTGTTGACTTCGATGAGCGGGGTTTAGCTCATACACAAGCCGGCCGTCTGTTGTCCATGATGAACGAACTCGGTATGTTTGTGGACATACAATGTTCTCCGGACAAGCTAATGGAGGCGGCTCCGCTGCTCCTCAAGTCCCGAGCAAAGATTCTTGTCGATCATTGCGGAAGGCCCGACCCGTCGAGAGGAGTCGGGGAGAAATCATTTCAGGGGCTGCTGCGCCTGTCTGATTACTCGGAAATGTTCATAAAATTGTCGGGCCCGTTTCGAGAATCCCATGAACCGTTCCCGCACCGGGACCTCGATTCCTTCGTGCATCAGATCGTCGATGCCTTTTCCGTGAAGCGATGCGTGTGGGGGTCCGACTGGCCATTCATCAATATGGGGAGCAAGCCCCGGCCGGTCTACGAGCAGACGATTTCCTGGATTTCTGGCCTGCTGTCTGAGGATCAATTGAAATCGGTATTCATGGATACTCCAACCAGACTGTTCGGCTTTAAAGCGGGAAACTCAGATGGCGATCAATAAAATGAGACTGGCCATCGCCGGTTCTGGCATGGTCACTGACCATCATTGCCGGGCGTGGGCGAAGCTGCCCCATGTCGAGGTTGCGGCCATATGCTCCAGGCGCTATGACAACGCCGAGCGGCGAGCTCTGCAATTCGGCATTCCCGCGGTCTTTGACGACTACACGCGGATGCTCGACACCGTAGAACCAGACGCCGTGGATATCGCGACGGTGCCTGAAGTGCATTTCGATCAGGTACTCGAGGCAGCCGACCGGGGCATCCATGTACTCTGCCAAAAACCGATGACTCCCAGTCTTGCCGATTCCAGGCGTCTGGTCGATCAGGTGGCGGATAGGGTGCGGTTCATGGTCCACGAGAACTGGCGGTTCAGGCCCCAGTATCGCCGTATCTCCACATGGCTAAATGAAGACAAACTCGGAACCATCCATGATTTCAAGATGACCGTCCGCAGTTCGGGGCTGATCACCCGGTCAAATTCCGGCCGGCTCTTCGCCATCGAGCGTCAACCATTTTTCACGACCCTCAAGCGGTTCATGATCATGGAGGTGCTGATCCACCACCTCGACACAATGAGATTCTTGCTGGGGGATCTGCGGGTAACTGAAACCTCCCATGCACGAATCTGTCAGGAGATTGTCGGTGAGGATTTCGCTTCGATATCGCTTCGTACCGAGTCTGGCGCCCAAGGCAACGTTACCGGCAATTTCTCCGCCGCCGGTTTCCCGCCGCTTCCGGTGGACGATCTGGAGTTGATCGGCGACCGGGGCAGCGTGATATTCAGAAATCAGAAGTTGTCCCTGCTCGGCTCCGATCCAGAGGAGATAAACTATGACCGTGAGACTGCATATCAGCAGTCATATGACAACGCCATCGCTCACTTTGTAGCCTGTATGACCGAAAATATTCCTTTTGAGACCGACCGTATAGATAACCTCGCGACCCTTCAGCTCGTTGAAGATGCCTATCTGGCCGCGGAGCGGTGACAAATCGCTCGGGGAACCGCTCTTGATATATCCGGTTAAACAGCGGGCCGGCTCTCGATATAGGCCAGCTTCGATGGCAGGATGTGATCGAGGCAGAGTCTTACGAACTCCTCTCTGTTACCCTTCTCAAGCGCCTCGATCATCTGCCGGTGCTCCTGTCGGGCCCGCTCGAGGTTTTCCGGGTCGCCGATCCGATATGATCGAATGTTGTGGGCAAGCCAGGAAAGGTGGTTGATGCTTTCAACCAGGTATGGGTTGCCGCAGGCGCTGAAGAGGGTATCGTGGAAGTGGTTGTTGAGATCGTAAACCCTGGGCAGATCGTTGTCCTTTACCGCTTGTGAATGGGCTTCGTGGATGGCGGTAAGCTCGGATATCAGTTCCCACTTGGCCGGCAGCGGGATTTTCTCGGCCGCGAAGCGCTGGAGCAGTTCACGCATTTCGTAAATCTGGTCGACCTCGAGATTGGTAAAATCCCGTACTATGGCTCCGCGATTTCTTCTGCGGATGATGATTCCCATCTGCTCGAGTTTATTGAGTGCCGTCCGGATGGTATGCCGCTTGACCGCAAAGCGCTCGATCAATTCATCCTCGATCAGCCGTTCCCGGGGATGGAGACGACCAAAAATAATATCATGTTCGATTGCTTTGACAACCTTCTGGAGAGTGTTCTTGGTATTCTTCCCATCAGCCATGCCGAGCTCGTTTCAGAAATGGTTTTCTGTTTAAGGGAAACGACCGTAAAAGAGATCTATCCCAAACCGGCTATCTAACAATAATATTATTAATATTAATATTTGCTTTATTCAATAATCTTGTGATCCCAGGTTGCATGAACCTTTGCCGCATCCCTGATTAACTATGAATTCTTTCCGGGATCAGTATGTTGATGAGGGTACAATGTTTTTTAAAATGATGTCCGACTTCTCATCGCTCCTTCAAGACGGGATGGTTGTATTGTTTTGACAATGCTGGAGACATCAATTAATAATCTGATATCATACAAGTAATTTATAGCTTAAACCGGGTTGGTTTAGGTAATTTCCTGACTATAATCACACCGCTCTTCCACTGCGGCGACTCGATCTACTGCCGACCACAACCCAGAGGAGGTGACATGAAGTTTATCCGAGACAGAATTCTCAGCGGTGAGTTGCTGTTTTCAATCGGAGCTCAGCTTGGCTCCAGTCTGACGGTGGAGATGATCTCCAACGCCGGTTTCGACTGGACCTGGATCGACTGTGAACACGGCACCGGAGATTACAGCGAACTCGTCCATCAGCTCCAGGTCGCGCGCCTGGGGAACGCCCCGGCGGTGGTCCGCATCTGCTGGAACATGCCCTGGCTGTTCAAACGGGTCCTCGACCTTGGCGCCGCCGGGATTATGGTACCGTATGTGAACACCGCGGCGGAAGCGGAAGCGGCCGTGGAGGCGCTGCGATACCAGCCGGAGGGTGTCCGGGGCGTTGCAGGATCCCCACCCTGCACCGGCTTCGCCCAGCACTTCGATCAGTACTTCGGCCAGGCCAACCACATGTTGACCCTGATGGCCCAGATCGAAACCGTCGAAGCCGTTGAGAACGCCGCCTCCATAGCGGCGGTGCCCGGGGTCGATGTGCTGTTCGTTGGTCCTCTTGATCTCAGCGTCAGTCTTGGAGTCGCCAAGGATTTCCGGAACCCGCGCTTCGAAGCCTGCCTGGATTCTGTGGTTGAAAGCTGCAGAAGGCATGGTAAGGCTCCGGGTATTCTGACACCCAGTCTCGATTTCCTGCCGGCCTGGATCGACCGGGGATTCACCGTGTTCGTTGTCGGCTCCGACAGCATCCTTCTCACCAGAATGCTGGGAGACATTCAGGGAAGATGCGCGTCGCTGAAATCATGAGCATTCCCGCCTATGCAGACGTCGAGGAAGCACATGGGCGGGTGCGGCGATTCGCCCATCGTACGCCCGTTCTGACCTCGGAGAGCATCGATCGGATCGTCGGCGGGCAGCTCTTTTTCAAATGCGAGAACTTCCAGAAGGCCGGGGCCTTTAAATTCCGGGGGGCGATAAACGCGGTGATGTCCCTGCCGGATGAGGGGGCAGGCCGGGGAGTAGCCACCCATTCTTCCGGCAATCATGCGGCGGCGCTGGCACTGGCGGCCCGGATGAGAGGGATCGATGCTCATGTGGTTATGCCTGAAAATGCTCCGGATATCAAGAAACACGCGACCGAGGGCTACGGCGGGCGTATCCGCTTCTGTGAATCGACGCTTGCGGCCCGCGAATTCGCTTTGAACCAGGTGGTCTCGGAAACGGGCGCCATCGAGATTCATCCCTACAACAATTTCCACGTGATCGCGGGCCAGGGAACCGCCGCAAAAGAGCTGCTGGAGAAGGTATCCGATCTCGATTTCATCCTGGCGCCGGTCGGCGGCGGCGGGTTGCTGGCGGGATCGGCGCTTTCGGTCGCGAAGCTTGCGCCGAAAGCCCGGTTGATCGGTTGTGAACCTGAAGGGGCCGATGATGCGTATCGTTCATTTGAAAAAGGAGAAATCGTTCCATCGACCAACCCCGAGACGATCGCCGATGGTCTGCTTACTTCCCTCGGCGAACTGAATTTTGCGATCATCAGGGAGAAGGTAGATCGGATCGTGACGGTTTCGGAGGAGTCGATCATCCGGGCGATGCGCCTGGTCTGGGAGCGGATGAAGATTATCATCGAACCGTCCTCGGCGGTGCCGCTGGCTGCGGTAATCGAAGGCAAAACAGGGCATGGCAATAAACGGACCGGCATCATCATCTCCGGCGGGAACGTGGATTTGAAGACCCTGCCGTTTCACCGGTACCAATGATCACTGCACAGATGAAAGGCAGAAAAACTCAGGAGGCAGCCAATGCATGTCGTCACCATTGATGAAGTTCCCAAAAAACCCCATTCCAGTTCTCTTTTTACCGGGGAGGATGTGTCCATTCAGCCCCTGGCAACGGAGGACGGCGATTTTAACATGAGCGTCGTCAATTTCGGCAGGGGGGTCAGAAACAAGTTCCACATGCATGAGAGTGATCAGATCCTGATCGTCACGTCGGGAAAAGGAATCGTCGCAACCGAGTATGAGCAGCGCACGGTCACCGCGGGAGATGTCATTATTTTCCCCAAAGGTCAGAAACACTGGCATGGAGCCTGCGAAGATTCGGAGTTCTCCCATATCTTCGTTACCAGGAAAGGCGGGAAAAATTACATACAGCTGGAGGATTGACGGGCGGATTTCACACCGGTGATCATCACTGGTGCCGTGCTGCCGGCCGGAATCATCGGCGAACCGCGCATACACGCTCATTGCACAAGAAGATACCATAGGAGATGCCATGGGATCCCGAGAGCAGATACTGGAACTGCAGGCAAGGATGGGCCGCAACATCATCGGTCAGGACCAGGTCGTCGAGCGGCTGCTGATTGCGCTGCTGTGCAACGGCAACGTGCTGATCGAGGGGCTGCCGGGGCTGGCCAAGACCAGGGCGGTTAAGGGGCTGGCGAGGAACCTGGAGGCCGACTTCAGCCGCATCCAGTTTACCCCCGACCTGCTGCCGGCGGACATCACCGGATCGGAGCTCTACCTCGGCGAGCAGGCTGAGGAGCGTTTCGTGTTCCAGCCCGGCCCGATCTTTGCGAATATCGTGCTGGCCGACGAGGTCAACCGGGCACCGGCCAAGGTCCAGGCGGCGCTGCTCGAGGCCATGGAGGAGCGGCAGATTACGGTCGCCAACAAGACCCATAAGCTGCCACCGCTATTCATGGTCATGGCGACCCAGAACCCGGTTGAACAGGAGGGCACCTATCCGCTGCCGGAGGCCCAGATGGACCGCTTCCTGATGCATGTCTACATCACCTATACCGATGATGTTTCCGAGCGTGCGGTGATCCGCCTGGTGCGTTCCGAGGAATCGGTTACGGCAGGCGGTACATCGGCTGCTGCCGGCGAGGTCCCGGCCCCTGTTGCCCAGCAGGCCGTCTTCGATGCGCGCAGAGAGGTGTCCGCCGTGGTCATTTCCGAGCCCATGGAGAACTACCTGGTGTCGATCGTTGCGGGAACGCGCAGACCGACGGAACTAAGCGACGATCTGGCCAGCTATATCCAGGTCGGGGTCAGTCCCCGCGGCTCGATCGCGCTGGACCGCTGCTCGCGGGCCCACGCCTGGCTGAACGGCCGCACCCAGGTGACCCCGGACGATATCCGCGCCGTGGCGTGCGACTGTCTGCGGCACCGCATCAAGCTCAGCTACGAGGCGCAGGCGGACGGCCTGACCACGGATGACGTGATCGCTCAGTTGATTAAACTGGTGGCTGTGGCCTGAAGCCGATGGACTGGCGACGAATCGCAAGAATCCGGGCGGCGCCGACCAGACCGCCGGGAGCCTACACCAACCTCGAGGAGCTGATCAGGATGCAGTTCAAGGTCTCCGACTTCTCCCTGCTCCCCAGTCAGCCGGTGACCTCGATCCTGTCCGGCAGATACGCGTCGAGGCTGCGCGGGCGGGGGCTCAATTTCGAGGAGCTGCGTCACTATCAGCCGGGCGACGATATCCGTACCATCGACTGGAAAGTGACCGCCCGTACCCGCAGTCCGCACGTCCGGGTCTACTCCGAGGAGCGGGACCGGTCGGTCCTGCTGGTCGTCGACCAGCGACTCAACATGTTCTTCGGGACCCGCCAGAAATTCAAATCCGTAACCGCCGCCGAAATCGCTGCCATCGGCGCCTGGCGGGCGGTCGACGTCGGCGACCGGATTGGGGCGATCGTCTTCAACGACGAGGAGATGATCGAGTTCACCCCGCGCAACAGCCACCTCAACGTGATGTCGATCCTGTCCGCGGTGGTGCGTCTCAATCACCGGCTTTCTGCCGATTCGGCGGTCACGCCCGACCAGTCCATGCTTAACCGGGCACTCGGGCGGGCGGCCCGGGTCGCCCGTCACGACGCACTGGTGGTACTGATCAGTGATTTTTACGGGGTGGATGAACAGAGCGAGAAACTGACCGCTCAACTGGCCGTACACAACGATGTAGTGGCCTTATATCCGTTCGATCCGACCCGGGAAGACCCGGGTGAAGGCATGATCACCGTGAGTGACGGGACCCTGCAGATGGAGATCGACTTCGGCGATGCCTCGAAGCGCAAAAAGATGGTCGAGGATTACCGCGACGAAGTGCAACGGATTACTCATTTCCTGAGAAAGATCTCGGCCCCGCTGCTGATGATCAGCAACGAGGGTGAAGTCGGCGACCAGCTCCGCAGATACCTTGGCATCAGGCCGAGGCTGAGCTGAGGGCTGACGATGGATCTCAATGTATGACCGAACCACGCGTTCCATGAACAACGATCCGGGCAGCCTCAGCAACCTCCAGGATATCGTCCTGCCCGACCCGGTACCGCTCTGGCCGCCGGGCTCCGGTGGGCTTCTGGTTCTGGCAGCGCTGGTGCTGTGCGTGGCCGTGATCGCCCTGCATTATTACCTGAAAGGACGCAGGAACCGGTATCGGCGGGCGGGGCTGGTGCTCTTGGCCGAGGCACGAACCTGCCGGGATGTGTCGGTGGTGCTCAAACGGGTTGCCCTGGCGGCATTTCCAAGAGAGCAGGTCGCCTCGCTGTACGGCGGGGCGTGGGTCGATTTTCTCAATCAAACCTGTCCCCGAAGCGAGTTCCAGCCGCACTGTTTCTCGGATCCCGACCAGCCGCCCCCGGCAGGGATACGGGAATCTGCACGGCGGTGGATTTCCGGCCATCGCATCATCGCCGCGACCGCAGAGGGCAGGAACTGACATGCTGAGCTTCGATCATCCATGGGCCTTTGTGCTGCTGCTGCTCGCCCCGCTCGTCTGGTACCTGTTGCCCGCCTACCGGGAGTCCAGACAGGCGATCAAAATTCCGTGGTTTCAGCGGCTGGCCCGGCTGCTCGACATCAAACCGTCGGCAGGCGCGGTGGTCAGAAAAGTCGGCCCGCTGAGCATGATCGTCCGCTCGCTGCTGTGGCTGCTGGTGGTCTGCGCGCTGGCACGGCCCCAGTACCTCGAAGATCCGCTGGTCAGGGTTGTGCCAACCCGCGACGTACTGCTGGTTGTCGACTTGTCCGGATCGATGGAGACGGTTGATTTCACCAATAAAAACGGTGACAAGGTGGATCGTCTCAGCGCCGTCAAGGAAGTGCTCGGCGAGTTTCTGACCCGGCGGGAGGGCGACCGTGTCGGCCTGATCGTGTTCGGTAACGCACCGTTCGTCCAGGTACCCTTTACCCAGGATCTGGAAGCCTGCCGCCTGCTGCTCGACGAGACGGCGCCGCGTATGGCCGGCCCTAAAACCGCATTCGGCGATGCCATCGGCCTCGGCATAACCATGTTCGAGCGCAGCGAGGTAAATGACAGGGTGATGGTCGTGCTGACCGACGGCAACGACACCGGCAGCAGAATACCGCCCGCCGAGGCGGCCAAGATAGCCCGCGACAATGATATCGTGATCCACGTGGTCGGCGTCGGCGACCCGACCTCCGTCGGCGAGGAACTGCTCGACGAGGAGGCGCTCCAGGCGGTCGCTTCGGTCACCGGCGGCACCTACTCTTTCGCATCGGACCGGGATAAACTGGCGGGGATCTACGACGAACTGGACAAACGTGGTGAGCGCCCGGTGGAAACCCTATCCTACCGGCCTCGGCTGGACCTGTTCCATTGGCCGCTCGGCCTCTATATTGCCTTGAGTTTTATCTACGGCCTGGTCGGGCTGCTGATTGGGGCCGGGCGCAAGACTCCGGTGCAGCGCCATGGCTGAATTCCATTTCATCAGGCCATGGCTGCTGGTGGTGCTGGTACCCATGCTGGCGTTGTGGTGGGGGCTGTGGAGGATGCGGCGCCAAGGCGACAACCGGCAGGCGCTCATCGATCCGCATCTGCTCGAACACCTGCTGGTCGGAGAACCTCGGAAACGATTGTTGCGACCGGTATATCTGCTGCTGGTCGTGTGGATCCTGGCGGCTGTGGCGGTCGCCGGACCGAGCTGGCAGAAGGAGGTTTCCCCGTTTCTCAGCGACGAAGCCGCGCTGATGGTGATGCTGAAGGTCAGCGACACGATGGAGACCACCGATGTGCAGCCGTCGAGACTGGAACGCGCCAAGCAGAAAATCAGGGACCTCATGGACCTGCGGCAGGGAGGTGCGACCGGGCTGATCGTCTACAGCGGCAGTGCCCACCTGGTCATGCCGGTGACCCGCGACGAGCGTATCATCGGCACCATGCTGGAGGGCATCAGCACCGATCTGATGCCGGTGCAAGGCGACGTGCTGTCAGCGGCGCTGGACCTGGGGCAGCAGACTGTCGAGCAATCGGGGCTGCCGGGGTCGCTGCTGGTCATCGCCGACTCCGTCTCGGAGCAGATTACCGAAGACCTCGTGCTGCCGGTGCAGTTTCTCGCCATTCAGTCCGTTGACCGCGAGATCGACGCCGGTCTTCAGCAGGCGGTGAAAAGCCTGGGCGGGCATCTGCAGCGGATGGGCGCCGACCGGTCCGATGTCGAGCGGATCGTCGCCCGGGCCGAGACCAGCCACCGCGAGGCGAGCGAGCCGGGTCAGGCGGAACGCTGGAAGGACGGGGGCTACCTGCTGCTGCCGCTGATCGCGGCGGGCACCCTGCTGTGGTTCAGAAAAGGATGGGTGATCGGGTGAATGGAATCGTCAAGAAATACGCCGATATCATGGTCGATGCCCCCGGCAAGGTCTGGATCTACGTGATATTCCCGCTTTTCGGACTGGTCGCGCTGGCATGTCTGCTGTCTGGCAGCTGTTCCCTGTTCACCCCGGACCAGATCGGCGGAAAGCTGTTCAAGCGGCAGGATTTCAAGGCCGCCGCGGAGCGCTTCGCGGACCCGCTGTGGCGGGCTGCGGCACGATACCGGAGTGGCGATTTCAAGGAGGCTGCCGCAATCTACGGCGGCTACGACAGCCCGGAGGGCGCCTTCAATCACGGCAACTCACTGGTCATGCTCGGAGCGTACCAAGAGGCGGTGAAACGCTACGAGCGGGCTCTCGAACTGCGGCCGGGATGGCGGGCCGCCGAGATCAATCGGGACATCGCCGCAGTCAGGGCGGAACGGGTCAAACAGGAGGGCGGAGACATGACCGGCGGACAGCTGGAGGCCGATGAGATCGTCTTCACCGATCGCACGTCGACTGCCGGCAGCCAGGAGGAAGCGGTCGAGGGCGCGGTGCAGATGAGCGATGCTGAGCTGCGGGCGGTCTGGCTCAGAAACGTGCAGACCGAGCCGGCCGATTTCCTGCGCTCGAAATTCGCCTACCAGCACGCCATGCAATCTCAGGCTGAATCAGGGCAGCAGCGGAGCCAGTGAGATGAGGAGCACAGTTCTGAAACGTTTTGGATACCTCCTGTGCTCGGCGCCTTTTCTGATCCTGGCGGGGGTCGGCGTCTGCCGGGCCGGCGACGTCGTCGTGCGGTTGTCGGCCCAGCCTGAAGAACCATGGCTCGGCGAGAAGGTCGTGCTGATGCTCGACGTGCTCACCGCTGACGGCTGGGCCCAGGTCGTGAAGCTCCAGGACCAGGAGATCGACGGCGGCTACGTAAAACGCTACGAAACTCAGGGTACGAGGCTGCAGGAAGGAGGATACAGCGGTCAGCGATCCGAGTACCTGTTCTTTCCGCAACGCTCCGGTGAACTGGTCATCGAGCCGATGGCCATCGATGTCGAACTGAAAAGTTGGGGGGCCCAGGCCGGAACCGATATCGTCCGGCAGGAGACGCCCCGGCTCGTTCTTCAGGTGAGAAGGCCCCCGGGCGTCGAGGCCACCGCCATGGTGATCTCCACACCCGATTTCTCCGCGGCCCAGAAATGGCAGCCGCAGGCTGCGGAGCTGGCTGTCGGCGATGCGGTTGTCCGCACTGTCACGCGGCAGGGCCGCGATATCTCGGCGATGGTGATCCCCCCGCTGGCACCGGAATCACTGCCGGGGGTCGGCGTATACCCGTCTTCTCCAGAGGTCGACGACGTCTACAACCGGGGTGAGTTGACCGGCCGGCGCGTGGACACGATCACCTATGTAATGGAACGGCCGGGGGACTACCGGACCGCGGAGCTGGCAGTCTCATGGTGGAATACGCAAACCCGGCAACTCGAGAGGGAGACGCTGGCCGGTCTCGACGTTCATGTTCGGGCCGCCCAGCCGGCCGATGAGAGCACTCCTGCCGCGGCCAACGAATCCGCCCGCATCCGCAAAATGACGCCGGTGAATGCCGCAGCCGCCGTGCTTCTGCTTTTGCTTTGCGGATTGCTGCTGAAAAAGTCGGCAGGTCGGTGGTACCGGGGCTGGAAGAAACGACAGCAGGCGTCCGAAAAGAATCATTTTAAAACGGTTACCCGGGCAGCCCGTGCCAACGATCGGAAAGCACTGCTCAAGGCGGCGATGGCGTGGCTTGACAGCATTACCGACAAGGGCACGGTTCCAAGACTGGATCAGTTTCTGTCCCGGTATGGGAAGCCGGGAGACGTCGACACTCTGGCGCTGTTCTGCTCTCGGCTCGAAGCTCCGCAACAGGGGTCCGATCTCGCGGATTTCTACACGGCGCTCGGTATGGCGAGAGGGCAATGGCTGACAAGCCGTCGCCGCCGTCGCCAGGCCGAGCGGCTGCTTCCCGAAATCGGCATCGATTGACATGCGGTACTTCATGGGCCGAACTGCGATTCGGGCCTGAACGGTTCTCAAACACCTCACCACTACTCAAGGAGTGACCATGCATGCGCAGCAAGCTCAAAACCTCACGTCTCTGAACGGCAAAGTTGCCTGGATTACCGGCTCGTCCCGGGGAATCGGCAAGGCCATTGCCGAACATTTCGCGTCCCGGGGAGCGAAGGTCGTGATCCACGGCAGCCGGTCGGATTCGCCGAACGTGTTCGGAGAAGGAGCGAGCCTGGCGGCCAATGCCGGGAAGATCGCACAAACCTGCCAGACGACCTGTATCGCCGTCGCCGGTGACCTCACGGATTACGGCGTCGTCCAGAATCTGGTGTCGGAGATTCGGGAACAGCTGGGGAGCATCGATATCCTGGTCAACTGCGCGGGAGGGGATATCGGGGGCAAAGGGGTGCGGGCCGAAATGGCCGGAAAGCCGGCGGGCAACGACGCGCTGGCCATTTCACCGGAGGACATCGGCACCGTCATGGACCGTAATTTTCTGACTTGTGTGCTGTGCTGCAAGGCGGTGGTGCCGGATATGATGGCGCGCAGGGGCGGCAGGGTTGTCAACATCGGCAGCATCGCCGCCCTTGCCGGCATACCCGGTTCCGTGATCTACGCGTCTGCAAAGGCCGCGGTCCACGAGTACAGCCGCTGCCTGGCAGTGCAGCTGAGACCATATGACATCACCGTCAATGTGGTCGCTCCCGGGGACACGGTCACCGAGCGTTTCCTGGCATCCAGGAAGACCGAAGATTCCCGCAAGGTTCATTCCGGCACCCTGGAGCGCTACGGCTGGCCTCTGGAAATCGCCTCTGCGGTGGAGTTCCTGGCTTCGGACGCGGCGCGCTTTATCAGTGGTCAAGTGATCAGGGTCGACGGCGGCAGCCAGTGCTGGCCGGCCTGACGGATCGGCGGTTTTGTTTTCCGGCCGGGCAGATAGGTGGTGCATTTTTTCCTGCGTCGAGGTATCTTCGTTAACCGTATTTTTTAAATTGGTTAACGAACATGAAAACACGGGATAAGATATTCACCCTGTTGTCGAAATCGGACACGGTGCTCTCCGGCGAGGCGATCAGCCGGGAACTGGGCATCAGTCGGGTTTCGGTGTGGAAGCACATCAGGTGGCTGATTAACGCGGGTATCCCGATTACCGCTTCGGCGAAAGGCTATATGCTGGAACCGGACGAGGACAGTCTGACCCAGTTCGGGTTCGGCGACCGCAAGGACCGCATCCATGTATATCAGCACCTGCCGTCGACCATGGACCAGGCGGCCACCCTCGCCCGAGGCGGCTGTCCCGATTTCACGGTGGTGGTCGCCGAGCGGCAGACCCGCGGGCGGGGCAGGCTGGCGCGGGTGTGGCTGTCCACTGACGGGGGGCTCTATTTCACCGTGGTCGTTCGTCCCGATCTGCCGATCGACCTGGCTCACCTGGTCAACCTGGCGGCCGCCGTCGAGATCAGCGCGCTGCTCAGATTCACCTACTCCATCGATGCCTGGCTCAAATGGCCCAATGATATCCTCGTGGACGGTCGGAAAATCTGTGGATGCCTGTCGCAGATGGAGATCGAGGGGGGGCTCATCGGCTTCCTGAGCATCGGTATCGGCCTCAATGTCAACAATGATCCCGGACCGGTTTCGCCGCCGGCGGTTTCGATGAAGCAGCTCCTCGAGCGGGCCGTTTCCCGCAGAAAAGTGCTGCTCGATTTCCTGGAACGGTTCGAGGCGAGGCTGTCGTCCATAAACCCGCCAGTCCTGATCGAAGACTGGAAACGGTATAACAATACCATCGGCAGGGAGGTGTCGGTGGTCACCGCCACCAAGACCTATGCAGGAAGGGCCGTGGATATCGATGATCAGGGCGGCCTGGTCGTCGAACATGATGACGGTTCCCGGGAAACGGTGATCTACGGAGACTGTTTCTACAACTGAATATCTTCTGGAAAAACAAAAAAATACTAAAGATAATATCACTATCAAATCGTGAAATATTCAAGTTAGTTCTACAAATTCAAGGAATTGCCAATGGATGCATCGACCCGCAAACTCAGACTCATGGTTTATTCTTCAATCATGGCCAGCCTGATGGCCGTCGGCGCCTATATCGCCATCCCCGTCGGACCGGTGCCGATCGTGCTGCAGAACCTGTTCGTGATGCTGGCGGCGCTGCTGCTCGGCGGACGCTGGGGCCTCATCAGTGTGTGCGTATACCTGCTTGCCGGGGCTGTCGGTCTGCCGGTGTTTGCCGGCGGCACCGGGGGACTGGGCAAGTTCGTCGGCCCGACCGGCGGCTACCTGATCGGCTTTGCGATTGCGGCCTGGCTGATTGGCACCATATCCGAGAAAGGCCGGGGCAATATTTTCATCGACGCGGCGGCGATGCTGATCGGCACCATGGTGATTTATGCGATCGGCGTATGCTGGCTCAAGGTCGTCACCGATATGAGTTTCGCGAAGGCTTTTAGCGTAGGTGCGCTGCCATTTCTGCTCGGAGATGTCATCAAGATCGTCGCCGCAGCGTCGATCGCCAGGGCGCTGCGGCCGATGATCGCCGAGCGGCTGATGGTTCCGCGGACCACCTGATCCTGCCGTGGCCCTTATCGAGATCCACCGGCTGTGCCACCGCTTCCCCGACGGCACCAGATCTCTGACCGACGTCACCCTGTCCATCGACTGCGGGGAGTTTGTGGTGATCGCCGGGGCCAACGGGTCCGGTAAGACGACGCTGCTCAAGCAGCTCAACGGGCTGCTGGGTCCCGAGTCGGGAACGCTCAGCGTGGGCGGCGTATCGGTGAGAAGGGACCCGCTGGCGGTGCGCAGGCAGGTCGGCATGGTGTTCCAGGACGCCGACAGCCAGATCATCGGGGACACGGTTTACGACGACGTCTGTTTCGGCCCGGAGAATCTTCGCCTGACAAGAACTGAGATCGACACCAGGGCCCGCCGGGCGCTGGGTGCCGTCAACCTGGACGGATCGGAGGACCGTTCCCCGCACCACCTGTCGGGCGGGGAAAAACGCAGACTGGCCATCGCCGGCGTGCTGGCCATGGCGCCGCGGGTGATGCTGCTGGACGAGCCGTTTTCGAACCTCGACTACCCGGCTACCAGCACCGTGCTTGAGCATATCCGGCGTCTGCATGAGGATGGACACACCATCATCGTCACCACCCACGACCTGGAAAAGGTCATCTCGCTCGCCACCCGGCTGGTGGTGATGGCGCATGGGCGGGTCGTTCTCGACGGTGCGCCGGAAACAGCGGTGGAGGGCCTCGAGTCTCACGGAATCCGCCCGCCCTGCTCGGTGCTGCTGGGACGGGGAATTCAGCCATGGCTGCCGTAAAGGTGGTCAGCTACCAGCCGGGTGATTCCGCGCTCCACCGGCTGGACCCGCGAACCAAGCAGATCATGGTGATGGTTTTGAGCAGCGCCTGTTTCGCGGGGGGCCGCTGGTTTCTGGGTATGCTGACCATAAGCATTGCGCTGTGTGCGATTGAAAGCAGGATCGGCCTGATCCGGCTGATCCGCGAGATCCGCTATTTCCTGGTCTTTCTGCTCTTTGTCTTCATCATTCGGGCGCTGACCTTCAACGATGGTTTGCTGCCTGTTCTAGTCGTATCCCAGGTTCAGGCAGCCTTGTTGTTTTGCTGGAGGCTGCTGCTGATCGTACTGATGGCAGTTCTGCTCATCTCGACGACACCCACCGGCGCCATCCGGGCCGCGCTGGTCTGGATGCTGCGGCCACTGCCGCTGGTCAACGAACGGGCTGCGGCGACCATGGTCGGTCTGATCGTCAGGATGGTGCCGCTGATCCTTTTTCAGGCCGGCGAGATCAGCGATGCGATGCGGTCCCGCTGCATCGAGGCCCGGAAAAGTCCACTGTTCAGGATGAACCGCTTCACCATCATGCTGTTCCGGAGGGCGATCATCAGGGGTGATGATCTGGTCGACGCCATGCAGGCCCGCTGCTACAACGAGCAGCGCACGATGCGAGTGATGCAGTTCACGAAGCTGGACGCAGTAGCGGCAGGGATCGGGGTGCTGGTGCTGGCGACGCTGTCCCTGGCCTGACTTCCGGGAGTGGGCTCAGCGCTGCATTGCCTGAAGTGTCTCGAGGATATCGCGGTTGTCGAGTTCGTCGGCGACGAAGGCCTTGCCGACTTCCTCGGGCAGCACCAGACGGATCGAGGCACCCATGCGTTTCTTGTCCCGGCTCATCGAATCGAGGATTGCCGCGGGCGCCAGCCCAGGCGGGATGCGGTTGGGAAGGCCGACTTTGGCCAGCACCGAATCGATGCGCTCCTTGAGTCCGCTGCGACAATACCCCAGTCGATGGGAAAGATCGGCCGCCGCGGCCAGCCCCATGGCCACCGCTTCTCCGTGGCGTATCGTGTTACCGCTGATCTTTTCGATCGCATGGGCGAAGGTGTGGCCCATGTTCAGATGCTTTCTGACCCCTTCATCGAAGGGGTCCTTCTGCACGTAGGATATCTTCACCTGGATGGAGCGGGCGACCAGCGGCTGCAGTTCCGGGAAAAGGGCGTGCCGCGATTCGCTCTGGAAGGACCAGTGTCCATTCTCGATCTTTTCCAGCAGGTCGGTGTCGGCCAGCAGGCCGTGTTTGATGATCTCGGCCATGCCCGAGATCAGCGCCGCGGGCGGCATGGTCATCAGCGTGGCGATATCGGCGATAACCAGGGATGGCTGCTTAAAGCTGCCGATCAAGTTTTTGCCCTGGGGCAGATCGAGGCTGTTCTTACCGCCGATCGATGTGTCGGCCATGGCCAGCAAACTGGTTGGGCACTGCACCAGGTTGACCCCGCGCATGTAGGTGGCGGCCACGAACCCGGCGATGTCTCCGATCACGCTGCCGCCGAGCGCGGCGATGGTGCCGGAGCGGTCGAAACCGATATCGGTGAGCTGCTCGTAGACCGACTGCACCGTCTCCAGGGTCTTGTTCTGCTCGGCTCGAGGAATCGTGATCACATGGTCGACCGGACCACAGCTCTGCGCGTAGGTGTCGCCGACTACGGTGTCGGTGATCACCACCAGCATCGAGTCGGCTCCGGCCAGCTGGCGGGTGAACGGCAGGATGCCGTTGCCGACGATGAATTCGTGGGGATGGGATGGAATGTCGACGGCGATATGTTCCTGGCTTTTGTGCAGAAAGGTGAGCAGATTCTCGGTGATCTCGCCGGGAAGCTTTTCATCGGTGGTCATTTTCAAAAACCGCTGATATCCCTTTTTCCGCTCCTGCAGCAACTCGAAGATCTGCTCCCCCGGGTTGGGAACGTCGAGCAGCGGCCGGTGGTGCTCGGTGTCTCCCTCGATCCGCGACAGAATCTCCTGGGGCGTGGCGACCAGGCAGAACACCCGGCCGCTGGCGCTCAAGGCGGCGACGTTGGCCGGGTCGAGCATCAGCCGGCCCCCAGTCGAGATGACCAGCCCTTCTCTGGTGCCCAGTTCCCTGGCGATATCCGCTTCCATGGCCCTGAAGGCGGGTTCGCCGAGGTTCTTGAATATGTCGGCAATGGACATGCCCTGGCGCTCCTCGATGAGTTCGTCGGTGTCGACGAACCGGCGCCCCAGCTTTTCGGCCAGCAGCTTGCCCACCGTGGTTTTTCCGGTTCCCATGAAGCCGGTGAAGATGATGTTCTTGTTGTCGCTGTTCTGCATGAATCGATTCCCGGTAAAAGAGAAGCGGGCCAGAGATAATCGTTCGGACGGACCAACTATATTAATTGTGGCTGCCGTCGTCAAAGCAATTGAAGACAACCACCCCGGTCGCCTCCGGTTGGCCGTGGATAACCCGTCTACCAGTAGCTGAAGGCGCCGGCAAAGATCGCTCTCATCTCTTCCCGGGTGATCGCCCTGGCGGCGTTGTCGACCACCCTCCGCTGCTTCCAGCCCTTATCGGTCAACGCGTCTAGCTCTTCGCTGGTATAGCCCAACTCACCAAGGCCGTTGGGCGCGCCGACTGAGCGCATCAGCTCGATCAGGCCCGATGCCAGAGCCTCTCCGGGCGGCCTGCCTTCCACCTCGACTGCAAAGGCGCGGGCCGCCTCGGCATGCCGCTGCGGGCAGACCGGACCCATGAAGCGGAATACCGACGGCGAATTGACGATGACCGCAAAGCCGTGCGGAACCAGCGGCTTGTCCCGGGGCCAGCCCTCGGCGCGATAGGACTTGACCAGCCCCGACACTGCATAGGACATGCCGTGAGGCAGGTTGCAGCCAGCAGTGCCGAAGCCGATCCCGGCCAGCAAACCGGCGAAGGAGAGGTTCTCACGGGCGCTGAAATCTTCGGGATCACTGACCGCCCGGAAGAGATTCTCGCCGATCAGCCGGATCGCTTCCAGACAGTTGACATCGCTGAACGGATTGGCCCCCTGGATCACCGGCCGGGCCGTCGGGTCCGGCGGTGCCGGCCGCTGCGTAAACGGCCGCGCCGTATACGATTCGACTGCATGGCTGAACACGTCCATGCCGTTGGCGGCGACCACCGGCCCCGGCAGCGTGCGCAGCGCCTCCGGATCGATAATGCCCAGCTGCGGCTTGATGGCCCGATTGGAAATGCCGGCCTTGGTGCCCAGGTCGAGGAAATTGAAGATTGCCACGCTGGTGCATTCGCTGGCGGTCCCGAATGTCGTCGGGCAGGCGATGTGGGGTTTGAGCGGTCCCGGAGCCGGCAGCGCCCGGCCCAGCGGCTGGTTCACGTAATCGAGAAAATCTGCAGGCGGGTAGCTGCTGTAGAGGCACACCGCCTTGCAGGTATCGATCACCGAGCCGCCGCCGACGCTGACGAACCCGTCGAAACGCTCATGTTCGGCGAAGTCCAGTGCCGCCTTCAGCGAGCGGTCGCTGGGCTCGATTTCCACCCCGTCGAACACCGACACGCTGATACCGGCGCTGCTCAGCGATCTGACCGCGGTCGCCACCGACGGAAGCGCGCCGACCCGGGCGTCGGTGTAGAGGCCGACCCGCTTCATCCCGAGGTTTCTCGCATGGGCGCCGACTTCCTCGAGAGCTCCGGAGCCGAAGACGGTCCGGTTTGCATCGATGGCGATGGCGCGGTCGCCATGGCCCGTCCTGGAAAAATAGCCGTGTGCACTCATGGGTCGATCGTCCTCGATATGTGGATCGGATAAGGTGGCGTGGGTATCATACCATATAAATCTGTTGACAGTATCAGAACCATCGTCTATTCTGATATACGATACGATATACTGTCTATCAGTACAGAAGTAAAGCCAGAAAATCATCATCCATGAGTGCGGGCAGCCCGCTCACGGTCTGTAGCCATGAGATCGAATTATCTCACGATTCTAACAGTTTTGACATGACGGACAGCGAGGGGGGAATGGAACCGGTTAGACTCGGATTGATCGGCGGCGGGCTCATTTCCGCAAAGCACATCGAGGCATCCAGACAGATCGGCAGTGGCAGGCTTGTGGCGCTGTGCGATATCAATCCGCAGCGAAAGGTGCTGGCGGATGAGCTGGGCATACCGTTTTTTACCGATTACCGGGAAATGATCAGCCAGGCCGGCCTCGAAGGTGTGATCGACGGGTCACCCAACCAGTTCCATGCCGAGATCGGCATCGCCTGTGCGAAAAAAAACATTCACGTACTGACCGAGAAGCCGATTGCGGCCTCGCTGAAGGAAGGAAAGCGCCTGGTGGAGGCGGTCGAGCAGAGCGGTATCAGCCTGCTGGTCGGCCATCACCGCCGTTACTTCCCGCCGATTAGGCGGGCCCGAGAAATCGTCCGGGGCGGCGATGTCGGCAGGCTGGTCGGCGTATCGATGGTCTGGGCGCTGATGAAACCGGACAGCTATTTCGAGGTTGCCTGGCGCTCCCGCAAAGGCGGCGGCCCCATTCTGATCAACATCATCCACGAAATCGACAACCTGCGATTTATCTGCGGCGATGTTGCCGAGATCGGTGCGCGGGCCGGCAACCTGGTGAGAGACGGGGAAGTCGAGGATACGGTGGCGTTTCATTTCAGGCTGGTGGACGGGGCGCTCGGCACCGCGCTGGTGACCGACACCGCGCCGTCGCCGTGGTCGTATGAGCTGACCTCGGGGGAGAACAGGGACTATTTCGAGACCGATCAGGACTGCTACTTCTTCCTCGGCACCGAAGGGTCATTGTCATTTCCCAACATGGAGGTCTGGTCCCATCCCCACGGGAGGCAAAAGGGCTGGTGGGAACCGCTGATGCGGCGCTCTGAGGAGGTACCGTGGTCGTCTCCGTTTACCGCCCAGCTCGACCATTTCTGCAAAGTGATCAGACAGCAGGATGAACCGATCATCACCGCCGCCGACGGGCTGCTTACCCTGGCGACCACCCTGGCCATCAACGAGTCGAGCGTCACCGGCCGATCGGTGAATCCGCTGGAATTGCTCGAAAATTCGTAATGAAATCGAACATCCCATGCCCGTTTCCGATGTACGAAGAAGCAGCTCAATCTCCTGGAGAATAGCATCATGGAACGTACCTATTCGCTGGCATATCTGACCGTACACGGATGTCCTCCGCCGGAAATGATCCATATTGCCGCAAGGACCGGCTACGATTATGTGAGCCTCAGGCCGATACCGCTCAATTTGCCCGGCGAGGTGGGCTATCTTCCCGAAGACCGGGAGATGATCAAGAAGACCAGGGCGGCGATGAAGGAAACCGGCATCGGGGTTCTTGACCTCGAGCTTGCCCGGATCGTCGAAGGCGTTGAGCCTCGGTCATATGCGCCGGCGATGGAGGTGATGGCCGGTCTGGGGGCAAAGCATGTCATCTCGAGTGCCTGGACCAAGAGAACTGATGACCGTGATTTCATCGTCGACCGATTCGCCGAGATCTGCGATCTCGCACACGGGTTCGGGCTGACCGTCAACCTCGAGTTTCCGACCTTTTCCCGACTGACCAATCTGCAGGAAGCGGCCGATATCGTGAGGGCTGCGGACCGCCCCAACGGAGGCATTTTGATCGATACGCTCTATCACCATTTTTCACGGGTCAGCCTCGACGAGATCAGGCAGCTGCCGGACAGCTGGATCAATTTTCTCCATCTCTGCGATGCTCCGCGCGACATTCCGCCGGACAGAGAGGGGATGATCCGGGTCGCCCGGGATGAACGGCTCTATTGCGGGGAAGGGTGTATCGATTTCAGCGAGCTGCTCGGCTGTCTGCCCCCGGTGCCGTGTTCGATCGAATTGCCAAATGCACGGCGATTGCAGGAACTGGGCTACGAAGGCCATGCCCGCCGCTGCCTCGAGGCGGCCAAACAGCAGCTCGGCCATGGCGGCGACAAGGTTTTGGGATAAAGGGCCGGCCGAGCGTCGATTTAGACCCTGCCAGGCCCGATCTCCAGGGCAAAAGTGACAGGGCTTTTGATCCTGCTGCCGGGGGAAAACTGTCCCATGACGATATCGCTTTTTAAGGTATCGTAGCGGCTCATGGTTTCCGTCAACGGTTATTGGTGAACGATGGGTATCGCCTTGCGCGTACCCGAGGGTGTCTCATTCCAGCGGAAAACGTTCCAGAAAAGCAGGTTCCACCAGTTCGGCGTCGGCCTGGATGGTGGTAAAATGCCTGAAGGCGTCGAGTCCCTGGTAGAGAAACAGGTAAAATCCGGACAGGGTCCTGATGCCCTTTTTCCTGCAGGTGTCGAGGAACTCGGTGTTTTCCGGGGTGTAGACGGCATCGAAGGCCCATGACTGACTGGCGAACCCTTCGCTGGGAAATGGGTTTCCGGGATACTGGAACATGCCGATCGGCGTTGCGTTGACCAGCCCGTCGGCGCGGCTCATCTCCTCGAGCAGGTCGGGGCCGGACACCCTTACCGTCATTGGTCCTCCTTGCAGCTGCTCCGCCAGCGTTTTCGCCAGTGCTTCCCGGATGTCGAAGATGACCAGCTCGCCTGCGCCCGCCTCTCTCAGTGCAAAGCCGATGGAGACGCCGACGCCGCCGGCGCCGAGCATCAGCACCCGACCGGGTTTGAAGCCGGAGGAGAAAAGCTTTGTAAAGCTGCGGCAGCAGCCGGTGTAGTCGGTGTTGTCCGCCAGCATTTCCTGGCCTTTGAACAGAACCGTGTTCACCGATGAGAGCCCTTCCGGAAATCCAGCCATCACGGTGACGAAGTCGAGCGCCTCGCGTTTATACGGATGGGTCACGTTCACCCCGCGATAGCCAAGTGTCCGGCAGCGCTGGAGTTCTTCTCCGATGGATACGGGGCCCGGGCGATCGACCAGGTCGATGGGCTCGTAGGTCACCTCGAGATGGTAGATCTCGCCGAGCAGCTCGTGCAGATTCTTGGCGCGGCTGCGCCCGAGATTATTGCCCAGCAGTCCTAACTTGACCCGCCTTTTCATAGGAATAGCTCCTTCATATCAAATGGTCCCGGCAGTCAGATTTCCTCTTCAGATCGTTCAGCCCTTGTACCCCATTACTTTCGGCAGCCAGAGAACCGTTTCGGGTACGAAGGTGGCAAGACCCAGAACCAGCAGCGCCGCTGCGATAAAGGGCAGGCATTCGCGGACAATGGAGGTCAGCGGCTGCCGGGTGAGATTGGCGACGACGAACAGGAGCAGGCCGAAGGGCGGGGTTACCAGCCCGAGCATGATGTTGATGACAACCACGACGCCGAAATGAACGAGATCGATGCCCAAAAGTTTCGCGGTGGGGATGAGGATGGGGACGATTACCAGCAGGATCGTGCTTCCTTCCAGCAAACAGCCGAGCCCCAGAAGCAGCAGGTTGACCAGCAGCAGAAAGCCGGCCGAGGTCAGGTTGAATCCGCTGATGAATTGTTGAACGGTGAGGGGAATATTCTCGATGGTGACCACATAGTTGAAGGCCATTGCCCCGACAAACAGCATGCCGATCGCGGTCGCAGTCCGGGCGCTGGATCGCAGGACATCATAGAGGGTGCGTAGAGAGATCGCCCGATAGAATACCGCTGCCGCGAGCAGCGCGTAGGCGGCTGCCGCCGCGGCCCCTTCGGTAGGGGTCATAATGCCGCCGTAAATGCCGAACAGGAGGATGACCGGGAGCAGCAGCGCGGGAAATGCGTTCCAGGCGACCCGGGGAATTTCACGCAGGGGAACCGGCTCCTCGACCGGGTATTTTCGGCGACGCGAGATCATCGTGTTGGTGCACATGAAGGCGGCGCCAAGCAGCAGGCCGGGCGCCACCCCGCCCAGGAACAAGTAGCCGATGGACGCATCGGAAACGAGCGCGTAGATCACCATCGGAATCGACGGCGGGACGATGGGGCCGATGACTGCCGACGATGCAGTAATCGCGGCGGCATAGGCAACCGGATATTTGCCGTTGCGGGTCATCATGCCGATGATGATTCGGCCGAGACCGACCGCGTCGGCAACGGCTGAGCCGGACATCCCGGCGAAAATGACGTTGGAAATGACATTTACATGCCCCAGTCCCCCCCGGTAACGACCAACCAAAATCAGACAAAAATTGAGCAGGCGATCGGTCAGACTGCCGGTATTCATGAGATCTGCAGCCAGTATGAAGAGCGGCACGGCGAGCAGCACATAACTGCCGGACAGGCCGTTCAATACCTGCTCAGCCGCGATTCCGAGATCGAGCCCAGCCAGCAGCAGATAGAAAATCGAACCGGCCAGCATCGACAGGCCAATCGGCAGGCCGAGCGCGGCCAGCGAAATGAGCAGGGTGACGCAGAGGACAAAGGGACTCGGCATCATGCTGTATCCGCAGGTTTTACGGCAGGCTCATCCTCTGGAGAGGTGCCACGCAATGCTGACCAGAACAACCGGCAATGACGGATAATGCATGCCACCGCAAAAATCAGGTAAACAGAGTAGAGGTAATTGATAGGAATGCGCAGGGAGGCGGTGTGCTCACGCTTCATAAAGGTTATGTAATCCCAGCTTGCCGGCAGCGATATGATCAGAAGCACGACCAGAATCACACTGGTAATCATGGTGAAAATCCGCCGTGCGTTGTCGGAAACGGCATTGTAGAGAATGTCCATACGGATTTCGTCTTCATCCGACAAAACCACCCCGGAACCCCACAGTACCCCCCAGAGCCAACAGAGCAGGCAGACTTCCTCGCTCCACGAGAGCGGCCGAACCAGAAAATAGCGAAAGCCGATCTGCAGCACAAAGACCACGAACATCGTTCCCAGCAGCGCGACGGAGACATTCTCGGCCCGTCGATGCAGCCAACGGCCATTGAGCCAGTTGATTTTTTGTGCCATGGCGAACCTTCGTGCAAATAAGACTTCCTGATTTCGCTCGCTCCCGCTGGAGCGCTTCTGCTGCCGCTTTCAGCAGCAGAAGCGTGTTTCGCTTTTAGAGGGCGTTGATTTTTTCCAGTGCGCCCGGCGGCCAGTCTTTACCGTACTTGTCGACATATTTCTTCTGGGCGTATTCACGGAACGCATTGACATCCGGTGTATACACTTTCATTCCCTGGGCCTTGAAGGACTCCAGCGCCTCATTCTCGAGGGCGGTAAATTTCGCTTCATAGTCGTCCATGGCTTTTTCCGCAGCAGCCTGAAACGCAGCCTGCTTGTCCGGCGACATCGCATCCCAGATTTTTGCCGAAACCGCCATGACATCATAGCCGATTACATGACTGGTCAAGACATACTGGGTGGTAACCTCGTTGAACTTCATGAGCTGGGTGTTCAGCGGCGGATTGTCCTGGCCGTCGATGGCGCCGGTCTGCAGCGCTGTGTAGGTCTCTGCAAAGGCGACAGGGGTGGGGGTCGCGCCAATTGACTCGCCGAGGAACTGCCAGAATTCACCAGGCGGCATACGCAGTTTGATGCCGGAAAGGTCGGCCGGTGTCTTGATCTCCTTATCCGGTTTCAGGTTCACGTTACGGGATCCGAAATAGACGGGGACGATGACCTGGATACCAAGATCATCGTGGGCCATCTTGATGAATTCCTGTCCCACATCGCTCTTGAACACCTTTCGCAGGTGAGCCACATCGCGGAAAAGGTAAGCCGAGGTCATCAGCGACCAGGCAGGCAGCTGTTTCGAGATATCCGCCGGGGCCAGGTTGACCATTTCGACATTACCCCGCTGCAGCGCGACCAGTTCAGTTCCCTGTTTGAACAGTGAATTGAGATAATAGGGTTCGAAGTCGAAATCGTCCTTGATCATTTCAGCGAAGGCCTTGTAAGCCTCGGCACGGGGGTCTTGCTCGGCGAACGCACAACTGAATTTAAGCTTTGTTTTGGCCTGGGCGAAAACGCTTGAGGGAACGGCTGCAAGTGCAATTGCCAGCACACCTGCGACAACGACGAGACATCGTGTTAATCGGGATTGCATGGGACACCTCCTTGTTGAATTGATGGAACTACCGGGAAACGCACAGGGCTGAGGCTGAACATGGAGCATGCCGGGCACGGCGGCGGCCGGCAGCACCATGTCCTTGACACACGATAAGGCAGGTAAATCCCGTGTGCCAATGGCTGCGCCCAGTATTTCAGAGACATCCCTGACACCTGAAGATTCCCCCCCAATGTAAAAAAATCTCTTCATTCATCATGACTGACAGACGAGCGCTCTCGGCAGCTTTTCTGTCAGGTGCTCACATGGCCGATATGCTGGCCGGGCGAGTAGATGTCGAGAATATTCCAGTGGCCGGCGGTCGGCACCGGGTTATTGATCATCGGCACGTCGAGCACCACCGGCTTGTTCATTTCCATCGCCTTGATCAGGGCCGGCTTGAAATCCGCCGCGGACTGAATCCGTATCCCCTCGACTCCGTAGGCCTTGGCGATTTCGGCATAGTTCGGGGAGGTCGATTTACCGTTTTTCTCGAACACCGTGCCGAAGGTTGTCCCGAAATGGGCCTTCTCGAGGCCGGCGATGGTACCGAAGGCGTTGTTGTTCATGATCACCCAGATCACCGCGATCTCTTCGTGGTAGGCGGTGGCAAGCTGGGCGGGGTTCTGCCCGAAGCCGCCGTCGCCGATCAGGGCGACTACGATCTTGTTCGGCTCTGCGAGCTTGGCCCCCATCGCCGCGGGCCCGCCGAAGCCCATGGTCGCGAAGCCGCAGGGATTGAGGATGGAGCCCGGCTTGTAGACGGGGAACTGCTGGCCGACCCCGTTCTTGTTCCAGCCAACGTCGGTGGTGATGATCGCATCGCGGGGCAGGACCTCGCGCACCTCAGCGAGGATGCGTTCCGGCATCATTGGGAAGGAGTCGCTCTGTTCCATCTCGATGTTGCCCGCCTTGAACATCTTTCTGACGTCGGCGATTTCCTCGATCAGTTTGGGTCTGCGGATACCGTTCGGGAATTTCTGCCTGGCGACGCCGCACAGCATCGACAGCGACTGCTTGAGATCGGCGACCACGCCGATCTCGACCGGATAGTTGCGTCCGATCTCTGACGGCTCGATATCGATCTGGATCAGTCTGGTCCTAGGGATGTCGAACGTGAATTCCGGGTACCAGGAGCTGGCGTCCGCCTCCTTGAAACGGGTCCCCAGGCCGAGGATGAGGTCGGCCTCGCGGCACGAGTCGTTGATGTACTGCGTGCCCCAGAAGCCGGTCATGCCGAGGGTCAGCGGATGATCGTCCGGCAGCGCCCCTTTGCCCATCAGGCTGTGGGCGACGGGGATATGCAGATGGTCCACCAGCTGCTTCAGCTCCTCGGCCGCCCCGGCTAGCACAACCCCGCCCCCGACGTAGAGAAGCGGCTTTTTGGCTTGGCCCAGCAGGCTGACGATATCTTCCGCCGTGGCCGCATCCATCGCCGGTTTCCTGAGCGCTTTGGCATTCTTCAGCTGGCGCTCGAACAGTGCCGGGTCGATCTGCTTGGAGAAAATGTCCATCGGCACATCCACCAGTACCGGGCCCGGCTGGCCGTTTTCCGCCAGAGTAAAGGCCTTTTCCATAATCTCCGGAAACAGCTCCGGCCGCTCCACGCGCCACACCCGTTTCACGAAGGGGCGGTAGATCTCGCACTGGGCTCCGTCGGCATGGAGGTTGACTTCCTGGTGCGGATGCTTGCCGTAGTAGTGGCTGGGGATGTCGCCGGCGATGACCACCATCGGGATGCAGTCAAGCGCCGCATTGGCGACACCGGTGGCGGCATTGGTCAGGCCAGGGCCGAGGTGGCTGAGCACCACCGCAGCCTTGCCGGTGATGCGGGCATATCCGTCGGCGGCATGGGAGGCGATCTGTTCATGGCGTACGTTGATGAATCTGATCGAGCTCTTCTCGAGCGCCGCCAGCACCGCGATGTTGGTGTGCCCGCACAGGCCGAAGATATGTTTGATGCCCCTGCCTTCGAGGTATTTCACCAGCTGATGGGAAACCAGATCTTTCATGATGCTCCTCCTTACCCCGTAACCGTTACCAGGTTTCTGTGTTGTAGAATTCTCCGAACAGTTCCTCGTCGCTCGGCTTGTCTTCGGCAATCGGCCGGGCCACCCAGGTGTAGTTGAGGTAATGTTTCAAAGAGATATTTTCGTTGGTTATATTGCCGGCCCAGACCCCGCAGCCCATGCTCGAGGTCATCGGCATGCCGTTGGTGAAGCTGCCGGCATTGGCCTTGGACTGCGGCTGCCGGACCATCATCCTGCTTACCGGGGCGGTCAGGGCGAGACGGTGGATGTGTTCGTCGTTGAACGAGTAAATCCCGCATGAGTGGCCTTTGCCCTGGGTTTCGTATATCCTGGACACCATGTCCAGCGCCATTTCGAAACCGCGGTATTTGAAGATGGACAGGAAGGTGCCGAGCTTCTCGGTGGAGAACGGGTGCTCCTTGCCGATCTTGTCCTCTTTGATGATCAGGAACTTCTTGTCGTCGGGAATCGTGAAGCCGGCTTTTTCGGCAATCAGCCTGGCCGCGCAGGCGATGGTGTCGATGGTTCGGTGGCCGTCCTGCCACAGCACCGGTTCGAGTAGAGCCTTCTGCTCGTCGGAGACCAGGTATCCGCCTTCCTCCTGCAGCTGAGCGAGGAAGGCGTCGTAGATGGTTTCCTCGACAACCAGGTTGCCGTCCGCCGAACAGCCGGAACCGAAATCGGACATCTTGCTGAGCATCGAATTGCGGGCCGCCTCCTTGATGTCGGCGGTCTCGTCGATAACCATCGTCGAATTGCCCTGGCCGGCCGCATAGGCAGGTTTCCCGGACATGTGCGCCGATTTGGCCATGGCCGGGCCGCCGGTGGCGACGGTCAGATCGCAGATCGCCATCAGTTCCTGGGCAAGCGGAATGGAAGGCCGTTCAGCGCAGACATAGAGGTCTTCGGGCAGACCGATCTTGCCGAGGGCCTTGCGCATGATGGCGACGGTCTCGATGGTGGTCTGTTTGGCCCGCGGATGCGGGGAGAATATCACCGCGTTCTTGGCCTTCAGCGCGTAGATGCCCATGCCGGGCGGGGTCAGTGCGGGGTTGGTGGTCGGCACCAGGGCCGCGACCACACCCACCGGTTTGGCATACTTGACCAAGCCTTTCTCGGGTATCTCTTCGACGATGCCCATACTTTTCTGGCGCAGTGCGTCACGGAGGATGCCCTTGATCTTGAAGCGCTTGTTGGGGCGGCCTTCCCAGTCCCCCAGACCGCTCTCTTCCACACCCATGCGGGCAAGACGGGTGAAGGTCTTCTCGTTGGCGGTGGCCCAGGCGACCGCCTGAATGGCCCGGTCGACCTCGGCCTGGCTGAGGTTCTCTATCTGTTTCTGGGCTGCGCGTGCGCGTGCCAGAAGCTCCCGGGCGTATCGTTCTTCTTCTTCGGTGATGGGGCGTGCCATGGTCTTGTCTCCTCTGGGCCGAAACCGCAACCGGCCGATATCGATGCGTTGAAGGTGCGTTGGTGCCGGATTTTTGTCTTTCCGGTCAAAACAGCACCGCATGCACGGCATAGTATTGCATTAAACAGGACGATGTTCTGTTGATTAGGATAGCTCGATGATTTTGAACTGTCAATAAAAATATAATCTTCATGTGCCGAGGATCCATATAACCGGGGCAAGGGGGGCTTATTGCGCCGCTGCAGGGGCAGAAAAAGCGGCTGAAAGATTTCTCGGAATGCATGGAACAAGGAGAATGGCACCGCGGTTCCGCTAAGCCCGAAAGTGGCAACGAGCCGCATCCCTGTCGGGCGGCACTGCAGCCGTTATTTGATCTGAACCGGTGTAAGACCGGCAGCCGCGAATCAGGACTGCGGTCTTCCCGGACCGCTCAGACGGGCGCCCCGAGTAATTCTGAAATTCTCCGGCTGGCGCTCAGCAGGTGGCTGGCCAGTTCCGCCTCACGTTCCTGGGAAAAGCGCTGAACCGGTCCGACAATGGTGAGGGCAGACTCCACGCTCAGATCGTGATTGAAGATAGGGGCTGCGAGCGCAGCCACTTCGAGTTCGCGTTCACCCCGGTTGACTTCGTAGCCGCGCTTTTTTATGTCACCGAGTTTCTCGATCAGGATGTGATGATCGGTGATGGTTTCGCTGGTGAACCGCTTGAGTTCCGGCTGGCCGAGCACACGCTCGGCCAAGCCGGCGGGACCGTAGGTCATGAAAACCCTGCCCGCAGCGGAGGCGTGCAGTTCCATATGCTCGCCCTCCTGGATGTCGAAGACCAGTCTCGAGGAGCCGTACTCCCTGGCCAGGCAGATGCAGGTATCTCCGTCGAGGTGAAACAACGCCACCGATTCCCCGCTGGCTTCGGCCAGTTCTCTCAAGATCGGTTGTGAAACCGTCAGCAGGCTGTTCGATTTCTCGTATATCTTGCCGAGCGCCATCAGTTTGGGGCCGAGCCGGTAGCTTGACGACGGCATCCGGGTCAGAAACCGCAGGGCGACGAGCGTCCCGCACAAACGGTGGATCCGGCTCTTGTACAAACCGGTCTTGTCGCTGAGTTCACGCAGCGACAACTCTGGTTCCCTGACCGAAAAATGATCGAGGATGCGCAGCGCGGTGGCGAGACTGTCGACGATGGGGGCGGACGTGGTCGACTGTTCCTGGTGTTTCTGTGGAGATATCTTGGGCGACATGAAGGTGCTCCTGATTGGCCTTGAGAGCGGCGTTTCCAACTGGGTTCCCGATAACAGAATGGGCTCGCCGGCGCATCATGCTCAATGCTTTGCCTGTCGGGAAAATCCTGAGGCAGGACAATATTGTTCTTGCCAGAAGAACGATATTCCATTAGAAAGGATATATTATTTTACAGCGGATGACAACAATAATTAATGATACTTTTCAAGGTAGCCTAGATTCGGCTCGATTGTACAATGGCTACGATAATTCACAGAGATGGTGCGCGCAACGGCCGAAACAGCCCGCTGCTGTATGGGTTTACGCCTGTTGCGCATTCTCTGGCTTTGAACGAAGGGGGGCATCGTGCAGAACAAAAAACCTGATGACGGCCTGCTGCTCGAAGATGAGGCATTGCGGGACGGACTGCAGATCGAATCGCAGATCTTTACGCTCGAACAGAAGGTGGAGCTTTTTAATCTGCTCAAGAGCGCCGGCGTCAAACGAATCCAGGTTGGTTCGTTCGTGCATCCGAAAATCGTGCCGCAGATGGCCGACACCGATGAACTTATCAGGAGGCTGGGCCGGCAGCACGGCACCGTGATCTCGGCGCTGATCCTCAACGACAAGGGGCTGGACCGGGCCCTGGCCTGCGGGATCCCCCATGTCAGCATGTCAGTGTCGGTCAGCGACACCCACAGCCGCCACAATGCACGAAGACCGGCGGCGGAGGCCCTCGACCAGATGGTCGAGCTGATAACACATGCGCTCGCCCAGGGCCTGAAGGTCCGGGCGGGACTGCAGAGCGCCTTCGGCTGTGTCTATGAGGGGGCAATCTCCGAGGACGCTGTTCTGGCGGCGGTGGAACGGGTCGTTGCAACCGGCGTTGAGGAGATAAACCTGGCGGATTCCACCGGCATGGCCAATCCCCAGGCGATCAAATCCCTGGTGCGGCTGGTGGCAAAGCACTTTCCCGATACACGGATTTCCCTGCATCTCCACGACACCAGGGGCATGGGTATCGCCAACATGGTCAGCGGCTACGAGGCCGGTGTGCGCATCTTCGACGTCTGTGCCGGGGGATTGGGCGGCTGCCCCTTTATCAGGGGTGCCGCCGGCAATGTTCCCACCGAAGATAGCGTCAACCTGTTCGAATCGATGGGAATCGACACCGGAATTGATTTGAAAAAAATCGTAGAAGCTGTTTCATTTCTCGAATCGGCGTTGAGCCGTTCACTCCCCGGCAGGATGAGCAGGGTCCTGAGGTTCCAGCAGCGTTGCGAACCCCTGTGAGACAAAGACCCGGCCGCTGCCGGGCAGGGAAAAAACCGTAGTGCCGGGGAACCACGAGCCGATGCGGTCAGGAACAAACTCGAGAGGACAGAAACCATTATGAGACAACAGAGCAAGGTACAGCTGCACATCCGGGGTCTGATTCTGGGCGGGCCGAGACCGGCGATCTGTTTGCCGCTGGTTGGCGGCACCCGGCACACGGTGGTCGAGGAGGCGAGAGCACTGACGGCGCTGCAGCCGGATCTGCTGGAGTGGCGCATCGACGGCTTCGAGCAGGTGGAAAACATCGATGAATGTCTGTCTCTGTTAAAGGAGATGCGGACGATCATCGGCGATATTCCGCTGATCTTCACCTGCCGCATCGATCAGGAGGGGGGCATGCAGCCCATATCCCCGGAGAAACGGCTGGAGCTAGTCTGCGCGGCCATGCAAACCGGAAATGTCGACATCCTCGACATCGAACTCTGCAACCCCAGGGAGTTCATCGATACCGCCCGCAAGCAGGCAGCGGAAAGCGGCGTTAAACTGATCCTCTCCTACCACAACTTCACCCAGACTCCCAGTGAAGCCTTCATCTGCTCGAAACTGGCAGTGGCCCAGGAGGCAGGGGCGGACATCGCCAAACTTGCGGCGATGCCGCACGATCAGGATGACGTGCTGACGCTTCTCAGGGCCACGCTGCGAGCCAGAAACGAGATCATCGCCGGCCCCATCGTGACGATGTCGATGGGAACCCCCGGGGTGCTCAGCCGGCTGGCCGGGGGGCTGTACGGCTCGGACGTCACCTTCGCCGTCGGCATGGGGGTATCGGCTCCGGGCCAGATACCGATCGGCGAACTGAAAAAGGGCATGGCGCTGCTCTACAACGATTGAGGCCGTGCTTACTATTGATGATATACGACGTGATAAAACCACAGTCTTTGATACCAGCCAGGGATCACGGGATCCTGTCTGATCATGAGCAGTGCTGCTGTCTGTCGGCATGCCATGCTGCAGATTCACGGACCCATTACCCATCACGCTCAATCTCACAAAGGAGGCTTCCCATGAAAAGAGGTTTGCTGTTGCTGGTTGCATTGTTGTGCGGGCTGTTCCTGGTTTCGGCACAGGCCGCCGATTATCCTGATAAGGATCTGCAGGGGGTCATCATGTGGGGCGCCGGGGGTGCCACCGATAACGTGACCCGGGCGATCACCCCGCTGGTGGAGCCGATCCTCGGCAAACAGATCGTGCTGATCAACAAGCCGGGAGGTACCGGGGCCATCTCCACCCAGTATGTCTACTCCAACCCGTCTGATGGCTACACTCTGCTGTTCGGGGCCGAGAATCCCCAGGTGCACCGGATTCTCGAGTTGTCCGACATGGACTACAAGGATTTTTATCCGATCAATATCCTCGGACGCGGAGTCGGCGTGATCGTCGCCAACAACGATACGCCCTGGAACTCGTTCAAGGAACTGGTCGAGGATGCCCAGAAACGCCCCGGTGAGATCAAGATGGGGTCGACGGGGCCGGGCGGGCTGCCGTACACGGTGGGCGCCATGACCAAATCGATCACCAACATGGACGTCACCTATGTCCCGTTCCAGGGCGAGGGACCCGGGGTGACGGCTCTGCTGGGCGGCCATGTCGATTTCATTCCGGCGGGCATCACCGCGGTCCGCGAACACATCCGTGCCGGGCGGGTCAAGGCACTTGCCATGGTCTCTGCCGAACCGGTTCCGGGACTGGAAGACATCCCGCTGATCACTGCCGATTTTCCCGAGTTCGAGAAATACCTGCCGTGGGGTCCGTTTTATGGTGTCTGGGTGAAAAGGGATGTGCCGGATGACGCCAAGCAGGTGCTTGTCAACGCGTTCAAACAGGGTGCGGCAGATCCCAAGTTCCAGGACTTCCTGAAGGATTTCGGTACGGTTTCGATGAATATCAGCGGCGACGAGGCCGATGCCTTCCTGAAGAAATGGCAGTCGGTAACCTGCTGGATGTATGAATATGCCGGTGCCACAAAAGTCTCACCGGAAAAACTGGGTATTCCCAAACCGTAATTAATGGTGCTGAAACCGAAGGCCTTCCCGGTTTTGTGCGGGAAGGCCTGCGGTGGGCGGGCTCCAGACTATGGACGAAGACAGAAAGCTGAGGGCCGGAGAAGATCTTTTTGCATGGCTGATGCTCGGATTCAGCGGGTTCGTGCTGATCCAGGCGTACCTGATATCCGGTTTTTCGTCAGTCGACGCTCCGGGGACCTTTCCGATGGGGGCCGCGGCCGTAATGGTGGCGGCGTCCCTGTCTGTGCTGCTCAAGAACCGCCGCCTGAAAGCAGGGCAGCCCATCACCTTCAAAGCTGAATTGAACCGGGCGGCAGCCGCAGTGCTGCCCAGGGTGTTTATGGTCTACTGCGCGATCATCGTCGGCTACATGCTGCTGATCAAGCCGCTCCACTTCTTTCCGGCATCGTTTGCCTTCCTGCTGATCTCCATGGTCTACCTGAAGGGCACCGGCTGGTTCAGGTCGCTGATGATCGCAACCGTCATGCTGGGGAGCATCTATATCGTGTTTCAGTACTTTTTCCGGGTCGTTCTGCCCTGATTACCCGGTGATTCGCGTGTCTGAAACGACCCTCTCATACTTCTTCATGGCCTGGCTGGATCCCAGCCTGCTGCTGCTCACCGCCGCCGGGACCCTGGCCGGCATCTACGTCGGCGCGATTCCGGGCCTGTCGGTGACGATGGCCGTCTCCATCCTGATTTCCTTTACCTTTTCCTGGGATGTGAACGATGCGCTGGCGCTGATGGTGGGCGTTTATTGCGGGGGCGTCTACGGCGGTTCGAGAACCGCGATCCTGCTCAATATCCCGGGGGCACCGGCCGCCATTGCCACCGCCTTCGACGGGTTTCCGCTGGCCCAGCGGGGGGAGGCGGGCCGGGCGATCGGGGTCAGCACGGTAATCTCGGTGATGGGCGGGTTCATCGGGGTGGCGGCGCTTGCCCTGGCGGCGCCGGCGGTTGCCGAATTCGCGCTGAAGTTTGCGCCGCGCGATTACCTGCTGCTGGCGATCATGGGCCTGCTGCTGGTGGGCAGCCTTTCCGGGGAATCCATGGCCAAGGGGGTGTTCGCCGGTGCCTTCGGGGTCATTCTCGGCCTGGTCGGGATGGACCCGCTGACGGCCGAGGGGAGATTCACCTTCGGCACCGTAGCCCTGCTTGGCGGCGTCCATTTCGTGATTGCCATGATCGGGTTCTTCGGGGTATCGGAGGCCCTCGTGCAGCTGCACCAGATCGGGGTCAAACCGATCAAGCAGGACGTATCGAGGATCCTGCCGTCATGGTCAGTCATCGCCAAATACATCCCGCTGTCCATCCGCACCTCGATCATCGGCGTATTCATCGGCGCGCTGCCCGGAACCGGAGGCGATATCGCCGCGCTGCTGGCATACGATCATGCCAAGCGCACGGTGAAGAACCCCTCGCGACCCTTCGGCACAGGCGCCTACGAAGGTCTCATCGCCCCTGAATCGGCCAACAATGCGGCGATCGGCGGGGCCTACGTGCCGATGCTGACCCTGGGCATTCCCGGCGATGCGGTGACCGCGGTGTTCATCGGTGCGCTGTTCATCCACGGGCTCAAGCCGGGGCCGATGTTGATGATCGAGACCCCGCACCTGTTCTGGTTCACCGTCGGCAACCTGGTGCTGGCCAATATCTTCCTGCTGATTTTCGGCCTCACCGGCATCCGCATTTTTGCGAAGATGGTCGAACTGCCCAAGGGCATCCTCGTTCCAGCCATTATCGTGCTGTCGGTGGTCGGCACCTACGCGATCAAGAACAGCCTGATGGATGTTTACTGGATGCTGGGATTCGGAATTTTCGGATATTTTCTGAAGATGTACGGGTACCAGGTCGGCCCGATCATCCTTGGCGTGATCCTCGGGCCGCTGATGGACGAATCGTACCGCCAGGCAATCATATCCTGCCGGAACGATTTCGGAATCTTCATGCTCGATCTGGTGACCAATCCACTGTCGCTGGTGCTGACGGTCGCCGTCATCTTCATGATGATCAACCAGACCAGACTGTGGCCGTTTTTTCTGCGGATATTCAGGCGCAGAACCTAGTCAGCTCTTTTTCTGCATCTTCTCCATTTCCTTGCGCAGCCGGGCCTCGAAATCGCTCTGCAGGCTCTGCTTTTTCTTCTCCAGATCGGCCTGGATCGTCTCGACCTTCTTGTCCATGTCCTTTTTCTTGGCCATGAAGCTCTCCAGGTCTCTGGAGAGGCTGTCTTCGGCTTCCTTCTGTCTCGGCAGTTTCTCGATGGCGAGATGATCGCCGATGCTCAGTTTGATCGAGAAGGGGTCCTGCGATAGGGAGACGATGGCGAGTTTGTCGAGCTTGCGGCAGGCCGACAGTCCTGCTTCCGTCGAAATCTCGAGCAGCTCGCAGAGGTCTTCAATGGATGGCGGAGACTGTTTGCGGTGCTGGAGGATTCTGATGGCGGCCACGAACAGGTGTGCTTCACGATAGGGATCCATGGTATGCTCCATATGGTTCCGGGCAGTGGTTGGCTGGTTGTTGCGCCAGTGTCTCTCTGGTCCGAAAAGCGTACATCCAAGACAAATTGGAAGCAATGATTTTAGGTTGAAATACAAAGGTAAAAAGGGGGCAGACCCCTGATCTATGGGGCCTGACCCCCTTTTTAACTGGGGTCTGCCTGGCTCGCAGGCCGACTCTGAGCGTGGAATATTCAGGTTGATGGAACGAATAATGCATTTATTTTTGGCAGAACGGTATCCAGTATCGTAATAATGGAGATCCGTTGACGAGATTTTACCAGCAGGAGGAACAGCGGTGATGCTGATCAAGCAGCTATTCTGGGCGGTTCTGCTGACGGCGGCATGGAGCGCCCCGGCTTCGGCGGCTACCCTCTATCTGTCGGTGGCTGCGAGCATGACCGACGCGTTCACGGACATTATCGCTTCATTTGCGAAAAGCTATCCGGATGTCCGCGTGTTGCCCAATTTCGCGTCTTCGGGTGCGCTGGCCAAGCAGATCGCCCAGGGCGCCCCGGCCGACCTCTACGTGTCGGCCAATACCAAATGGATGCAATACCTGATGGACAACAATCTGGTGGATGAATCGACAAACCGGGTCTTGGCCCGCAACACGCTGGTGTTCGTCGGTGATCCCCGCTTGAACATCTCGGCGCTTGATGAGATAGGCTCGCTCGACCGAATCGGCCTCGGCACCCCGCAGAGCGTACCAGCCGGCCAGTACGCCAGGCAGGCCATGGAAGCGGCCGGCATTTACGAACCCCTTGCCGCACAGCGGAAGCTGGTGTTCGCCAAAGACGTCCGGCAGGCCCTGATCCATGCCGACCGGGGGGAGGTGGACGGATCCTTCGTGTACCGCACCGATGCGCTGCTGGCCCGGAACGCAAAGATCCTCTTTACCGTGCCGGCCGCTCTCCACGACCCGGTCTGCTATCCGGTGGCGCTGACCGCAAGCGGCAGCGGCAAGACCGAAGCGATCGCCTTCCAGGCATTCCTGGCCTCGGATCAGGCGCGGGATATCCTGCAGGAACACGGCTTTGAGCCGGCGCAATAAAACGGGACGGTTCAGCGATGCTCAGCGCCGATGATTTCACCGCGATACGCTTGTCCCTGATGGTGGCGACGTCGGCGACGATCCTCTCGCTGCCGCTCGGTTACGGCGCCGCCTATCTGCTCGCGTTCAGCAGAATGAGGGGCAAACCGCTCTTGGAGGGAGTGATCAACCTGCCGCTGGTGCTGCCGCCGGTGGTCATCGGCTATCTGCTGCTGCTGGCCTTCGGCAGGCATTCGATGCTCGGTGCGCTGCTCGCCAGGGCCGGTGTCACCGTGATCTTCACCCTGAAGGGGGCGGTGATCGCATCCGCGGTGGTTGGTTTTCCGCTGCTGGTGCGATCGATCCGGATCGGCATGGAATCCGTCGATCCCCAGTACATGCGGGCAGCCAGGACCCTCGGCGCCGGCTGGTGGGACGCCCTGTTCAGCATTACCATTCCGCTGACCTACCGGGCGACGCTGGCCGGAATGACGCTGATGTTCGCCCGCAGTCTCGGTGAATTCGGGGCGACCATTATCCTGGCCGGCAACATCCCCGGAGTCACTCAGACCATTCCGCTGGCGATATACCAGTATACGAGCATGCCCGGCGGCGATGCAATGGCGCTGAGTCTCTGCCTGGTGTCCATCGGTCTGTCGTTTTCCGTGCTGTTGATCAGTGAAGCGGTCAACCGGTCCATGTCAAAGCGATAGGAAGAGATAGCCATGCTCCTCGAAGTCGATATCGAAAAACGGATCGCCGGTTTTCATCTGTATGCCGAGTTTTTGCTCAACGGCAGGCGGTGCGGCGTGTTCGGGCCGTCCGGCAGCGGCAAATCGACGCTGATGAATCTGCTGGCCGGCCTCATGGAACCCGACCGGGGGCGCCTCCGGCTCAACGGCAAGACCCTATTCGACAGCAGCAGCCGGATCAACCTGCCCCCGCAGCAGCGGCGGATCGGCGTGGTCTTTCAGCATTCACACCTGTTTCCGCACCTGAACGTGCGCCGTAATCTTCACTACGGGATGAAGCGGCGCCCGCCCGGCGCCGGCGCCATCGACCCGGATCAGTTGATCGACATCCTCCAGCTCGGGGGGCTGCTGAGCCGGCGCGTTGCCGGTTTGTCCGGCGGCGAGCGGCAGCGGGTCGCGCTCGGCAGAGCAATCCTGGCCAGCCCCGACCTGATCCTGATGGACGAGCCGTTGACCGGTCTTGACGGCACGCTCAAATATCAGATCATTCCGCACCTGCAGCGGGTGTTCAGTGAATTTTCGATTCCCATGCTGTTCATCAGCCACGATCTCCAGGAAATGCGGTTGATGACCGAAGACGTCCTGGTGATGAAGGACGGTATGATCGAGCGCCAGATACCCATCGAGGCGCTGGCCCGCTCGGGGTCGATGAGCGGCCGCAGGTATATGAACCTGCTGCGCCTCGAGTCGCCCGAAGACCTCGGGGATCTGCTGCGCTGCCGATGGGGCGAACTCGAGCTGATGCTGGTGAAGACCCATGACGGGGGCAGCGGCCAGTTCTGCCTGAATGCCAGCGACATCCTGCTTTTCAAGCAGCACCCCCAGGCCACCAGCGCCCGCAATATGCTGTCCTGCACGGTCCGGGGAACCTACCAGACCGACTGGCTGGTCGGGGTCGAGCTTGACTGCCGGGGCCACACCCTGGTCGCCGAGATCGTGCCGCAGTCCATCGAGGAACTCGGTATCAGGGAGGGCAGCGAGGTGGTTGCGGTGATCAAGGCGTCGGCCTTCAAGCGCATGTATTGACCCGTCCTCGTTCGGCAATTTCCATGGAAATTTACAAAAACCTCATCATCGTGGCCGGCTCCGGCAGAAATGTGGGCAAGACCGAATTCGCCTGCCGGCTTATCCGCCGCTTGTCCTCCCAGATCGACCTGTACGGGCTGAAGGTCTCTGCCATACACCCCGATGAAGGAATCTATCACGGCGACCATGCCGGCCTGGATGTGGCAGCCGGCCCTATTGAGGAAACCAGGCAGGACCTGGCCAAGGACACGTCCCGCATGCTGCAGGCCGGGGCCAGCAGGGTGTTTTACCTGCAGGGAGATGACCGGCAGCTGGCAGCCGGTTTTCAAACCGTCCTCACCACGGTTCCGGCCGGCTCCGCGATCGTCTGCGAATCGAGCAGCCTCTGGCAGTTTGTCGAGCCGGGGCTGCTGATCCTGGTCACCGCCCCGGGTTGCCAGATCAAGCCGCGGGCGCGCGCGATCCTGACCCGCGGCCCGGCAATCGTCGAATCCGATGGGGCTGGCGGGTTTGCCGAGATCGAGCGGATCCGTTTTTCAGCGGCAGACGGCTGGTCCCTGGTCTGACGGCTGCACCGCGCGACATTCCCACCTGGCGCTGGTGATGGGTCCGCTGCGGCTTCTTGGGCGATAGCCTCGATATGTTGTTGGCAGGGTGTGTGATGGGGTGTATCATGAACCTCCGGCTGTCAGATGCCGGCAGCGCGGACCGCGCCGAGGCGGACGGCCTCTTTCAGCAGCCCCAAGCAAACCATGGATATTCGATACGCTCATGATTTCCGTACTGGAAGCCCAGAGAATCCTCGATGAAAACGTGCCGCCCGCGGACAGGCGGAACGTGCCGATCGATGACGCCTTCGGTTCGTATCTGTCCGAAGATATCAAGGCGCCCGAGGCCTCGCCCCGCTATACCAACTCGGCGATGGACGGTTACGCGGTGAGGTGGAGGGATTGCGCCGGGGCTACCCCTGATGCCCCCGCGGTTTTGAAGATCATCGGCGAAAGCCAGGCCGGTGTGCCGTTCGACGGTGAAGTCGCCGAACACAGCGCGGTTCGGATAAGTACCGGGGCGATGGTGCCGGACGGCGCCGATACGGTCGTCAGGGTCGAGGACACCCGGGAGGCTGACGGTCTGGTCAGCATCCTGACGGTAAAACGAGAGGGCCAGGATGTCCGAAGCAAAGGCGAGGAGTTTGCCGAAGGGCAGCTGCTGTTTCTGAAGGGCACCTGTGTCGCGGCTCGAGAGCTGGCCCTGATGGCGGCAGTCGGCATCCACACCATACCGGTGTATGGGAAACCGGTTGTCTACCTGCTGGTAACCGGTACGGAACTGGTGTGTCATGATGAAGACAGCATCAAGCCTCACCAGATCAGGGACTCCAACACGATCATGCTGACCGGCGCGATACGCGAATGCGGGGCATTCCTGATGGCCACCTCCCATGTGCAGGACAGCCTGGCGCAGACCGTCGCGGCAATCGGAGAAGCGGTCGACTCCGGTGCGAAAATCATCGTCTGTTCAGGAGGGGTTTCGGTGGGGCGCCACGATCATGTGCGGGAGGCCGCCAAGCAGGCCGGATTCGCCGAACTTTTCTGGCAGATTCGCCAGAAACCTGGGAAGCCGCTCTACGCGGGACGCAAGGAGAATACCTTGATTTTCGGGCTGCCGGGAAATCCGGTGTCGGCCTACATGTGTTTCCGGAATTTCGTACGGCCGGTGTTGGCAAAGCTGCAGGGGACCAGGTATTTCGACCGAACCCTGACGACCGTGGTGGCCGAGCAGATGAGCAACCGGGGCAACCGGACCCTGTTCGTGCGGGTAAAGATCGAGAACCGGCCCAACCAGCTGGCGCTCCTCAAGGAGGTGGGACGGCAGGGATCCCATATGCTCAGCAGCATCGCCCACGCCGACGGTTATATCGTGCTGCAGCCGGGAGAGATCCTTCAGCCCGGAAGTCTCAAGGAAGTTTCACTGTTCTGACGAAACCGGGAAAACCATGTCTGAAGGGCAGAGCCCAAGATGAATTACGAACAGGCGAAAAACGTTGCCTTGAGAAACGGCGAACAGGTGGTTCCAACGGTCTGCGGCATGTGCGGACCGGGCGGGCCGGGCGGGGGCTGCGGTATTTACGCATTTGTAAAAGACGGCCGATTCGTCAGAGTGTCCGGAATGGATGAATCTCCGGTCAACCGGGGCGGCGTGTGCGCCAAGGGCCATGCGGCTCCGCAGTGGGTCTATTCGCCTGAACGGCTGACCCACCCGCTCAGAAGAGTCGGCAAAAAGGGCCAGGGGCGGTTCGAACAGATCAGCTGGGAGGCGGCGATTGAACACATCGCCGACACGCTTGCCAGGCAGAAGGCTAAATACGGCGCCGAGTCGCTGGCCATCCTGTCTCCGGCGAAACGTGCCTACAGCGAGTATCTGCAGCGATTCCTGACCGTGCATGGCAGTCCCAATTACGGGCACAGCGGCATCTGCGTCATGCAGCGGGCCTTTGCTTTCATGTACACCCTCGGCGACTGGCCGCGGCCTGATTACGAACAGGGCGATCTCATCATCTACTGGGGCAGACAGCCGATCTTTTCCGGGCCGGTGGCCCGCCCGGCCCGGGCGTTTTTATCGGCCCGGCAGAGAGGGGCGAGGATCGTGGCGATCAAGCCGTCGGTGGAACCCGATGCCGGCATGGCCGATATCTGGGTTCCGGTCCGGCCGGGAACAGATGCAGCGCTGGCTCTTGCCATGCTTCATGTGGTGATCGGCGAGAATCTCATCGACCAGGCATTTGTGGATACCTGGTGCTACGGCTTCAAGCGGCTGAAATCACATGTGAAGCAGTACACTCCTGAATGGGCCCGGCAGATTTGCGGTGTCGATTCAGGGCAGATTGTCCAGCTGGCGAGATGGTATGCAACCACGCCGCGGGCGGTAATCGACATCGGCAACGGGCTCGAACATGCACCTTCGGCAAGCGATGCGATACGCGCCATAGCTATGCTGATGGCGGTTACCGGTCACCTGGACCGTCCCGGAACCAATCTGTTTGTGCCTGCTCCCCGGGCAGCGCCGAGAGGGGTCGCCTTGAAGGAGCGGTATGACAAGGATCTGATCGATAAACTGGTGGGCCCTGAATTTCCTTCGATATTTCAGCCGTTTCTGGAAGGACCGTCGTCGGCGTACTATAGAATTCTCGAGAGCGTGGTCACCGAACATCCGTATCCGATCAGAGCGATCATCGCACCCGGCACCCAGCCGTCGGTGAGCACCCGCGGTACCAAAACGGTGCTCGCCGCGTTGCAGAAGCTCGATTTCTTCGTGACGGTCGATGTGGCCAGGACTGCCGAGATGAATTTTGCCGATGTCGTCGTTCCGGTGGCGACAAGCTACGAGAGCGGGCACCCGTATCATATGGCTCCGGGATGGCTGATGGCGACGAACCGGGTCATCGAACCGCTCGGCGAGTATAAATCGACCTTCCAGTTTTTTCTGGAACTGGCCGATGCAATGGGATACGGCAACGATTTCTGGGGCGGGGATATCGATGCCGCCATGGATGATCTGCTCGAGCCTCTCGACCTGTCGATGGCTGAACTCATGAGCAAACCACACGGCATCGCCGGCAAGCCGGGACCTCCCACCTATGAAAAGTACCAGCAGACCTTCAGCCGTCTCAGTCCTGCCATAGGACATGCGCCCTTTCTCCCTCAGGGCAAAATCGCCCTGTATAATACCACCTTCGAAGCGGCCGGGTTCAACCCCCTGCCGGCGTGGCGCGAACCTCCCGAAAGCTTGACAGCCACCCCGGAACTGGCGGATACATACCCGCTGATTCTCTCCGACTACCACACCTCGAAAAGCTTCAGCGCCTCCTGGCAGCGAAATGTGCCGCATTTGAGAGAGATAGAGCCGGAGCCGATACTGCATATTCACCCTGACACCGCCACAGAGAGGGGGATTCAGGAAAACGACTGGATACGGGTCAGTTCTCTGCATGGCTTCATGAAGGTCAGAGCCCGCCTCTATCATGGTATACGGCCCGATACGGTGATGGTCCTGCATGGCTGGTGGCAGGGATGTAAGGAGTTGGGACTTGACGACTATCCGCTCGCGGATGGCGGCGCCAATGTAAATGTCATGTACAGCGTCGATCAGGAGAAGGCCTACGATCCATTGATCACCGCCATGAGCAGTCAGACGCTTGTTCAAGTCGAACGATGGGAGGATCGGTGATGGGCCAAACCGGAATGGAATATCTGATCCGCTTCGAGGCGGAACGATGCATCCAATGCCATGGCTGCGAAACTGCCTGCAAAAGCTGGCGCGGCCTCGAACCCGGGGTCCGCTACCGGCGTGTGTTCAATATCTGGCATGGACAATATCCGCTTATAACGAGTTCCTCCTTGTCTCTATCCTGTCTTCACTGCGTTGAGCCTTCCTGCGCGGCAGCCTGTCCCGAGGGGGCGATTTTCAAGGAGCCTGAGTACGGGATGGTGCATGTCGACGAGGCTGCCTGCAGCGGGTGCGGAGTCTGTGTTGAGGCATGCGGGTACGGGGTCCCCCAGATCACCGGCGACGGGGTGATGAGAAAATGCGATGTGTGCATCGATCATGAGGCGGCCGGTGAAGCCATCGAGGTTCCTCCCTGCGTCGATACCTGTCCTGGCACGGCCCTGATCTTGGAACGGGTGGACCGCTCTGAGAAGGTCCGCCATGAGCGCCTGATCCAGAAACTCTACGGGGAAACCCGCTCTGTCTGAAGGACCACGGTGTACCCTATACTCCGCCAGAGTTACAGCGCGCCATAAATCCATTCCATCCTATCGTGCTGCGGTGCCTGCTCACAGCGCTCCCAGGCTGCTCCGCCGGCCCCTCGCTCGCGTTGTGCCTGATGGGCGCCCTGAACTTTAGTCGCTCTGCATAGAATCTGCGGATATATACCTTCTGATTCGACCGCGGAAGAAAAAGACAGACAAGGTTTTCAGCTGCGCTCTTGTGCGTCTACCCGTACAGCCCCTCGGCAAAGTCCTTTCCCGCTGGATGGCGGCGGTGTCGCTCTGCCAGTGAAACCATGATGCGGACCTGTTCGCTGTTGTCTCCGGTCAGGTTCCCGTCCGGGTTCAGGCAATTGTTTTCGAAACCGACCCGGATGTGACCTCCCCGGACGGCAGCTGCCTCAGCCTGCTCGAATTCCTGCAGGTTGAAACCACACACCATCCAGGAAAACGGTAGCCGGTGATGCTCCAGCTGCCGGAGGAAGTCGTCGATGTGCGGCAGGACCGCGAGCTGCTCCGTGTATCTGCCGAAAACAAAGAGCAGAAAATGTCTGGATCCGGGTATGGCGCCCTGCTGGCAGAGTTTTGAGAACCAGCCTGCTTCCTCGGGAGTGTAGAGAATATATTGGATGAGTGTCCCGGCGTCGTGCAGCCCGCTGAAAAACGCGGACGCGCTTTCCAGGTCACCCTCGTCACGGATGAATTCCCGCAGTCCGCAGGATATGCAGTGCGGGGCGAACCGTTTCATCAGCTCTATCTGTTCGGGCTGGCTGTAGATGCCGGCCGCCTCCGAGGTCACCTGCAGCAGCATGCGGTCGCCGACGGCGGCTTCGAGTTCGGTCAGGGTACGCCGGTACTGTTCCGGATCGAGACTGTGGCGCTGGTGCGGGTCACGGATATGAAAATGCATCATACCGGCACCCGCCTCGGCGCAGGCGACCGCGGTTTCCACCAGCTCGCCGGCGGTGATCGGCAGGCGCGGGTGATCCGCCTTGGTCCTGCGCGCCCCGTTCGGGGCCGAGGCGATGAGGATCGGGGTTTCCATCGCGGCCTCTATTCAGCAAAAGCGACCCCGGCGGCGATGCCGATCTCCAGCGCGATGCTGTAGTGCCTCACCCTCGGTCTGTCACCGCCGCAAGCGAGATGGGCGGCGCTGGCGGCGATCCAGGTATGCTGTTCCATGGAGCCGATGCCGGCTCTGTCGACCATGTCTTCCTGGTTCCATGCGTCGAATTCCTCGAGTTCGCCCGACACCAGAACATCGAGGAACTGTCTGTCGGCTTCGGCGTTGAGAAACATGTCCTTGGCGGTCCTGGTGCCGCCGGCGATCATCTCCGCCCCTTCGTGATGCATGACGTCGAGCCGCTTGAGCCACTGCTCTTTGGTCAGAGAATCGGGGTGGGATCCGCCGCTGAGCTGCCAGGCCGCCACCGCTTTTTCGCCTTCCCCCCAGGCCGGGTAGTAGCGCGTCGGATGGTGCGACAGCCCGCCTGAAGCCAGCAGCAGCACCCGCTTGCTGAGGTCCCGCACCCACCGCCCGACGGCTGTCCCCAGCAGGCGCGAGCGCTTGAATGGTACGAAGGGCCGATTGATACAGTTGATGAAGATCGGGATCACCGGTCGTGCGTCCAATTCCCCCAGCATCAGGTGAATGGACTGCGAGAAAGCGTGGTCCACGGTCATGTCGTAGGACACGGCGGGGTCGACGCCGCATCCGCGAAGATGCCCGGCTAGAACGGCAGCCAGATCGCCGGGCACGTCAAGTTTTCCGGGAAACCCGCCGATATCGCCGACCGCCTCGGCCTTAAATCCGATGCAGAAGGGGGGCATCAGGCGCAGGAAAAAGCCGTTAAAGTGATCCGAGCCGAAGGCGATCACCAACTCCGGGTCGAACGCTTCGATCGCCTGTTTCTGCTCGCAGAACGATGCCTGGAGATCATCCCAGTGTTCCGGTTTCTTTTTGTAACAGTACATCAGCGGGCTGTGAGATGCGCAGATCAGTCTGGTGTTCATCGGCATATCCTTATCGATGGGTGGTTCCTTCCGGTCCTGTGTTCTCTTCGGCAACGAAAATCCGTTCAATATGGCGCTTTGCGATGCGCCATCTGGAGTCGTCGCAGAGCCGGTATTCGTCTTTAAAATCTGCTACCAGGTAGGGTACGGCAGGCGAGACGGGGGGCCGTGCATTGGCGGCGAAAGTCAGGCAGACGCTCTGCCCGCGGGCCCTGAACCGGTCGATTACCTGAATCCTCAGACCGGACTGGATATGGCGCGAAGTGCGGTTTGTCGCACCGCGGCGGCCGGCGAATAGGCGCCGGACTTCATCGCGCCCGGTACTCAGCCGCTCCCCGTGGCTGTAGCGGGCATCTTCGCAGAACAGGTCGATCAGCTCGTCAACCAGCCCGTGATCGAGAAAATAGCAGAAATCGCCGTTCAGCTCGGTGAGTGCCAGGCGGATTCGAATCAGCTCCTCCGCAGTCAGCTCAGTTGCCATCGGCCAATCTCCCGCGCTTCGATGATAACCGGATTATGCTGCGTTCCAAGTTTTTCGATGGATATCTCCACCGGCCCGCCGGTTACCAGGAAATTCGCGTGGTGGATCGATTTTCGCTTCCCGGACGGTTTGAAGGCGGTCCCGCAGGAAACGATATCGCCCGGGTTCAAGGTCTGAAACTGGCTGATGAAGCTGATCAGTTCGGCGACTTTGTAATTGTAGTAGCGGGTCGAGTCTTGGGCGACGATTTCTCCCGCAACCGAACAGGTGACGGCGAGGTCGTCGGGGTTTTCGACCTCGTCGGAAGTGACCAGCCAGGGTCCGAGCACCCCGAAATTGTCCGCCCCTTTGTAGCGGCCCGCATAGGAAAGATGCTGCTCCCGCCGCTCGAGCCGGTTGGGATCATCGGCAGCGCCGTACAGCGCATAGTAGTGGAACATATCCTCCGAACGCATGTGGTTGCCGGTGATGTCGTTGAAGACCGAATACCCGTAGACCTGGTCGAGGGCCTCGGCCGCGTCGACATCACGGGTCCGTCTGCCGATCACCACTGCCAGTTCCGGCTCCGGATGCACGCTGCCGTAATAGGTGCGCATGATGAGCGGCTGCAGATGTCCGGTGAGGCACGATGACGGCTTGATGAAAAAGGCCGGATGGTGAGGAGCGGATATCTTCCTGGCGTTGCTGGCCGAATTGTTCATGGCTATGCCGCAGATCTTGCCCGGTCTGACCACCGGAGGCAGCCAGTCGATGTCCAGGACAGGGATCCGCGCCGCATCGTCTGCTGCCGACAGGGCGGCGGTGGCGATTTCCAGCCCTCGATCGCCCAGCTCGATGAAGTCGATCATCGATTGCGGCGGTTTCGTGTCTGCCGGCCATGTCGATAGCAGATCGATCAGAAAGCGGTCACCGTCGGCGACTCCGATCCGCTCCATACCGCCGGAGGTAAAACTTGCGAGTTTCATACCGTTATCCCCTGGTGAGCCGGATCGGCACAGGGCGACCCGGGTGTTAAGCGCGCGGAACAGGCCTCAACGAATCTACAGTAATCACTGACGGGCAAGAAAGTGAGCGCTTTTATAATGGGCTGTTGACCTGCGCTGCAAAGGTAATTATGGTGCACATTACATGTAATTTATCCGGAAAGAAATTGCGTTTCAGCATCCGACCCTGTTCACCACCATAAGGAGCCACCGGAATTGAAAATCTTACTCTACTGCAGAAACAGCGAGGCGAACAAGCGGGCGTTGGCGATTGCCCTCGAGCAGGCCCGGGCGTTCAACGGATCAGTTGATCTGGTGAGCTGTATTTCCGAACAGGACAGAATGCCCATCGAAGTTCTCGAAAACATAGAAGCGAAGCTCAAGGAATACGGCGAACAGACCTTCGCCCCGGCCTCGATTCCCTATACGACCAAAATCATCACCTCCGCCTATACGGCAGGGGAAGAGCTGGTCAGATACGCCGAAGCCAACATGATCGACACGATCGTGATGAGCATCCAGAAGCGTTCCCGGCTCGGCAAAATTTTCTTCGGGTCAAACACCCAGTTCGTGCTGCTCGAAGCGCCCTGCAAGGTTATCACCACAACCTGATATCCAGCGTTTAGCCTGACGTTCATAGAAACGCGGCAGCGGGCGGACCGGCGACCGGTCTGGTTGAAACGGTGCGCGGCGCTGTCAGTACATGAGGTTGGGGAGATACAGGACGATCTGCGGGAAAATCATCAGAATCACGATACCGGCCACGACGGCGATCAGAAACGGTACGATCCCCCTGAAAATCGACTCCAGCGTGATGTCGTCCATGATGTTCCTGGCCACACCGTAGACCACGTAAACATTCAGGCCGACCGGCGGGGTAATGACCCCCATCTCGGTAACCAGCACGATGATCACCCCGAACCAGATCGGATCGTAGCCGAGATTGACGATAATCGGAAAAAATATCGGGATGGTCAACATGATCAGCCCGAGCGAATCCATGAAGCATCCGCCGAAAAAGTAGATGAGGACAATGATGGAGATGATCACCAGCGGCGGCAGGTCGAAACCACTGATCCAGGTGGCGAGGTCGAACGGAATCCGGGTGACCGCGAGGAATTTTCCAAACATCATCGCACCGGCCACCAGAAACAGGATCATAACCGAGGTCTGCAGCGTTTCGTGAAGTGATTTTACGAATGCCTTCCAGGTAAGCTGCCGGCGCAGCAGCGAGACCACCAGCACGGCGAGCACGCCGACGGCGGCGGATTCGGTCGGGGTGAAAAAGCCGGCGAAGAGGCCCGCCATGACCAGCACGAAGATAAGCACCGTATCGACCAGGCCGGCCAGCGACCTGATTTTCTGTCGCCATGTGAACCGCTCTCCTTTCGGGCCTTTCTCCGGGTTTATCCTGCAGGTCACGTAGATCGAAATGATGAACAGCACGGTCAGCAGCAGCGCCGGGATGATGCCCGATACGAAGAGAGCGCCGATGGACTGCTCAGTCAGGATGCCGTAAACGATCAGCACCACGCTCGGCGGCATGATCATGCCCAGACCGCCACCCGACGCGACCGATCCGGCGGCAAGCTCGTTGGAATAGTTGAAGCGTTTCATCTCCGGCATGCCGACGGTGGCCATGGTGGCCGCGGTGGCCGGGCTCGAGCCGCACACCGCCCCGAAGGCGGTGCAGGCGGACACGGTGGCCATCGCCAGTCCGCCCCTGGTCGAACCCAGAAAGGTGTAGGTGGTGCTGTACAGCCTTCTGCTGATGCCGCTGTTGAACGCCAGCTGGCCCATCAGCACGAACAGCGGGATGGTGGTGAGTTCGTAGGACGAAAAGGTGTCGAAGAAAACCCTGGGCAGCAGGCTGAGGCCGGCTTTGGCCGAGATCAGGTAACAGAAGCCGCCCAGGCCGACCAGCGTCATCACGTACGCCACCGGCATTCTGGTTATGAAGATCGCCAGCATCAGCAGGATGCCGATAACGCCGATGATCGAAGGACTCATCGCTGATGTCGGCTCGGTTTGAAGAAAGAAAGGATCTCCTGCAGGAGATAGAGGCAAACAACCAGCGTGCAGAAGGAGAGGGCGTAGACGAAACAGTACATCGGCAGCCCCAGGTTCATCGAGACCTCACCGGAGCCCTGCATGACGCGGCCGTATATGAACATCTGCCAGGACAGGATCAAAAACAGCACCAGTGAAAGGGCATTGGTGAACAGGCGAATGCGCTCCTGTCTTTTCTTTGAGAGCAGCCGCACGACGATCTCGACCCCCACATGGGAGTCTTTTTTATGGGCATACGGCAGCGCAAAACCAATGGCGAGGACGGCGAAAATGGATACGATCTCCTCGGAGCCGAAAATCGGCTTGTTGATCGTCGCCCTCAGGATGATATCGGCGCAGGTCATGAGCGCCATGCCCATCAGGCTGACCGATGCGATCCCCTTCATGAAGCGCTGGGTTTTATCCAAAAAGGTCCACAAAGGGTGCATGGTGATGACGGGTGTCGGGACGTGTGAATCTCTTGCTTAGCGCGTCGCTGTGCCGACCGGGCAAGCCGCTTGCGGGATCCCGGTCGGCACGCGCTTTCTGATGTCGATCAACGACTACTGGTTCATCGAGGTAATGTGTTTGATCACCTCGGCGCCGTTGATGCCTTTTGCATCGAGTTCGGCCTGATATTCATCAATGGCCGGTTTGACGGCTTCCTTCCATTTAGCCCGCTCGGCGTCATCGAGGGTAATGATCACGCCGCCTTTTTCCTCGAAAAATTTGCGCCCTTCGTCGTCGCTGGAATCCCACGCTTCACCGTGCTTGCCCGCCCACTCCGCATTGATTTCGGTAATGGTCTTCTGAATTTCAGGTGACAGGGCATCCCATTTGGCCTTGTTCATCGCCACGAAGAAGGTTGTGGTGTAAGCGACGGAGTCCTCATCGACCACATACTTGAGGACTTCGCCCAGTTTCCAGCCCTTGTTGGCTTCCATGGGATGGGCGCAGCCGTCCACCACGCCTTTCTGCAGGCTCTGATAGGCATCCGGCATTCCCATGCTGACCGGGGTGGCGCCCAGGGCGGCGACGAGCTTGGCGCTCATGCCGGTGGCCCTGATTTTCAGGCCCGCGAGGTCGGCCAGCGACTTGACTTCCTTGTCTCTGGTGTGGATCAGGCCTGGACCGTGGGCATGCAGGAACATGATCTGGGTGGTGTTGAATTCTTCGGGCTTGAATGTATCCAGTACGGAATTGGCAATTTTGGTGGCGGATACCCCGCTGGAGTAGCCGATCGGCAGGTCCATAGCGCCGAGAACCGGAAAACGGCCTTTGGAATAAGCCAGTACGGACATGCCGATGTCGGCGATACCCTGCTCGACGCCGTCATAGATCTGCGGCGCTTTGACCAGGGTTCCACCCGGGTAGTAATTTATCTTGACGGCACCGTTGGTGCGTTTCTCCACTTCCTGGCACCATGATTCGGCCAGCTGGGACTGGATGTGAACCGGAGGGAAGAAGTTGGCGTAGGTCATCTCGATCGTGTCAGCGACGGCAAGGGTCGCCATTCCAGATAGAAAAACAGCCGTTACCGCAGCAGACGCAATGGTCAAAAATAACAGTTTCTTCATCGCTTAACCCCTCCTTGATCTTTGCTTGCTTGATGCCTGATGGATAATGTCCGGTTTGGCGCCCGAACAGCCACGAAAAGCAGTATTAACGTCGTACCATGTCAAAGCGGGTAAAACAGGCTGAGCACTCGTATCCGATATGCTGAAGCTAGCTTTTTTTTTGGTTTTTTACCAGATGTTTCACTATAGTTGTTACATTATTTCAGAATGATCTCCGCATGATCCCGGACGCAGGTCGACTCCGGTGGCGGCTGGCGGTGCGATCACTTCCGGAATGATTACATGCAATATTGCGCGCAAAAAATGTGCTGTCAAGTAAATTCCATTCGCCGGGGGATATTGGCCGGCCGGGATCCCGTCCGGCTGGTAAAAAACGCTTGCTGCCGGAATCATCACTGATTCTTGCTTTAAATCGCGATCGGTTTACTATAAAATCATGCTCACCTTATCCCTTCCAGTGTGTTGTGGAACCAGTCCACGAAAATCTTTAAAACATATCGCCAACGGTGCGGGGAGGAACGGACATGTCTGAAGATCTCAAGCAGAGCATGCGGAGACTGATCGACGAGGCCTACAACCACGGTAATTTCGATGTGCTGGATGAACTGGTCGATCCCGGCTACCTGCGCCATCAGCCGCCGATGAAAAAAGTCAACGGGCTGGCCGACTACAAAAACTTCATCAAGGAAGTGCGGGGCGCCTACTCGAACTTCAGGATGGAGGTCGAGGAAATGCTCATGGACGGCAACAAAACCGTTGCCAGAATCGTGCTCTCAGGCAAGCACACCGGTAAGACGCCGACTATACAGGCCCCGCCGACCGGCCGCGAGGTGGCGATGAAGGGGTGCACTGTTTCCACCTGGAAAGACGGCAAGGTCGTCGAGGAATGGGCCTACAACGACTATATGGGCCTGACTCAGCAGTTCGGCGTAATGCCGCTGATGACCATGAACAATATCGAATAGAAGGTGCCTCCAGGAGAGAAGCGGCAGGTCGGGGTACGAGTGTGAAGAAAAATAAGAATCTCACCCTCAAGGTGTATCATCAGATAATCGAGCTGATGCTCAACTATGAGCTGGTGCCCGGGCAGCGCCTGGTGTTCGTCGACCTGGCCAGACGGCTCAAGGTCAGCCGGACGCCGGTCAATAATGCGCTGTCCATTCTGGCCCAGGAAGGATATCTCGATTTCGTGCCGAATCAGGGGTATTCGGTGCATCGGCTCAACCGCAAGGAAGCCGAAGAACTCTACCAGATCCGCGAGGTACTGGAGGTCGGCTTTATCGGTCAGGCGATCCGCATGATGACCGACAAGAAGCTGAAGAAGGTCCGGAAATGCAAGGAGGCCTACGAGAACCTGACCTCATCCCACGTAACCCGCAAAATGTTCATCCTCGACACCGAGTTTCACATGGCCATCATGGAGATGACCGGTAACGATCTGCTAGTCCAGCGCTACATGGAACTGTGCCGGAAGATCTTTCTGCGCCACCGCATCGAGGACCTGGTGATGAGCCGAATAGAAGAGATCAGGCGGGAGCACGAAAGCCTTTTCGAGGCAGTCTGCCTCAGAGATGTGGAACTCGCCAAGGCACGGGTTCGCGAACACTACCAAAACTCCAGGAAGAACCTGTTCCCGCTGATTTTCCCTGCCACCTAGCAGCAGGCAATGATGTGAGCACAGGATAAAGCTCGTTTTATTTTCCCGATCCTAATCGCGGGTTAACGGGTTGAGATGGTCTGCTGAGCAAGAAGACGCTTATACCCCTGTTGCATCAGATCAGGTGCATGGTCGTTTTATCCTCTTAATCCTCTGAACGCAGGTTAACGGGTTGAGGTGGTCGCTGAGCAAGGAGACTTGGAGGAGGCCATAGCCCGCTATGCCTCCTCCAAACGCGACGCAGTTCAGCAGGCCGTATCGACCCGTTAACAAGGTTAGCTCATCATTTCGGGCAGAATCAGCGACAGCTGCGGGAGGGCGATGAGCAGCGCCAGTTCGCAGACATCGGCGATTAAAAACGGTACCACGCCCCTGAAGATGGTGTGCATCGGCACCCCGGTAATACCGTGGAGGACGAAAACGTTGAGGCCGACCGGCGGGGTTATCAGTCCCATTTCCGTGACCCGCACGACGATGATGCCGAACCAGATCGGGTGAAACCCCAACTCGAGAATCAGCGGGTAGAACACCGGCACGGTGAGCAGCACGATCGCCAGTGAGTCCATCAGGCAGCCGAGGATCAGCAGCACGACGACGATGCAGACCAGAATGACGTAGCGGTTCACCGGCAGGGCCGCAACCATCGAGGCGAACTCGAACGGCAGACGGGTGATCGAGAAGAAATAGCCGAGAATCATCGCCCCGGTTACGATCAGAAACAGCATGCCGGTGGTCGATGCGGTCGAGGTCAGGCTGTTGCTGAAATTGCCCCATTTCATTTTGCCTCGCAACAGGCTGAAGCACAATGCGCAGAAGGCCCCGAT
>JAJDNR010000149.1 GCA_022340565.1 Desulfofustis sp.
ATCTCACTGGAGGCGGTACTCCCTCTGCTGCGCAAAAGCAGCCGGGGGCACCTCGCGGTAGTCAGCAGTTCCGCCGCATATCTGCCGCTGCCGCGGGCGGAAGCCTATGGTGCTTCGAAGGCGGCAGTCTCCTATATGATCGAGTCGTTGAGGATCGACATGCACCGGGAAAATATTGCGGTAAGCCTGATATCCCCGGGATTTGTGAAGACGCCGCTGACCGATCGCAATGACTTCCCGATGCCTTGTCTCGTCAGCGTCGAGCAGGCGAGCACATGGATTCGCAAGGGGCTGGCCAGAAGAAGCTCTGAAATCCATTTTCCGAAGCGCTTCACTTTTTTTCTGAAGCTTCTCGCCCTGCTGCCAAACGCTCTCTGGAGAAGGATTGGTAATCGCTTGGTGAGGTGATGAACGCGCAGAAAATCGCGATAATCGGATCGGGAATAGCGGGCTTGAGTTGTGCTCATGCACTCGCTTCGCACCACGACATCACGGTGTTTGAGGCGGCCGATTATGTCGGCGGACACACCCGCACCGTAGGGGTGGAAAAGGAGGGGGAACGTTCCGATATAGACACCGGCTTCATCGTTTTCAACGATCGCACCTACCCGCACTTCATGCAGCTGATGGACAGTCTGGGAGTCGGCTACCAGCCCACCGAAATGAGTTTCTCGGTGAAAAACCAGGATGAGGATATCGAATACAACGGTCACAGCCTGAACAGGCTTTTTGGCCAGCGCAGGAACCTGATCCGTCCCCGTTTTCTCTCCATGGTGGCCGACATTGTTCGCTTCAACCGGGAAGTGAAAAACGCAGCCGGAGAAGACCGGTATCGAACCATCGGGGAGTTTCTTGAGCGGAGAAACTACTCGCAAACCTTCACCGACAATTATCTGCTGCCGATGGTATCGGCAATATGGTCCATGGGGCTGGAAAGCTGCATGGACTTTCCACTCGATTTCTTTGTACGCTTTTTCGACAACCACGGCCTGCTCAACCTGGTTGACAGGCCGCAGTGGTATACGATCAAAGGTGGTTCGAGCAGCTATATAAAACCGCTCACCGCCGCGTTCAAGGAGCGTATCAGGGTAAATACCCCGGTTCTCCGGGTGGAGCGTGACGAGCATTCGGTGACGATTATAACTGAAGGTGAGCGATTGGTTTTCGATCACGTGGTCTTCGCCTGCCACGCCCCTCAGGCGCTGGCTCTGCTGGCCGATCCAAGCGGCGATGAGAAAGGTGTGCTTGGGGAATTCAGGACCTCGAAAAACGAAGTAACGCTGCATACCGACGAATCCCTGCTTCCGAAAAGAAAAACCTGTTGGGCGAGCTGGAATTACAATATCGTCAAGGCCGGTCAGCAGCGGAGCACGCTCACCTACCACATGAATATTCTGCAGCGGCTGCAGAAACGCCACAGCTATCTGGTAACGCTGAACCAGGAAGTGCAGGAACAGCACATTCTGAGGACATTCACCTACCACCATCCCGTCTATACCCGGCAAGCGATTGACGCCCAGCAACATTGGAGCGATATTTCCGGAAGGAACCGCAGCCATTTCTGTGGTGCTTACTGGTTCAATGGCTTCCATGAGGATGGGGTGGTCAGCGGGCTGCGGGTTGCCTCGGCGCTGGGAGGTAACTGATGAGATCATCGCTCTATGTTGGAAAAATCAGCCATCACCGACGAATTCCCGCAGACCATCGCTTCAGCTACCGGTTTTTTATGTGGTTTCTCGATCTCGACGAGATCGACCGGCTCCCCTCGTTCGGATGGTGGTTTTCAACCACAAAAATGGCGTTGAACCGATTCAACCGGCCAGATTACTATGGCGACCCAGCCATTCCTCTTGCCCAGGCCATCAGGACGAGGATGCGCGATCTGACCGGTCACCCGGTCCAAGGAAGGCTCTTCGGTCTGATCAGTCTGAGGACCGCCGGCCTCTACTTCAGTCCGGTTAATTTCTATTACGGCTTTGACGATGAGGGTCGTTTCAGCCACTTTCTGGCCGAGGTTTCCAATATCCCTTGGAACGAGCGTCATCAGTATGCCCACTACATTGATGTGGACAACCTCAAGCCGGATAATCCGAAAGGATTCCATGTTTCCCCGTTTAACCCGCTGAACCAGCATTATCATTGGGAACTCAGCGCTCCGGCAGAGGAACTGTTCGTTAAAATCAGCGTCGACGATGATCGGGGGAGAATATTTACCGCCCGGCTGGAACTGGCCAGGCGCCCCCTTGATCTTCAAAATATCCGTAGAGAACTGCTCAGAAAACCGGCGATGACCCTGTTCATCGTCGCCGGAATCTATTGGCAGGCCCTGAAACTTTTTCTCAAGGGGGTCCCCTATGTACCCTATCGCAAGGAGGCAGCATGAATGGCATTACCACCATATCAGGCCAGAACAGCGTCCGTTTGAGAATTCCAGGAACTGCGGGATGGTCGAGGACAATGCTTATAAACTCGCTCTCCCGGATTGAATATGGACGAATACTGATAAAAGAGGGGCAGAACCGCTGGATATTCGGCAAACATGCTGAACCCTGCGCTCAGATGACGATTCATGACCCTACCGCCTATCGGAAGATCATCTTCGGAGGGTCGATCGGCGCCGCGGAAGCATATATCGACGGACTCTGGGATGTCGATGACCTGACCGCACTGATGCGGATTATGGTGGGCAACATGGAATTGCTCGATAAAATGGAAAAGGGCACGGCCTGGCTTCTCAAACCGTTCGACCTGGTCAGACACCTCCTTAGCGTCAACAGCAGGGCTGGGGCCAGAAAGAACATCCTCGCCCATTATGACCTGGGCAACGACCTGTACCGGTCATTTCTTGATTCTAAAATGATATACTCATCGGCAATCTACCCCGGGCCTGATTCGACCCTGGAGGAGAGTCAGCTGAACAAACTGGATATACTCTGCAGAAAACTCGACCTGCAGCCAGGAGACTCGGTCATCGAGATCGGTTCCGGCTGGGGCGGATTCGCCCTCCATGCAGCAGCTACCTATGGATGTCACGTTACCACCACCACCATCTCGGATGCTCAGTATAAGGAGGCTGCAAGAAGGATCGAAGACGCGGGACTGAAGGATCGGATCTCCCTGCTCAAGCAGGATTACCGTGATCTCACCGGCAGCTATGACAAGCTGGTCAGTGTCGAAATGATAGAGGCGGTGGGGCATCGAAATATGCCGGTGTTTTTCAGGAAATGCGGAGAATTGCTCAAACCTGGCGGAACCATGGTGCATCAAGCCATTACCATTGCCGACCAGAAATACCGTCAGTACCTGAGAGGGGTGGATTTCATACAGCGCTATATCTTTCCCGGAGGCTGTTTGACCTCGTTGAGCAGGATGGTGAGGTTAGTCGCTGAGCAGACCGATATGGTGGTCAGGCAGCTCGACGACTTTGGTCACGATTATGCAAGGACCCTGCGGGACTGGCGGTCGCGCTTTGACAAACATTATCCTCTGCTGAAGAAAAAGGGATATGACGAACGTTTCAAACGACTCTGGGATTTTTATCTCAGTTACTGCGAGGGCGGCTTTGTGGAGCGTTCCATCAGCGTCGTGCATCTGGTGGCGGACCGTCCTCCTGATAGGCTGCGTTAGACTCGATATTTCACGTGTTGAGACGGCCTGTGGGGAAAGGAGAGCTAGGGAAGGTTCTCGAGATACTATGCCTTGCCCAAAGACGAAGCGGGATCGCAGGCCGTATCGACGCGCCCGCAGGATGGGTGGTTTGTCTTTTAAGCGTTGATTCCATAGGGCACAAACGGTCTCAGTGACAGGGCTCACGCTCTCCCAGGGAAGTTGATTGTGCTGTTTATTTTTAACTAAGCCTTCGTTTACCATGAAATATTCGGTCTAGGGCACCATGAAAAGTGTCGTCAACATACTCATTTACCAGGCCATCTGGTTTTTCTCAGTACTCGGTGGAGATCTTGGTGCACTTGCCGGCGGGGCACTGATAATCATTCATCTGTATTTCTCGAGGAAGCGCGTTTTCGATCTGTGGATGATGGCCTCGATGCTCACGGCCGGTTTGGTTATAGACGGGACTCTCCATCAGATTGGATTTTACTCCTTCGCGGTCAGCGGTTTTCCGATCCCCTTCTGGCTGGCTGTTGTGTGGCTGGGGTTGGCGATAACGCCCGGTCACAGCCTCGCCTGGATGCAGCATAAACCGGTGCTCTGCGCGGTCTTCGGTTTTCTTGGCGGTCCGGCCGCCTATTGGGGTGGTGTCCGTCTTGGCGCCGCCCAGTTTAACTGGCCGCTGCCACTGTCACTGCTCGTGATTGCGGTGCTATGGGCCTTCTTGTGGCCGTTGATGATGGCTCTCAGCACCGTGTTTGAAAAATATCTCGAAAAACGCGCTCGCCGTCGTAACAGGCATACTATAATCGTACACTGAAGGTGAAGCCCAGGAAACCGGCCGAATCATAGCTCTCTTCGGCGATGCTTCGACCCTTGTTATCCTCCTGCTTCAATTCTCCTCCCAGTTCTGCACCGCCCACCATGCTCACCGACGTCAAAGGGCTGAAGGAGTAGGTGATGCTGGCAAACAACGGGAAACTGGCGTCTTCGCCGACTCCACCGGGGTCGCTTCCGGAGTCGGCGAGGCGAAAGCGCAGCTTCTCGTAGCGTCCGCCTACGAGCATTGACCAACGCTCATTGGCGGCGTATTTCAGCGTCAACCCGGGGCCAACTGTGGCCGCAAGTCCACGCCCCGTCTCCAGACTGAGCCGGTCAGTGATGCGCCAGTCAATGATCAGCACCGGAAACACCGTTGCACTATCTTCCAGTTGGGAAATTACCCCGATCCCCGGACCGATGGTGAGTCTGTCAGAAAATCGATAGTTGACGCCGGCAAGCATGCCGCCGGTAATTGTATCCTCGAAATCCGAACCGCTTTCGCCTGATGATCTGATCGAAGGTATGACTATCGTCGACCAGTCGTCGCCGAAGCCCCATCTGGCGGGCAAGGCCAGAGAAATTGAGTGAACATCATCCCAGGGATTCGAGGCTGCCATTCCACGTTCCCCAGGCCCGAAGGAGTAACCGTCATAGCTATAACTCACTGACAGCGATACGCTGTTACGTCGATTCCAGGAGTATCCCTGTCCTGCCTCGATGTTGAACCTGGTTGCTCCGAAGCTTCCACCCTGTTCGAGATCAGAATCGAACTGATGCACCGCCCCGCCCCGGGAAAACGATGACCACCCTGCCTGGGGGCTACCGGCTCCCCCGTTCTGCGGGCGCTGCTGCGCACTGGCGGCACATAAGTAGGGGAGTATCGTGAAACACAGCCCGAAACCGATGATCCATTGTTTTTTCATGCGCTGATCGTCTCGTGTGGATATATGTCAGATTGGGAGGTAGTCTCAAAGACTCACTGGTCCAGCCAAATCAGTTTGTCAACCGGAAATCCAAGCGAACCCGCACGATTTTCAAACGCTATCTTGACGGATTCACTTACCCTGGGCGCTCTCGCCAGCAGCCACAGATACGAGGTGTTTTTTCCGGAAACAAAGGCGTACTGATAA
>JAJDNR010000174.1 GCA_022340565.1 Desulfofustis sp.
TAGAGTTTCAGATTCAGATTCACTGGTCTTATACGGTGAAAAGCTGCAACTCGGACCCATCCTGCTTGACGGTAATGAGGTTGCACCAGACCTGATTGAGGTAGACGATCACCAGCTCACCATAGCGCAGGTTCCAGACTCGTTTCTCCTGGAGATCACCACCACCATCAACCCGCAAGACAATACCAGTCTCAGCGGGCTCTACCTGTCTTCTGGGATTTTCTGTACCCAGTGCGAGGCCGAAGGATTCAGGAGAATAACCTATTATCCCGACCGTCCCGACGTTCTCGCCCGTTTCACTACCAGAATCGAGGCCGACCGGAACCGATTTCCGGTGCTGCTTTCCAATGGCAATCTGGAATCGTCAGGGCAGATGGATGACGGGTTTCACTTTGCCGAATGGCATGACCCGTTCCCCAAACCATGCTATCTGTTCGCACTGGTCGCCGGAGACCTGGCAGCACACTCAGACACCTTCACCACCAGGTCGGGCAGGGCGGTCGATCTGTACATCTACACCGAGCACCGCAACCAAGGCACCTGCGCGCATGCCATGGAATCCCTCAAGAAAGCAATGCGCTGGGACGAAGAAACCTTTGGTCTCGAATACGATCTGGACCGTTACATGATCGTCGCGGTAGACGATTTCAACATGGGTGCAATGGAGAACAAGGGGCTCAACATCTTCAATTCCAAATATGTGCTTGCTTCGCAGGAGACCGCCACCGACCAGGATTACCTCCATATCGAAGGGGTAATAGCCCATGAATACTTTCATAACTGGACCGGAAATAGAGTCACCTGCAGGGACTGGTTTCAGCTGAGCCTCAAGGAAGGATTGACGGTGTTCCGGGACCAGCAGTTTTCGGCGGATATGAATTCCCGGGCAGTCCAGCGGATCAAGGATGTGCGGCTTCTCAGGCACTACCAGTTTCGTGAAGACGAGGGGCCGATGGCCCACCCGGTGCGCCCCGATACTTATATGGAAATCAATAACTTCTACACCGTCACCGTCTATAACAAAGGCGCTGAGGTAGTGAGGATGATCCATACGCTGCTCGGCCCTGAGGAGTTCAGGAAAGGCATGGATCTCTACTTCGCCCGACATGACGGCCAGGCGGTCACCTGCGACGACTTCGTCGCGGCGATGGCGGATGCATCGGGACGCGATCTTTGCCGGTTCAAACGGTGGTATTCACAAGCAGGAACACCGGTCATCGAGTGCATCGAACGGTGGGATGAAAAAACCGGAACGCTGCGCCTAACCGTGCGTCAGCATACCCCCGCAACCCCCGGTCAACCTTACAAGCAGCCGTTTCACCTGCCGATTCTGTGCGGATTCATCGACGCTCGCGGCAACGATGTGTCGCAGTCGATTACCTGCGGATACCGCAGTCAGGGACAGGACATTCTGCTCGAACTAACCGAGCACGAGCAGGATTTCGTCTTCTCCGGGTTCGCGGAACGGCCGGTTGTATCACTGTTCAGGTTTTTTTCGGCGCCCGTCAAGATCTCCCCGTTTCAGACAAAAGGGCAGACCGCCGTGCTGATGAGCCACGATTCTGACCCGTTCAACCGGTGGAATGCGTCATTCTCATACTGCTCGTCCGCGATCGTCGAGCTGGTCGAATCGTCCTCAGAGGTGCGGAATACCGTGCTTGACGGTGATTTCACCAATGCCATGGGCTCTTTTATCAGCGACAAAGGCGGAGACGACGCACTCAACGCTCTGGCTCTGCAACTACCGGAAGAATCGTTTCTGGCGCTGTCGCTGCGCGATGTCGATCCAGATCGGCTTCATGGTGCCCGCACCCATATCAAACACCAACTGGGAATCAGCTTGTTCGACACATTCTTGTCTGCCTACCAGTCAAGAAATGATGACCGGAACTATGACATATCCTCCGAGGCCATCGGCCGAAGAAGTCTCAAGAACACCTGCCTCGATTATCTTGTCTGCGTGCACGATGTCCATCCGGAGACGGTTGAACTGGCCCGGGATCAATATTTCCGGGCCGACAACATGACTGACCAGATGGCCGTTCTGGCATCAGTGTCTCATATTTCCGGCGATGTGCGGGAGGAGTTGTTCGGCAATTTCGAAACGCGCTGGCTCGACAACCCGCTGGTCATGGACAAGTGGTTCTCCCTGCAGGCTCTGTCGGCGGCTGACGACACCCTCGAACGGGTCAAGAAACTGCTCACCCACAAGGCATTTTCGATCAAGAATCCCAACAAGGTGAGGTCGCTGATCGGGGCCTTCAGCCAGAATCATGTTCGGTTTCATCAGGATAACGGCAGTGGATACCATTTCCTGGCCGACAAAATCCTCGAGGTCGACCGGCTCAATCCGCAGATCGCAGCCCGGCTCGCAGGCCCGCTGATCTCCTGGCAGCGTTATGAGCCCCTGCGGAAGTCTCTGATGAAAAAGACACTGGCAACGATCAAATCCACCGGCCGTTTATCCCGCGACGTCTATGAAATCGTCAGCAAGGGGCTGGAAGGGTAGAGCAGGGCGGACCGAAGGAACGAATCAGCGCTTGTGACAGAAAAGGCAGCGGTACGGATCGGGATGGGTGTCCGGCAACGGCGCCTCGCCGCCCGTCTCATGGCAGCCAACGCACCCCTTTTCCGCCTCCTTCTTGCTTTGGATTTGATGAAACTGCTGATGGATCTCGTCACGCGGTAACGGTGACGTGGTTTCTTCCGGGGCCAGCAGGAGGAAGGCGACTAGCCCTGCACAGATGACCAAAAAACAAAGGTTCAGCCACGTTCTTCTGGTGCGCGATGTCTTTGCCATGGTTCCAAATAAAGTGAATCAGGCCATTTCAAACCGGTCGAAGCCGATCAGCCGATAACGGAGCAGAACGGCGCAGATCTCGGAGAGAACCGTTGATACCATCGGCGATTTGGTGGCGGTTTTCAACATATTTTTATGACTTCGGTGGCGCCTGATGATGCGGGTCAGCTGCTCGCACTCGTAATCCGGATCGATAATGGTTCTCGCAACCGTCTCCCCGGAGACAAATGCCGGGTTGATCCCTTCGCCGGTGAGCGGAGAGGCCAAACCGGCAGCATCGCCAACCAGAAAAACCGAGCCGAACCGCCACCCCCGATACGCCCAGTTAATCTGCCCGGCTTGCAGCCTGCAGCGGCTCACATCGATCTGCTGCCCGCAGAGCCAGCGGTCCAGGCCGGCTTTCAAGCGCTGCGCTGAACAGACGGGTATGCCGACATAGGCGCCCACCGAAGAGCAGCCGCGACGTGGGAAAATCCATGAATATCCGCTCTTGAATAAGGCTGAATCGAAATTCCATACCATATCCCGAGGAGCAGGGTCATCGACGACATAGTGCATGCCGATGCCTCGTTGCAGGCGCTCGACCGGCAGACCAAGCACCTTTCTCACCAGGGAATTGGACCCGTCGGCCCCGACCAGAAAGTCGAAACTCACCTGGTACCGCTTTCCATCGGAACGATAGTACAGGCGATTCCCTTCAAACCGCTCCGCAGCGGCACCGGTTATGATATCCGCACCTGCCTGCTCAGCCTGCCGCGCCATATGGGATGCGAGTACAATACGGTTGACCGTTGCCACCAGCGGATCCGGTTCTTCAATAACGGTCTTCTGATAGCGGGTGCAGATCAGCTGCATGGTGAACGAACGCTCTATAGACGGTGCAGGGACGGCTGTGATCAGTCCACGCCAGGTGATGCCCCCGGCACAGACCTTTGCACCGATCCGCTTGCTGCGTTCGAGGATCAGTGTTCTGGCCCCGTTTTCAGCAAGTATTCTGCCGCACTGGAGACCGCCTGGCCCCGCTCCTACGATGACAACATCATAATGCATCGAGCAAAACTGGAGGCGGTGATGTTTCAATCATAAATGACATCACGTTCTACATGAAAAAACCCGATTATCCATCCATTATGAGGTGGATAAGCGGGTTCGATAAAATGCATCCGATGGGAATCACTCGCCAAACAGCATGCTCTTCAGGTACTCACGATTCATGCGGGCGATATTTCTAATCGAGATGCCCTTCGGGCAGACGGCTTCACACTCCCGCTCGTTGGAACAGTACCCGAACCCTTCCTTGTCCATCTGGGCTACCATATTTCGAGCCCGCTCCATCCTTTCGGGATGTCCCTGGGGGAGCAGGCTGAGCTGGGAGATCTTGGCACCGGTGAAGAGCATCGCCGCCCCGTTGGGACAACTCGCGACGCAGGCCCCGCAGCCGATGCAGGCGGCCGCGTCCATGGCCAGTTCGGCGGTCTCGGTACCGATCGGGATAGCATTACCGTCAACTGCTCCGCCGGTGTTGACGGAAACATAGCCGCCGGCCTGGATAATGCGGTCCAGCGCTGACCGGTCGACCAGCAGGTCCTTTTTGATCGGAAAGGCGATGGAGCGGAACGGCTCGATGACCAAGGTGTCGCCGCTATTGAACTTGCGCATGTGAAGCTGGCACAGGGTCGTTTCCCTCTCCGGTCCGTGAGCAACCCCGTCGACTACGGCTCCGCACATGCCGCAGATTCCTTCACGGCAGTCATGATCGAAGGCGACGGGATCCTTTCCCTCTTTGGTGAGCTGCTCGTTGAGCACATCGATCATTTCCAGAAACGACATGTCGGTGGAAATGTCTTTGACACTGTAGGTTTCGAAATCGCCCAGGGAATCGCTGTTCTTCTGGCGCCAGATTTTCAATGTCAGGTCTATGGTACGCATCTGCTTCACTCGCTGAAATTATCGGTATTGTTTACTTATAGCTTCGCTGCGATGGGGTGACATTCTCGAATGTCAGCTGCTCCCTGTGCATCTCCGGAGGCTGGTCGTCGCCTTTGTATTCCCAGACGCTGACGTGGGAGTATTCATCGTCCTTGCGCAGCGCCTCATGGTCTTCAGTCTGGCTTTCTTCCCTGAGATGGCAGCCGCAGGATTCCTCCCGTTCGAGGGCATCGCGGATCATGAATTCGGCAAATTCGATAAAGTCGGCAACCCGGCCGGCCCGTTCAAGCGACTGGTTGATGTCTTCGGCGGTGCCCGGAACGTAGACTGAACCCCAGAATTTATCCCTGATTTTCGGCAGCTCTTCCAGTGCCGCTTCAAGTCCCCGTCTGTTTCTCGCCATACCGCAATGATCCCAGAGCAGCCGGCCGAGTTCCTTGTGAACCTCGTCGACAGTGACCTTCCCAGCAGGCCCGCCGGTGCTGTTCTTGAGCAGCCTGCTAATGCGTTCGCTAACTGCGGTTTCAGCCTCCTTGAAGGCATCATGGCCGGTATCGACGTCGCTGAAGCGTTCTGAACCGAAATAGTGGCCGATCGAGGTGCTGATCACGAAGTAGCCGTCGGCGAGCCCCTGCATCAGTGCCGAGGCGCCGAGACGGTTAGCACCGTGATCTGAGAAATTGCATTCGCCCAGCGCGAACAGGCCGGGAACGGTGGTCATCAGGTCATAGTCCACCCACAGCCCCCCCATCGTATAATGGACCGCAGGGTAGATCATCATCGGTTCCCTCATCGGGTTCGAATCGGTGATCTTCTCGTACATCTGGAAGAGGTTGCCGTATTTCCTCAGAATCACGTCCTCACCGTCGCGCTTGATCGCGTCGGCAAAATCGAGATAGACGGCAAGCCCGGTGGAGCCGACGCCCTTGCCCTGGTCGCACTGTTCCTTGGCGTTTCGCGATGCTACATCCCTCGGAACCAGGTTGCCGAAACTCGGATATTTGTTCTCGAGATAATAGTCCCGATC
>JAJDNR010000195.1 GCA_022340565.1 Desulfofustis sp.
TCAGGACCGATCCTGAACCGGATGAAGGGGCCGCGGCGGCCGATCGCCTTTATCGAGGACGCTGCGGTCCACGTCAGCAGGCTGCCTGAATATATCAGCGGCCTGCGCGCCCTGTTCGAACGGTTCGGGGTGAAGGCGGCAATCTATGGCCACGCCGGGGACGGCAACCTGCACAACATGGCGATCCTGGATCTGCGTCAACCTGATGATGTTCGAACCATGCTGGATCTGTCCGATGCGGTCTGCGATCTGGTGCTCAGTCTTAACGGCACCATCAGCGGCGAACACGCCGACGGGCGGCTGCGCACCCAGTTTGTGGCGCGGCAGTATCCCCATCTCTACCAGGCGATGAGGGAAGTCAAGGCGCTCTTCGATCCCCGGGGCATATTGAATCCCGGGGTCATCATCTCGGACAACGACCGGATGCTTGGAGAAGATCTCAAATACGGCCCCGATTTCCGCATCGTCCAGACCGGAAGTTCGTTCGATGCACAGGACCTGCAGGAGCAGATCGAGAACTGTTCGGGCTGCGCCAAATGCCGTTCCTACTGCCCGATCGCCTCCAATCACCTGGAGGAATGGACCAAGGGGCGCGGCAAGGTGACCATCCTGCGCGAGCTCATGTCCGGCAAACTCAGTCCGGAAATCCTCGAGGATCCGGAGTTCAAGCAGATTATCGAGACCTGTATAAACTGCAAGCGCTGCCTGACGGAATGCCCGTCCGGCGTCGATGTGCCCTGGCTGGCGGTGATTGCCCGGACCGATGTGGTACGCCGCAAGGGAGAGGATTTTTCCAGCAGGGTGCTGACCGATACCGCGAACTTATGCCGCCAGGGCTCGATGTTCGCCCCGCTGGCAAACCTGGCGACTTCTCTCGGCCCGGTGCGATGGGGGCTGGAGAAGGCGATCGGAATGGAGGCGACGCGTTACCTTCCGCAGTTCCGCAACAGGACGCTGAGAAAGCTGCTGTCAGGCCGGCCGCCGGTGGAGGGGGACCGGGAGGTGGTCTTTTTTCTCGGCTGTTTCGCCAACTACAACGATCCCGAGGGCGAAGGGCTGGCGGTGATCGAGGTGCTGGAGCATAACGGCGTCAAAATCATCATGCCGGAGTTCAAATGCTGCGGTATTGCCAGAATCAGTTCCGGCGGCCAGGACCAGATCCTGGGCGACATCAATTTCAATATCGGCCTGCTGGCCCAGTACACGAAAAAGGGTATCCCCATCCTGTTCAGCGAGCCGAGCTGTGCCCTGGCGGTAAAATACGAGTACCCGCGCATCATCGCCACGGAACAGGCTCGAGCGGTGGCCGCCAACTGTTTCGACATCCACCAGTACCTGGTGGAACTGCACCGGAGGGGCGAGCTGCGGACGGATTTCGGGAGACTGGATCTGTCGGTGGGCTACCATGCCCCATGCCATTTGAAGAGTCTCGGTGTTACCGACGAGCCGGTGCAGCTGATGGAACTGATTCCGGGAGTAAGCGTGCACACCTTCTCCGACAAGTGTTGCGGGATGGGGGGCACCTATGGACTCAAGTCGAAGAACTTCGACTTGTCCATGAAGATAGGTCAGCGCCTCTTCGAGGAGATCAACAACTCAACGGTCGAACAGCTGGTCACCGGATGCGGGGCGTGTTCCATGCAGATCCACCAGGGCACCATGCGCGAATCAGTCCATCCGATAAAACTCTTGGCACGCGCCTACCAGAAAGCAATGACCGCGACCCCTGCGGTTTCCTGACCTCAGCAGCTGATCAGGGAGACGATCTGGGCGTCGGGGGACGCCGGGGGGCTGCCTGCGTTTCTGGTGCCGCTCGGCGAACCGTTCAGGTTAAAAAATGCTAAAGAGCATTTTCGTACCGACGACGATCAGCAGGACAGCGAAGATTTTCTTCAGCCCTGTCACCGGCAGGCTGTGCGCCAGCTTTGCTCCGAGCGGCGCGGTCAGGATACTGACAGCGGCAATGCCGGCCAGGGCCGGTAGGTAGACAAATCCCAGGGAGTGGTCAGGCAGCAGGTCATTTCCCCACCCGTTGTAAAGAAATCCAATCGTCCCTGAGATGGCGATCGGCAGGCCGATCGCCGCCGAAGTCCCGATCGCCCGGTGCACGGGGACGTTGCACCAGACCATATAGGGCACGCTGACCGCGCCTCCCCCGATGCCGACCAGGCTCGATATGAAACCGATAATGTTGCCGACACCGAACATACCGGCGATGCCGGGCAGCTCCCGGGTAGGTTTGGGTTTCCGGTTGGTGAGGAACTGGTAGGCGACAAAATAGAGAAAAACCACGAAGAAGGCTTTCAAGATATCGGTGGATAACCATGAAGCGAAGCAGCTGCCGAGAAAGGTGCCGGTCAGAATCCCGACGACGATCCTCCTGACGATGCTCCATTGTACGGCCCCGCGTTTATGGTGCGCCATGAAACTGGAGACCGAGGTGAAGATGATGCTGGCGAGCGAGGTTCCCAGAGCCAGATGCATGATGATTTCGGAGGAGACTCCCTGCATAGTGAAGGCGAATACCAGGATCGGCACGATTACCAGACCGCCGCCCACGCCCAGCAGGCCGGCCAGGACACCGACAAACGCGCCGACGCATCCATAGATCAGAAACATGGATAACATGATGATTCCTTTTCGAAGAGGTGGCTACGAGCCAAGTCGATCGCCGGTTTTGAGTCCGGCTGCCTGAATGAAGGCGGCTGCTTCCAGTTTTTTGTGACCGGGAGGCTGGGCGGAGAGAATGTCTATGGATCCGTCCGCGGTGGCAACCGTGAAGCTTGAATCGCCGATGCGGACGATGGTTCCGGGCGCGCCGCTGGAACTGCTTATCGCCGCATCGAAAATCTTGCAGGTCTGTCCGCCCAGAGAGGTGACGGCGCCTGGACTCGGGTTGGCGCCCCTGATCAGGTTATAGACCTGTCGGGTGGGTTTGGTCCAGTCTATGACGGTGTCTTCCGTCGTGATGACCGGCTGGAAAGACGCCACGGTCTCATCCTGAGTGGTTGCCGTGGCGGTGCCTTCCCGGATCTGCTTCACCGCTTCGCCGATCATTCTGATGCCGAGCGGGTAGAGCTTTTCGAAATAGACGCTTTTCACCGTGTCGTCGGGCCTGATCTCCACTGTTTCCTGGAGCAGGATCGGGCCGGTATCGACTCCTTCGTCGATGTAGTGGATGGTCACGCCGGTTTCGCTCTCCCCGTTGATGATTGCCCAGTTGATGGCCGAACCGCCGCGATATCTGGGCAGCAGCGACGGGTGGTAGTTGATGCCACCGTGCGTGGCGCAGTCGATCATCGCCTTGGGTACGAAAGCGGTGACGAAGGCAAGCACCAGCAGATCGGGCTGCAGGTCTGTGACCCAGCCGATCGCCTCGGGCGTCTTCAGGTAGTTGGCCTGATAGAGGGCGATCCCGTGTTTGAGGGCGCAGTCTTTCACCGGGTTGGGATATTTCGCCTGGGGCGGGTCTGCGACGGTGATCGCCCCGACCACTTCCTCGCCCTGATTGATCAATGCTTCGAGCGTTTCTTTTCCGAACGG
>JAJDNR010000004.1 GCA_022340565.1 Desulfofustis sp.
CCGGTGCCGATGGTTACGAAGGTGGTTTTGTCACAACTGAGTGCTGCAGAACTGGCTGTCATTACAAAACCAAGGCTCAGAGCCGCCAATAACGCTGCTTTTCGTTTCATACGCTATCTCCCTCTAGTTAGATTTAACGACCATCCCTCAAATAGAATCTACCCGAGAGACACTGGCAGTTCACCGTTCACGGCGAACCATTGTGCACGAAAGAATTGAGCAAAGAACCCGCTCAGGCGTAATCCCAAGCGACCCACCTTTGCCTGCTCCCGCCTTGGAGATCTTTGTCGTCCGTCCGCGGGAAAAGCATTAACTGCTAAATATAAATCACAAAATTTGATTCATAAGTCAAGCCATTTCCCGATGGAGCCGCCGAGCGTCCAGGCGGCCGGCTAACATAAAAAAAATAAGCATTGTGGCGTTTTATGCAAAGATATCAAAACGATTCATGACCCTCTATGCCCTCCAAACCAGTACTTGACAAAGGTACCGCAGAAGAGTAATGAAACGGTGGTTGAAGCTGATCGACATTCCCTCTGCTCCCTGTTGACAGCGGACGGATGCGATTCCCGGTTTATGGCCGGCAACCACAACAGCGAAACCGGAAAAACCGCCCCTGCAGATGGACCGAATCGCTTGCAGGCATCGTTTGATACGGGATCAGTGTTTAGTAGAAGACACCTGCCAGTCATGGTTTTCAGGGACCCGGCAGGTGTCTTTTTTCGTTGTCCCGTCGCCCATCAAGAACCGATGATTAACTCTACGCACCAGAGGGGTCGCGGCCATGGTTCCTGACAACGAGGTACTGTTCACCAATTTCACCTATAACCCCGACTGCTACTATTTTCTTTATGTCGGCGAACTGAAGAACTACAGTCTCAACTATTTCGTCCAGGAAGCCCTTTCCCACCGTATGCCCAACCGGCAGATACGCTTCGTCGCCATCATCCCCGATGTCTGCATCCAATACAACTACGCGAATATCATGGTGATCAACCCGTTCGGCGAGGAAGAGTTCATCTCCAATCACTCCTTCGTGATCAACGGGAAAACGCCGCGCCGAAGCTGGCGGATCAACAGCGCAAAATTCATGAGCGCGGTGTCAGACAGCACCGTTGTCAGGAACTTGATCGAGCAGATCCTCGAGCGACAGAATCAGCTCTACATAAACCTCTACGAAAGCCTTCTGGAGATGACCCTGGATCAGATCGACCGGGTCTCGATCCTCGGACCGGACAAATACCTGGCCAGGCAGCTCAACAACAAGATCACCCAGTACAAGCTGCTGGACGGCATCGTCCCGCTGGCCGACCACAAGGTCTGCGAAGACAAGGCCTGCCTGCTCAGGACCACCGCCGCTCTGAGAAGTCAGTGGACGGACGGAATTTTCGTCAGCGGAGCCTATTCGGCAGCTGGTATCAACTCGGCGGTCACTTTCAACCAGGATCAGGTGGAGCGCAAGTTCGGCAACACCAACGATGTCTACCTGATAACGAGATTCATCCCCCACCTGCTCGATCCCACGGTGCTTGCGGTCGTCGCCAACGAGAACGACGTATACATCGCCGGCATCGCCGATCAGGTGATCGTGGATGGCAACCGCTTCATCGGTTCAAAGTTCCCATCGACGGTCAACGACCAACAGCGGAAGCTGATGCATGACTACACGGTGACGGTCGGCAGACTGCTCGGAAAGAAAGGCTACCGCGGCATCTTCGGCTGCGATTACCTGATCGACAACAACGGCGAGGTATTCTTCCTGGAGATCAACGCCAGAAAACAGGGAACCACTCTGGAATTCTGTTTTACCCTCGAACAATCCCTGCCGGAGGGGGCGCCGATGCTTCCCGAACTCGAATATTATGCGGTGACCGAGAACCGGTTTCCGCCCCACGTGGCGGAAATGAAAAACAATATCAGAAATATCCATTGGGGAACCTACAATTACAAGGTTGAAACCACCAAACTGACCACCGGCTATATACCGCAGAATCCATACGAGCGTGAAACCTTCAGAAAAATCGCCAATGGCGAACTAATAAAAGACTTCGTGATCCTCGAACACCCGGGCACCAACTTTCTGGTGATGCCGGGCTCGTTCGTGGCCCGGGTCGTCTCCGTTGCCAAGAACCGGGATGACGTCGACGAGGGGCTGTGCCAGGGGGTCGGTTTCATCAAACAAACGATCGTTGAGGCGGATACACCATGAAAACAAAACCCACCGCGGAACCGCTGACATCAGCATTTGACGGATACACCCGCACCCTTCTCGATGAACTCGGCAGCGACGGGGCCGGGGAAACGCCGCCACCGGAGGATGTCAATCGGGCTGCGTCGCTCCTCGATACTGCCAGAAAAAACGACCTGACCGGGCCGATCGTGGAGCTTTTCGCATACCTGCTCGAACAGAAGCGCTCCAGCGGATACACACCCTCCGCTTTTGGTGTTGACGGGCAGACCCTGATCGACCTTGCCCGCAAGCATGAAGCGATCGATGAACATCTGGTCTCCATCGGCGGCCGCTTGACCCAGGCGCTGCCCATCGCCGCCGACGCCAATGACCGTGTCGACGCATACCTGCGGGAAAAGGACGAGGTCGCACCGAGCGGCATCGAGATCTGGGATACGATTCTTGAGAACCAGCAGCGGATCAAAAAGAAACTGTCGATGTCCGACAGCGACTGGAATTCGTTCCAGGGTCAGATCCGCTGTGCAATCGACTCGGTCGAAACCCTCGCCGACCTCATCGACCTGCCGCCGCAGGCCATCGAAATGATCAGCCGGGTCACCAAGGCCTATCGGATGCGGATCACCCCGTATTACACGAGCCTGATCATGCCTGGTCGAATCAACGACCCGATCATGCTGCAGTCGATACCCACCGGAGAGATGATCGACAACGCCGGCGTCGAAATTCCGCCGGTGGCGGCGGACCATTCACCGGCCCGCCTCATCGACCAGTTTTATCCGCGGGTGGTCACCATCAAGGCCACCAACATGTGCGCGATGTACTGCACCCACTGCCTGCGCATCGCCCACATCGGCAGAAAGGACAAGGTCTATTCACGAGAGGCATATATCGAAGCCATTGACTATATCCGGGCCAACGATCGCATCCGGGACGTGCTGATCACCGGTGGAGACGCATTCGTGCTGCCCAACCCGATGATCCGGTGGATTCTCGAGCAGCTCGACACGATCGATCACGTCACGGTCAAACGGCTCGGCACCCGGGTTCCGGTTACCGCGCCGATGCGGGTCGACAGCGAACTGCTCGACATCCTGGAGGAGAGCAACGACCAAAAACCGATCAGGGTGGTCACCCAGATCAACACCGCCCAGGAAATCACCCCGGTCTCGCGCAACGCCTTCCGGCGCATTTCAAAGCGTTGCTTCACCGTTCTCAACCAGGCGGTGCTGCTCAAGGGAATCAACGACAGCCGGGTCAAGATGTGGAAGCTCTGCGAAACGATCCAGGAGGCCTATGTGCGGCCCTACTATATCTTCAACTGCAGCTACCGAAATCCCCAGTTCACCCATTTCAGGGTGCCCATCGAAGTCGGCCGCGACATTGTCGAGTCGATGTACGGCAATATCTCGGGCGACGCGATTCCCCGCTACATCGCCACTGCCGGCGGTAAGATCCCCCTGCATCGATCAAATGTGGTGTCTGCCGAGGACCACAGCTACACGCTGAGAAAACCTTGGAACGGCCAGCAAGTGAGCTACCCGGATGCCGACCCGGAACTCTACAATAATGATCTGTTTGCCTTTAAGAATTACTGACATGCATGGAGCGGGGACCGGTTGAATCCTGTCCCCTCAGTTGCTGAGTTATCCTGATAGCCAGGCGATGGGGACGGACCGAACCCGTCCTCCCTGCTGCCTCATGAAATTGAAGCGGGGCACATTCGACGGTTCGCCGTCTTATCCGGAAGCACGCGCACGAAAAAAGCCCCCGGAACAACTGTCCCGGGGGCTTTTTCGATTTACAGGAAAGGGTGGATTATTTGTTTGCCACGCGAACCCATGAGGCCTGCGGCCCTTTGTCGCCGATGGATTCCCCGTAGATCACACTGTCTCCTTCGGCCAGTTCGTCGATTCCGGCATTTTTCAAGGCATTTTCATGGAAATAGATTTCCCGGTCGTCATAGGTGGCAATGAACCCGTATGATTCTTGCGGGGAGACCTTCTGGATGATACCGAAACTGTCCCCCTCGATGACCGGTTCAGCCTGCTTCTTGGTTTTCCGCTTCTTCCTCTGAATCTCTTTGAGCTGCAGAGACAGCACATCGAAGGCTTCAATAATCAACGGGCGGACCCGTTCCCCCTTTTTGGTAACCACCACGGTGTCGTTTGGAACCGAGGCCACAATCTTGACCTCGTAGCCGCCCTCTTTATGATGAGCCGTGGCTTCGATGGCAACCCGGAGGTAAAGGATAAAGCCGGCGTAATGCTTGATCAGCTTTTCTTTCTCCTCCTCAATTTTCATCTGCCAGCCCTTTTTCAATTCCATATTGCGGCCTTCGACTTTCAGTTCCATAAATTTCCTCCATCTGGTTTTCGAGCGGCATTCGCCGCTAAAAACATACGCCCCAACGGACGCGCCTCGACATATCCATGGCCTGAAATCGTATCGACACGTTCAGGCGCATGGAACTGTAAACTCTGATAAAATGCTCTGAAGGTAGGGTGTGTGGGAGAAATTAACCGATGTATCAACACGCAAGCTCTCTGAAGCACCGACAATCGACATGACTAGACTTCTCTTATTTCATAATATACGGCACGGCAGGGTTGAATCAAGGGAGACCTAACATATTTAGAAGACCAGAAAGGTTTTTTTCCCCACCGCTGCGAGTATCGTATTCTTTTCTTCTCTGCCCAAACTGAATGTGGTAAACATACACGATTATGATATCAGCCCGATTTTTCCCCGCCGATGATCACCGGTAAGATCGGGGTGGTCCTGCTCAACATGGGCGGACCCGAAAAGCCCGAAGACATCAGACCCTTCCTGTTCAATATCTTTTCCGATCGCGAGATCATCCGCCTCGGACCGCCGTTTCTGCAGAAGCCTCTGGCCTGGTATATAGCCCGGAAACGGGCACCGAAGAGCCTCGCCACCTACGCCCGGATCGGCGGCGGTTCGCCGATCACCAGAATTACCAGGGCCCAGCAGCAGGCGCTCGAACACACCCTGTCAGATGCCGGAGATTTCATCGTTGTAACGGCCATGCGTTACTGGCGCCCGTCCACCGCAGACGCGCTGAAAGCCGTGCGCGAGGCCCGGGTCGAAAGGCTCGTTGCGCTCAGCCTTTACCCTCACTATTCATGTGCGACCAGCGGTTCATCGCTCAACGAGCTGCGGCGATGCCTGCTCGATCAGCCGCTCGCCGGTCCGCTGATCGAGATCGATTCCTGGCCCGATCACCCCGCCTATATCGACTGTCTGGCCGAAAAAATAGGCCGTGGACTCGAACGATTCGAAAATCAGCCGGTACAGCTCGTTTACAGCGCTCACAGCCTGCCGGTTTCATTCGTCGAGGAGGGGGACCCGTACGTTGAACATCTGATGCGCACCATTACCGCGGTCGAACGGGTAACCGGAAAACAAGGAAAACTCTGCTACCAGAGCCGGTCCGGGCCGGTAGCGTGGCTGACGCCGTCAACCCCGGACCTGATCCGGGACCTGGCCGGAAACGGCTGCGCCAACATCCTGATGGTACCGATCAGTTTCGTTTCCGACCATGTGGAAACCCTGGTCGAGATCAACATGCAGTATCGCGAACTGGCCGCCGAGCTCGGCATCAGACTGGAAACCACCGAGTCGTTCAATGACCACCCCGCCTTCATTGAAGCCCTGAAAACGATCGTTCTCGAGTCGCTCACCTGAGCCCCCCAGCCCGAAACGGTGTCGGAAAAAGGGTACGGCCTTCTGTCCATCAAGAAACAGATCAATGCCTTATAGATCCGGTAAACGCAGTGGGACCATATTTCAGCCTGCGGCTCTCCGGCCTGTTCGCCGTGACGGTGAACATTGCTTCGGGATACGGCAGCTTCGCTGCCTACGCCTCCGGCCCGCAGCAAACCATGTTCACCGCCCCGGCTAGCCTCCGCGATGCAGGCTGAAATATGGCCCCACTGCTTCCACCCGCATCCGCTTTTGCCATTTATCACCTTGCTTGCCGGTTCGGGGTCAGTTTAAAACGGTCTCCATCTCCAGACTTTATCGGAAGATGCGACACAGAGAACGAACCTCCCTCTTCGAATCGAATAGATTGATCTGATTTCTGCGTTGATAAAACGGACAGAGATGGTGGAAGTGGGGGTGGGTTGGTTGCGGATGCATCGCGGAGGTCCGCCGTATCAGTGAAACCGCCTGTCGACCGCCCAGGCGGCCGCAGGCCGACATCCGGATCGACGTTTCACTGATACGGCGATAAGGCCGGAGAGCCGCAGCTGCGATCAATCCTCCCCCGCTTCCCTCCCCGAACCTGTCGCATCCAAATCCACTTTTTGAGGGATAGCGGGCAGGCTTGATGTGAAAGGCCGGGCTAATCGATATTCTGGCCGACCTGGAAGCGCCGCATCCGCACATTGAGCAGGATTCCGAATCCGATCAGGGTGGTCAGCAGGGAAGAGCCGCCGTAGGATACCAATGGCAGAGGAATACCGACCACCGGCAGGAATCCGAGGATCATCAGCAGGTTGATCACCGCCTGCCAGAAAATCAGCATAACCACCCCGAACGACAGCAGCATGCCGAACCGGTCTCTGGCAAAGGCGCTCGTATAGAGCCCCCACAGCAGCATCATAAAATAGATGGCGACAAAGAAGGCACTGCCGAAAAACCCCCATTCCTCGCCCCACACGGCAAACGCGAAGTCGGTGTGCCGTTCCGGCAGGAAGTGGAGATGCCCCTGCGTGCCTTCCAAGTACCCCTTGCCGAATCTGCCGCCGCTGCCCACCGCGATCTTCGACTGCATGATCTGGTAGCCGTGCCCCATCGGGTCGTGTTCGGGATTCAGAAACGTCTGGATACGCTGCTTCTGGTAGGGTTTCAGTAGCCTGTCCCAGGCTACGAACACCGCCGCTATTCCGCAGCTTCCCAGAATGGCATACACCGAGAAACGCAGTTTCACATAGACCGTCATGGACACAAAAATGAATCCAAGCATCAGTGCCGTGCCGAGATCGGGCTGGAGCATAATGAGGAGAAACGGTACCGCGGTCAGGCCGATCGGCACGATCAGCTGCCTGATCGTATAGCCGTCGGTGACCTCCTTGCGGGAATAGTAGCTCGCCAGGGTAATAACCAGCATCAGCTTGGCCAGTTCGGACGGCTGCAGGTTGAAGAATCCGAGGTTGATCCAGCGCTGGGCGCCGCCCGCGGTCTTGCCGATAATGAGGATTGCGGCCAGCAGCAGAACCACGAATCCATAGAAAAAATAGTTCCAGAAATGCAGCTCCTGGTAGTCGAAACAGAGAATGAACAGAATGAACGCAAACCCCATCAGGAAAAAATAGAGCTGCTTCAGGTAGGGCGGCGTTCCCCACGGCTTGGGGGGGTATGAAGCACTGTAGAGGTTTAACAGCGCCATACCGCAGACCATCAGGAACATGATCAGCAACCACCAGTCGAAATGGGCGAGCATTCTACGGTCAAAACGGAACATCTATCGGTAAACTCGATCTGTCGGTCAACAGGTGAAGGTTATATTCAGGAATGTTTCGCGACCTCGTTCTGCGCCGCCAGTTCTTCCTGCTCAAGTAAATACTGCTCGAAATATTTCTTCAGCACCACCCGGGCGATGGGGCCGGCTCCGGAGCCGCCGTGCAGTCCATGCTCAACCAGCACGGTCACCGCGATCTTCGGATGGTCGGCCGGTGCATAACAGGTGAACCAGGCATGATCCCGGTACTCATAGGGGATCTCCTGTTCCTTCAAGCCTTTATACTGGGCAAGCTTGACCACCTGGGCGGTGCCCGTTTTGCCGGCGATGGTGATGCCCTCGATGCGGACATTCCGTGCAGTGCCTCGTTTACCTTCAACGACGCCCAGCAGCCCGTCCTGGATAAGGTGTAAATACGATCTCTCCCGCTCCGACAGCTCACTGACCAGTTCCGGCTGGAACTGTTCGACAACGTAGCCGTCGGTGGTCTTTACCGACTCGACGATCTGCGGTCGATAGATTTTTCCGCCGTTGGCTATGGCCGCAGTCATGATGCAGATCTGCAATGGCGTCATGCTGTTAAACCCCTGACCGATCGCTATCGACAACGTTTCGCCGTCATGCCATTTATCCTTGAATCGCTCCCGTTTCCACGCTTTGGTCGGAACGATGCCCTGTTTTTCGTGTTCGAGCTCAACACCTGACCGCGTTCCGAGCCCCAGTTTTTTTGCATACTCCGCTAATTTGTCGACCCCGACCCGCTGACCGACCTGGTAGAAATAGACATCGCAGGATTCGGTTATCGCGCGCCTGATGTCGACCGTGCCGTGCCCACTGTGTTTCCAGCAGCGGTAGAGCCGGTTGCCGAAATAGTAGTGGCCCGGGCAGTAAAACGTCGAGTGCTCGGTGATAACCCCCTCGGACAAACCGGCCAGGGCGGTCACGATTTTATAGGTCGACCCGGGTGGATAGATGCCCTGAACGACCTTGTCGAGCAGCGGATGCTGCGGATTGTTCAGCAGGGCGTCCCAATTCTTCTGGGAAATTCCGCCGATAAAGTCCTCGAGGTGGATGGTCGGCGTGCTGGCAGCCGCGAGCAGCCTGCCGGTGTCGACTTCCATCGCGATGACGGCACCGGCCTTGTCGCTGATCGCCATATACTGTTCCGCAGCCATCTGCAGTTCCGCATCGATGGTCAGGGTGAGATCCCTGCCCGGAAGCGGATCGACGCTTTTGAGTTGCTGCTGTTCGAACCCCCGTGCATCAACTTCGGTCGAACTGCTCCCCTTCTCGCCCCTGAGATCCTTTTCCCGCAACCGCTCGAGTCCGCGTTTTCCGATCAGATCTCCTCCCTCATAGAAGCCCTCTTCGTCCGCTTCGAGTTGGGTCCGGTCGATGGAGCCGATATATCCGATGATGTTGGCGGCAAGATCACCATAGTGGTACACGCGCACCGGCTGCACTTCGATTCTGATGCCGGAAAACTTGTATTTGTTGTTCTCCAGGTAGGCCAGGGTCTGCCAGTCCACATCCTCCTTCAGCGTGATAGGAAGGTGCCGTGGGGTCCCTTCCGCCTTGCGGATCCGTTTCCACAACTCCTCGATGTCTTCGTCGAGCACGATGGCGAGCCGTTTCAATACGTCTTCGATATCGAAGGAGTCTTCGCGAATGAGCGACACGTTGAAGGACGGGCGGTTGGTCACGATCTTGCGGCCGTGGGTGTCGAAGATGTGGCCGCGCGGTGGCGGCACCGAGCGAATACGGACACGGTTGGTCTCTGCCAGGGTTCGATAATGATCGCCCTGGTCGATCTGCAGATACCAGAACCGGGCGATAATCATGAGCATAAAGAGTGTAACGACGCCGATGGCCACCACCACGCGCCGTTTGAGCATATTCAGCGCTTCCTCGTCATACTCGGGAAGTTCTTCGATATCTTCTATGAACAGCTTCTTTTCCATCACATCATCTGAACCGGTTACCGGTTCTTCTGCGGGAAACCCGCGGCATCACCCGGCGACTCTGCAGGTATTCGTACAAACTATTGAATAACAGGAAAAAGGGCACCGTGGCAATCATTAGAATGATCGTTTCCCTCCCTGCCCGTTGCCAAGACCACGACGAGACGAGATCGGCGGAGGTGATCGACAGGGTCAGATAAAAGCCGATCTGTACGATAAAATAGCTGATCCCGACAAGCGGGACCTGGTAAGCAGACTCCTTGACCGGACTGTTCTGAGTCATCAGGAAGAGCATGAAAAACACGATCAGGTATTTGACGGCAAAGAGACCCAGATAGATGCCGGAGACCACATCCATCATCCAGCCGAGCACGAACGCCAGCATGCAGCCGCGCAGCCAGTCGAAGCGGAAGGCTGTGAATGCGATCAGGATGAAGATCAGGTCTGGAAAGCCGAACCAGTCCGGCAGATTCTGCAGTACCGTTGTCTGCATGACAATGAGGAAGATTCCGATCAACAGAAATGCCAGGGTTTTCATCAGTTCATCCCGCTCTACTCTATTTTACCCTGGATCAGTGACTGCTGGAGAGACAGATTGAGCTGCACGAACTCGAGCCGCTGAAAATCGACGGACGGCTCCACATCGATGTCAAGGAACATGCCCCGCTGCTTGCGATGCACCTCGGTAACGGTTCCCACCGGGATGCCCGACGCAAAAACCCCGCCGATCCCGGCCGTGACGATCTGATCTCCGCGAGCGACATCGGCGCTCTTGAGCACGTAATGAAGCTTGTAGCCGTTCTCGCCGGCCCCCTTGAGGATGCCTCGGACCCGGTTTTTCTGAACGAACACGTCAATCGCGCTGGACGGCGCAATGGCAAGCAGAACCTTGGAGTAGTTATTGGAAACATGGATAACCTGACCGACTACTCCCTTGGAGTTCAATGCCGTCATTCCTTCCACGACACCATCATTCTCACCCCGGTCGACGACGATCGTGTGAAACCAGAAACTCGGGTCCTTGCCGATCACCCGTGCGGTCAATGGCGGGAAATCGGTCCCTTTCCGGAAATCGAGTTCCTGCTGGAGCCTCAGGTAGGTCGCATAAGCTTCGCGATAGGTGGCCAGATCTTGCTCGTAAGACTCGAGAACCGATTTCAGACGCTGGTTTTCTTCACGGACTCCGAGCAGGTCAATATAATCCGCCCAGAACGTACGGGCTGCGGCCACCGCCTTGGCCGACACCGACTGCAGCGGCCCGAGCAGTTCCAGCGTCAGCTGATGGGAAAGACCGAATCTGCCGCCAAAAGTCGACACAACCAGGAGCAGTCCGGTCAACAGCAGCGCTCCGATGACAAGCAGGGACCGGACCCCCATTCCCCCGGATCGTTTTTTCCTGTCCTTGGCCTGCGTACTCACTGTCCTACCGGTAACTCCTTCATCACCAAGGAGAGAGCTATCACGTTGGGTTAGTCGATGGTTACTTCTTTGAGGATATCGAGGTTGTCAAGCGCTTGACCGGAACCGAGCACCACCGACGAGAGCGGGTCATCGGCGACGATGATGGGCATGCCGGTCGCTTCCTTGAGGCACTTGTCGAGATTTTTCAGCAGCGCCCCGCCGCCGGTCAACACGATTCCCTGATCGACGATGTCGGCAGCCAGCTCGGGGGGAGTTACCTCAAGCGCCACCTTGACTGCTTCAACGATGACGTCGACTTGTTCGGCGATGGCGGTCTGAATCTCATCGGCACTGACGGCAATCGTTTTGGGGACGCCGGAAACCAGGTCACGGCCTTTGATGTCCATTACCTCGAACGGTTCTTCAGGCATCACGTTGCCGATGGTGGTTTTGATCAACTCCGCGGTACGCTCGCCGATAGCCAGGTTGTGCTTGCGTTTAATATACTGAAGGATCGATTCGTCCATCTTGTCTCCGGCCACGCGGACCGATTTGGCGTAGACAATACCTGCCAGGGAGATGACCGCGACCTCGGTGGTTCCGCCGCCGATATCGACGATCATGTTGGCGGTCGGTTCGGTGATCGGCAGGTCGGCCCCGATGGCCGCAGCCATCGGCTCCTCGATCAGATACACTTCACGGGCGCCGGCCGATTCAGCCGACTCCCGGACCGCCCGTTTCTCCACCTGGGTAATTCCAGACGGAACCGAAATGATGATCCGGGGATGCACCAGGGCACGCCGGTTATGTACTTTTTTGATGAAGTAGCGAAGCATTGCCTCGGTTACTTCGAAGTCGGCAATGACGCCGTCCTTGATCGGCCTGATCGCGGTGATATTGCCCGGGGTCTTGCCGAGCATCTGTTTGGCCTCCTGCCCGACCGCGAGCACCTTGCTCATGCGGTTATCCTGGCGTACGGCAACCACGGAGGGTTCGCGCAGAACGATACCTTTGCCCTTGACATAGAGGACGGTATTGGCGGTCCCGAGATCGATGGCCAGATCATTCGACAGCCAGCCGAACAAGAAATTGAATGGCGAGAACATAAAAACAATCCTTACATCTAACAGAAATTATATGGAATTTTTCAAGATTTCCGACGAATTGGATGGGTGCTGGGGAATCTGGAAAAATAGTAAATCTTCAGAGTAGGCAAGATACCAGAGCACCGCTGTAATGGCAAGATTAATGGAAGCCCCCATGCCTACCCTACCCGTTTTTTATTGACACTCCGGACAAAGGCTGGTAAGAAAGAACCCTTCTAAAGTATAGCTCGTGGGGCTATAGCTCAGCTGGGAGAGCGCTTGAATGGCATTCAAGAGGTCGTCGGTTCGATCCCGTCTAGCTCCACCATAACATACCAGGACTTAAGGAGATCATCCTTAAGTCCTTTCTTCTTCTGGTTGTTGGCCGGTTCTTGGTTGCTTGCTGGCATCTTTCTCCCTGATTTCCTCCCTCGAACGTGCCGAATGGTGCTTTGCCCCCTCTGCCCACTGCTCTATCCGCCCCCCTGCGAATAGCTACCTGATCTCCCATCTCAATGCTTGGATGTTTACTCTAGGAGCTTGATCATTGTGGTGTTTAGTGGGGCGCTCCTGTTGCCATCACGGTGACGTATCTTTTGCTTCATTCTGCACGACACAATGGCTTTTACCCCGGGAACTGATGAAAGGCAGCCCCTGATTGGAAATTCAATTTCCAAACAAGGGCCGGCATACCCGGGTTTGAGACGGCGGGCCAGATTGGCAGCGGGAGGAGGATAGGCTGGAGCAGGCTGTCTGCACCGCTAGACAGAATATTTCATGAAAACAGAACAGGAAAGTAAAAAAACAAATAATATCAGGGTTCACCTCGCTGAAAATTGTTCCAGCTATCTTTTCCGCGGCGGACTGATCAGAGCTTCCCCATCCAGCACGACGGTGCCCTCCTGGTTAGCACAGGTGGTTTTCAGACGTACCCTTTTTTTCTCAGGTAAAATGTCGATGACTTGGACGGTGGCCGTAATGGTATCTCCAATGACCACTGGTGCCATGAACTTCAGACTTTGAGACACATAAATGGTTCCCGGACCGGGCAGCTGGGTGCCCACCACATTGGAAATGAATCCTGCGGTCAGCATACCGTGGGCTATGCGGGTTTTAAACGCGGTCTTTTGGGCATAGGTCTCATCGATATGGGCCGGATTGAAATCCCCGGTGATCCCCGCATACAGATAGACATCGGTTTCGGAGATGGTCTTACTGAAACTGGCTTGGTCCCCAA
>JAJDNR010000057.1 GCA_022340565.1 Desulfofustis sp.
CGAAGATAATGCGGTGAGCCTTCCTCAGACGGCAGAAGGCGCTCCGCTGTTTGCCAGAAGACCTGAAACCGCTCCGCATTATCGGACCGGCCTTGAGGCGCTGCCAGGCCATTACTGCGTGTTCGATCTCGAAACCAAACGCTCTGCCGAAGAGGTCGGGAGCTGGCGCAACGCTGCAGCCATGGGTGTGTCGGTTGCTGTCGTCTACGACTCGCAGCTGGACGGGTTCGTTACCTATTTCGAAGATGAGGCGGAGCGGCTGATCGAACATCTCTCATCGTGCAGCCTCGTTGTGGGATTCAACAACAGGCGGTTCGACTATGAAGTCTTGTCAGCCTACACAAGAAAAAACCTTCTCGACCTGCCGACTCTCGACATTCTCGAGGTGATCAAGGACCGGCTCGGCTACCGGCTCAGCCTGAACCGGCTGGTTGAATGTACACTTGGCGAACAGAAACGTGCGGATGGGCTGCAGGCATTGAAATGGTTCAAGGAGGGCAAAATCAAAGAAATTGTCGATTATTGCCGCACCGATGTCGAGCTGACCAGGAACCTGTTTCTCTACGCATTGGAGCATGGCCATGTCCTGTTCAGGAACAAGGCGGGGAAAACCGTCCGCCTGCCTATGGATCTCGACAGGCGGCTTGATCGAATTGTGATCGAATGAGGCCGGTGCTCAGGGCCAGAGAAGCGGGCCGTAGATCCAGCCGATCAGGCCGCTCGAGTGCTTGAGCTTGACCCACTTGCCCTGGGTTTCCAGCTTGGTCAGAACGACGCCGCGGTCCACCGTCGCAACGATGGCGCTGTTGGTGCTCGCCTCGGCGCGCATGTTGACGTTTTTATTGCCGTTTACAATAACGGTGTTGCCATCGGTGACCAGCGACTTATGGATCCAGCCTTGATCATTTTCGAAGTCCACGACCTTCAGCCATTCTCCCTCGGTGGATACGACCTTCAGTGGATATCCGTCAAAAAGCTCCATGGAAATTTCATAGTTGGTCCCGGCACCGGTCCGGACATTGACGTTATCCCCTTTGACGCTTACGTATTCAGCCGCCGCAGCCTGGGTCGCAGCGAAAAAAAACAGCACGGCCGCGGCGCATGACGCACATGCCGAGATTCTTCTGGTCGTCTTAAACATACAATGATTCCCTGTGGTTGTAGGTTTTTTTTGAGGTTATTTTATTAACAAATATTTATACAATTAACCTGCGCATTCGTCAATCCTCTAATCGTTTATCCTTTAATCGTTTATCCTCTAATCGTTTATCTTCTCAACGTTTCCGTCCGTGTCCGTTGTTCAGAAAATGCAGGTTTGCCTCAGCTGAGTTCATCGTACAGACGACCCCCAGGGGCATGGTAAGATTTTTCCGACAATGACCGACCGGAAAATTGCCCCAGATCGGCATGCCCTGTGAATGGGTCAACTCGGCCACACGGGCCCAGACGAACTCCTCGGTTCTCAGCTGTTCTAGCGGGTCGGTTTCATCGCCGCAGAACCTTCCAAGAATAATGCCGCTCACCCCGTTCAATGAGCCGCTGAGGTGAAGCTGAGTGAGCAGCCGGTCGAGCCGGTAGAGCGGTTCATTGATATCCTCGAGAAGCAGCACTGCTCCCTGCAGATCAGGGAACCAGGGAGTGCCGAGCATGGTCACGAGACTGGACAGGTTGCCCCCGAGCAGCGGACCCGTGGCCGGCTTTCCCGCTCTGACGATCTCGACAGGCTCTCTCATGGTTCGGAGCAGATCGCCTCGCAGACAGTGATAAAGCCGTTCCAGACTCTGCTGGTCGGAGATGGCGAGGGTGGCGAGGCCGGGGCCATGGAGACAGACAAGTCCGGTACGATGGTAGAGGTGATTGTGGAGGACGGTGATGTCGGAGAAGCCGATAAACAGCTTCGGATATCTGGCGGGCAGCGTCAGGTCGAGGTGCTGAAGAATCCTCAGCGAGCCGTATCCGCCCCTCAAGGTGATGATGGCCTTGATGTCGGGATTGGCCCAGAGCCGGTGCAGTTCTGTGAGGCGCATTTCATCGGAATCGGCCAGGTAGCCATAGCCGGGCCAGCGCTTCTCGGGTTCGAAGATTTCGAACCCCATCTCCCTGATAATGGAACACCCCTGGTGATACCGTTCGAGCTCCGGCAGGAATCCCGCCGGTGCTGCGATGCCGACCAGGTCGCCGGGAGCGAGCGGAGGAGGAATGATCGCCATGCTACCGCCGTGACAGCTTCCGATGGATGATGGACAGGCCGCGCAAGGTAAGATCCGGATCGATGGTATGGATGGACGGGACCAGATCGATCAGCACGGAGGCCATACCGCCGGTGGCGAAGATATGGGGATTCAGATACCCCTGCTGTTCCATCTCGTTTCTGACCCGTTTGATGAGGCCCTCGATCATCTCCCCGTATCCGAACATCAGTCCGCTCTTCATCGCCGAAACGGTGCTCGTGCCGATCACCTTATCGGGCGGACGGTGCAGATCGATTTGCGGCAGCTTTGCGGTCCTGCTGCTCAGGGCGCTGATCGCCACATGCATACCCGGCAGGATCATGCCTCCCAGGTATTCGCATTTTCCGGAAATACAGTCAAAGGTGATGGCCGTGCCGAAATCGATGACGACCGCATTCGAGCGGCACCGGTCGAATGCGCCGATGGCGTTGACGAGGCGGTCTGCACCGATTTCAGCCGGGTGTTCCAGCTTGACGGTGACAATGGAGGCAACCGTATCGCTACTGACCGTGATTATTTCAGCAGGCTGCCTATGTCTGCACAGGCTGGCGCAGCACTGATGATAGGCGGAGTCCAACTGCGGCACGACGCTGGCCAGCACGACCCCTCCGATCCGTGTGGTGTCCAGCGAAGCAAGGCTGAAGAGATTGTGGAACTGAATGGCAAGTTCGTCCGCGGTCATGGCCGCGTCAGTCTTGACCCGCCACTTGTGCAGAATCGTTTCATCATCAATGATGCCGGCCACCGTATGGGTATTGCCGATATCGATTACGAGGATCATTTTAGTGCCCTGGTGGTATAAATGTACCCGAAAAAATCGTCATGATTAAGTCGGGGCGAACAAAGCAAGACGCGTAAATTTATCACCCGATTTGTAAATCTGCAGTATAGTATGAAACTATTTCGATCGTTACAAACCTAAACTGTAGTGGTGTACCATGCAACTGGAATTACAACCGATACTGGTGGCAACAAGCTGTGACAGTGAAGCGGTCGGAGATCGAATCGCACGCGGTGTTCTGGAAGAAAAACTTGCCGCCTGCGTGCAGATCTCCGGAACCGTGCGCAGTTCATACTGGTGGCAGGGTGAAATCGCCACTGACACGGAATACCTCGTTACCATGAAGACCGACCGCCAGCTCTTCAACAAGATCTGCGAAGTGATACGACGGGTTCACCCATACGAAGTGCCGGAAATTATCGCGACCGAAATCGTTGCCGTCGATGAACCCTATGCGCGCTGGCTCCGGGCCTCCCTGCAGCAATGACGGATACAAAGCGAACCGGCTACCGGAAAAGAAGACTCGGAGACTATGTGTGCAGCTGCTGCCGCCTGCAAAAGCCGTACTGCTGGAATTGTCCCTGCGGTTTCCAGATTTGTCCCGAATGCTTCGAGGAGAACAAATGGGGTATCAGTAACGGCCCCACATGGATCTGCCCGGACTGTGAGCGGGTCATGCGGATCTGAGAGGCCTGAAACGGATCGGGATTTTTTTTGCCGGGCACCAGCTTGCGCGTCGTTCCGAAATACAATAATATGCCGGCCAATTATTCCGAACACAATCGAACTGAATCTATGATGACCAAATCAGCGGAAATTTACGACGAGAGCAAGATCAAAACCCTGAGTTCCCTCGAGCATATCAGGAAACGGCCGGGCATGTATATCGGCCGTCTTGGGGACGGTTCGCACCATGATGACGGCATTTATATCCTGCTCAAGGAAGTGATCGACAACGGCGTCGATGAGTTTATCATGGGAGCCGGCAAACGCATCAACGTGCAGATAGACGAGAACGGACTGATCAGCGTCAGGGATTTTGGCCGGGGAATTCCCCTGGGCAAGATCGTTGAATGCGTGTCGGTCATCAATACCGGCGCCAAGTACAACACCGACGTTTTCCAGTTTTCGGTGGGACTCAACGGCGTCGGCACCAAAGCGGTCAACGCGCTGTCAGAATATTTTAGGGTGACCGCTTTTCGAGAGGGGAAATTTGCCTCCGCCGAGTTCTCTCGGGGCGTACTGACAGGGAGCAGGGAAGGGGAGAGCGAAGAAAAGGATGGAACTCTGGTCGAGTTCATTCCGGATGCGCAGCTCTTCGGGGAATACCGTTTTGACGAGAATTTTATCGACAACCGCTTGTGGCGCTATGTGTATCTCAATGCCGGCCTGAAAATTTACTACAATAAAAAACTCTTCCACTCCTCTAACGGATTGTACGATCTGCTCGCCAACGAACTTGACGACAACAGCCTCTACGAACCGATCTACTACAAGGACCAGACCCTGGAATTCGCCTTTTCCCACACCGATTCCTACGGGGATTCTTACTATTCATTCGTCAACGGCACCTATACCAGCGAGGGCGGCACCCACCTGTCGGCGTTCAGGGAGGGCATCCTCAAAGGGATCAACGAGTTCTCGCCGAAGAAGTTCATCAACAAGGATGTGCGCGATGGAATCGTCGGGACCCTGTCGGTAAAGATCAAGGAACCGGTTTTCGAATCTCAGACCAAGAACAAGCTCGGCAATACCGAAGTCCGTTCGTGGATCGTCAATCAGGTGAAAGATGCGGTGTCCAGTGAACTCTACAAGAACAGTGAACGTGCCGAGATCCTGATGTCCAAGATCCTCAGAAACGAGAAGGTCCGCAAGGAACTGCAGACGGTGCGCAAGGAGGCGCGCGCCAAAGCCAAGAAGGTAGCGATCAAGATTCCCCAGCTCAAGGACTGCAAGTATCACCCGACCCGCGAAAAACCGTCCCCACCGGGGCGCGAGAATATGATTTTCATAACCGAGGGGCAGTCGGCCGCCGGTTCGATCGTGTCCTCGAGGGACCCGATGACCCAGGCGGTCTTCTCTCTGAAGGGCAAGCCGCTCAATGTGCTCGGCCAGAAATTGAACCTGCTCTATAAAAACGAGGAGATGTACTCTCTGATGCAGGCCCTCAATATCGAGGATTCGATATCGGATCTTCGCTACGACAAGATCATTATCGCCACCGATGCGGATGTGGACGGCCTGCATATCAGGAACCTGCTGCTGACCTTTTTCCTGCATTACTTCGAACCGCTGGTAAAGCTCGGTCATATCTACATCCTGGAAACCCCCATATACCGGGTCAGGAACAAGCAGGAAACGATCTACTGCTATTCGGAGGCGCAGAAGGAGACGGCGACCAAAAAACTGCAGGGCCGCAGCACCCAGAAACGCGCCGTTGAGACGACCAGGTTCAAGGGGCTGGGGGAGATCAGCCCAAAAGAATTCAAGCAGTTCATCGCCGCCGATATCAGGTTGAGAAACGTAACCATAGACCGGGTCAGCGAGGTCCCGAGGGTCTTGACATTCTATATGGGCAAGAACACACCCGAGCGCAAGCAGTATATCATGGAACATCTGATCTGAACGAGTGAGCGGCAATCCTGGATTCCGAGTAAACCACATGAGCGAACAGGCAGGCAGATTACACAGTCTTTTTGACAGCAATTTTCTTGAATACACCTCCTATGTCATCAAAGAGCGGGCCATTCCGTC
>JAJDNR010000058.1 GCA_022340565.1 Desulfofustis sp.
AGTTGGCTGCAGGTTTTGCCATAGAGCGGCTGAGCGCTGATGATTTCACCGCCATGGAGCGGGCCAACGAGAAACTCAGTGCAACGCTGACGGCAGGCGATGCGGCTGAGGCCTCGCTCATCGATATCGAGTTTCATGAGGCGTTTGTCAGGAGCTCTGAAAATCCGTTCCTGGTGTCCATCCTCCGTGACCTGAAAATTTCCTATCGAAGGGTTGAGGTTACCTATTTCCAGAAAGATACCTGTGGCAAATTTTCCATTGATGAGCATTATAAAATTCTCGAGGCACTGAGGGAGCGTGATCTGGAGCGGGCTCAGGCGATGATCCGGCTCAACTGGCAGAACAGTCTGCGTCGCCTGCAGCAGTCGGCCCTGATTAGAATGAACGAAACCGATGCAGAACATCGGCGGGAGGCCATTAATGAGTATCGATTATCAGAAGGTGCTGGCAACAGCGGAATCATATAAACCCCAGATGTCGGCATTTCTGCGTGACATGATCGCAATCCCGAGTGAAAGCTGCGATGAAGAGACGGTGATCCAGCGGATCCGGCAGGAGATGGAAACGGTCGGTTTCGACCGGGTCGAGATCGACCGGATGGGAAATGTGCTCGGTTATATCGGCAACGGGTCGCACCTCATCGCGATGGACGCCCACATCGATACGGTGGGGGTCGGCAACCGGGAAAACTGGAGTCATGATCCTTACCGCGGCTACGAGAACGACGAGATCATCTACGGGCGCGGTGCCAGCGATCAGGAGGGCGGTATGGCGGCGATGGTCTACGCCGGCAAAGCAATCAGGGAGCTTGGACTCGACGGCGACTACACGCTGCTGATGAGCGGCACGGTCCAGGAAGAGGACTGCGACGGCCTCTGCTGGCAGTACATCATCGAAGAGAGCGGGATCCGCCCCGAGTTCGTGGTATCCACCGAACCGACCTCGCTGGGAGTCTACCGCGGGCAGCGGGGAAGAATGGAGATTCGGGTCGACGTCGAAGGGATCAGCGCCCACGGCTCGGCGCCGGAGCGCGGCGACAACGCCATCTTCAAGATGGCGCCGATTCTGATGGATCTTCAGGAACTCCATCACCGCCTCAAGGACGACGCCTTCCTCGGCAAAGGTTCGCTCACCGTCTCCGAGGTCTTTTACACGTCGCCGTCGCGCTGCGCAGTAGCCGACGGATGCTCGGTGTCGATCGACCGGAGGCTGACCTGGGGTGAAACCTGGGAGGGGGCGCTGGAAGAGATCCGCAGGCTGCCGTCGGTCCAGCAGGCCGGGGCCACCGTATCAATGTACCGCTACGACCGCCCCTCCTACACCGGACTGGTTTATCCTACAGAATGCTATTTCCCCGCCTGGGTGCTCGCTGAGGATCACGCCGCCTGCACCACGCTGGTAGACTCCTTCTCGTCGCTGTTCGGTGAACGGCCGCTGGTTGACAAGTGGACGTTTTCAACCAACGGGGTGTCGATCATGGGGCGCTACAACATTCCGTGCGTCGGTTTCGGCCCCGGCCACGAGGACCAGGCCCACGCCCCTAACGAGGTGACCTGGAAGGATGAACTGGTGAAGGCCTGCGCGATGTACGCGGTGATACCGTCGGTCTACGTGCGGAGCTATGCGAACTAGCCCCGCCCAGCAGCAGCCGCTTGCGGCGGGGTGATCCGGACACGACGATGAAGCGGCGCGCAGTCATAGCCCTCGGAGGAAATGCTCTGATCAGGGACGGCAGCCGCTGCTCGATCAACGACCAGCTGGCCGCCGTGCAGCAGATGGCTGATCATATCGGCGAATTCATCGCCCTCGGTTACGATGTCGTCGTCACCCACGGCAACGGCCCCCAGGTCGGATTTATCCTGCGCCGCTCGGAGCTTGCCTTCGAGGCCGGCGAGCTGCACTTCGTGCCGCTCAAGAACTGCGTGGCCGACACCCAGGGGGCTATCGGCTACCAGATTCAGGAGTCACTGACCAACGTCTTCGCCCGGCGTGCGATGAAACGAACGCCCGTCTCCCTGGTCACCCTGGTGGAGGTTGACCGCAGCGACCCCTCCTTCGCCCGGCCGACCAAGCCGATCGGGGTATTTTACGAGAAGGAAAAAGCCGAGTCGCTGGCCCAGCAGCACCCCGACTGGCAGCTGGTGCATCGGGCCGGCAAGGGCTATCGACGGGTGGTGCCCTCTCCACGGCCGCTGCGTATCATTGAAATGGATGCGATCGGGGCGCTCGCCGATGCGGGGTTCGTGGTGATCGCCGCGGGCGGCGGCGGCATTCCGGTGATCAGGGATGATCAGGGAAACCTGCAGGGAGTGGACGCCGTGGTCGACAAGGATCTGACCGCGGCCCTGCTGGCCGGGGAGTGGGGTGCGCAACTGCTGATCATCACCACCGCCGTCGACCGCGTCTTCCTCGATTACGATACGGAGACCTGCCGGCCGCTGAACCGGATGAGCGCCGCGGAGGCCCGGGGCTATATCGGTCAGGGGCAGTTCGAAAACGGCAGCATGCTTCCTAAGATCGAGGCTGCGATTGACTTTCTCGGCAGAGGCGGCAAACGGGTGATCATCACCAGTCCGGAAAATCTGGTGGGGTCGGTGAAGGACGGCAGCGGAACCCATATCGTTCCCTGATTGTTGCGCTGCAGCGGCAACTCGGCGGAGGCTGCAGCGCCCATAGAAACCTGGTACCTGGAGATGAGTTCACAAGAAAGCAAACCGATCCTGCAGGTGATCGCCCATCGGCTTAACTGGGTGATCGAGCGAATCTGCGCCGCCCTGATGGGGGTCATGGTGGTGGTCATCTGGTTCGAGGTGGTGGAACGCTACTTCCTGCATCTGGGCTTTACCTGGACGGAGGAATTTTCCCGCTACGTGATGATCTGGGCGGCCCTTCTGGCGATCTCCTGCGGTGCCTATTACCGTGAACACATCGGCCTGGACCTCATCAGGAATCTGTTGCCGGGCCGAGCCGGACGGATTCTCGAGATCGGGCTCGACCTGATCAGCCTGGCTTTTTTCGTGTTTCTGGCCTGGTACGGCATCGGCATGACCAGAGAGGGGCAGGCCCAGTTCGCCACCATTTTCGGCATCACCATGGTGGTCCCCTTCGCCTCGGTTCCCGTCTCCTCGGCACTGACGGCGTTCCAGATTCTGGCGGCGATGCTGCGCGGTCCGCAAAAACCGGCCGCTCAACCAGCCGGCACACAGTAGGGGAAAGCGATGATTCTAGTCATTTGCATCTTTTTCGGATTCATCCTGCTGGGCCTTCCCATCGGGGTGACACTCGGCGTCGCGGGCGTCGTCGGGCTCGTGCAGATCGGCGGCGAGAATTTTCTGATGATGGCCCCCAAGCGCTTTTTCGGCGGGCTCGACCTGTTCACCTTCATGGCCATGCCCTTTTTCATCCTGGCCGGAGAAATCATGAACCGCTCGGGAATCACCGAGCGCCTCGCCGCCTTCGCCGATGCGCTGGTCGGCTATCTGAGGGGTGGCCTGGCCCATTCTAACATGATCGCCTCGGTGCTGTTCGCCGGCATGACCGGTGCGGCCGTCGCCGACACCGCCGCGTTCGGCAATACGCTGGTGCCCGCCATGGTCAAGGAGGGCTACACGCGGCCCTTCTCCTGCGCGGTGACCGTCGCCGGCTCGATCATCGGCCCGACCATCCCGCCGTCGAATCTGATGGTCATTTATGGATCGCTGATGGGGGTGTCGATCGCCGGCCTCTTTGCCGCCGGCATCCTGCCCGGGCTGCTGATCTGCGCCGCCTGCATGGGCGTCATCGCGCTGCTGGGCAAACGTCTGAACCTGCCCAAGAGCAAGGAGGGATTCAGCCTGCTGCGGATCTTCTGGGCTTTCAAATCGAGTTTTCTGGCGATCCTGATGCCGGGCATCATCCTCGGCGGCATCCTGTTCGGTATCGTAACCCCGACCGAAGCAGCGGCGATCGCCGTATTCTACGCGCTGCTCATCAGCGTTGTGATATACCGGGCACTGACCTTTTCAGACATCGTCGACATGCTGATCCGCACCGCGCGGATTACCGGCATCGTTTTTCTGATCATCGCCAGCGCGTCGATCCTGAGCTGGTGGATGACCTTCATGCAGATACCGCAGAAAATCGCCGCCCTTTTTCTGTTCCTGTCGACCAACCCGAAGGTCATCATCGCCCTGATTCTGCTGCTGCTTCTGGCGGTGGGAATGTTCATGGACATCAACGCAGCGCTGATCATCCTTGCCCCGGTGCTCGGTCCGCTGACAACCACTATCGGCATGGATCCGGTCCACGCCGGCATCATGATCGTGCTGGCGTTGAACATCTCACTGATGACCCCGCCGGTGGGCGCCTGCCTCTTCGTGATGTCGTCGGTCACCGGGGAGCGCATCGAACGGATCAGCGTGGCGCTGGTTCCGTTTCTGGCGGTGGAAATTGCAGTACTGTTCGTGGTGGCGTTCTGGGATGACATGACCCTGTTCATCCCGCGGCTGCTCATGTAACAGCTTTGGTAGTCAATTCATGGCACCGCCGGTTCGGCCTGCGTCCATGATAACCACTCAAACAGGCGCCCCAGGCGCCCAAAAACCGGGAGAACAACATGAAAGGTATAAAACTACTATCAGCACTGCTTGTGTTCGCCCTGATGGCGGTTGTCGCCGTTTCGGGCACAGCCTTCGCGGCTAAAACCATCAAGCTTCATCATCTCAACAAGGACGACCCATTCGACAATCCGACCGGGGCGATGGCGACCGTTTTCAAGAGCCTCGTTGAATCGGGGACCAACGGCAGCGTTCTCGTGGAGACCTTTCCCAGCGGCCAGCTCGGCAAGGACAACGAGGTGGTCCAGCAGATCAAAGCGGGCGTCATCCAGTCCGGAATTCACTCGGTGGGCGGCTTTGCGTCGGTCTATCCGATGATCGGGATTCTCGACATTCCGTTCGCGTTCCCGAATATCAGCAAGACATACGAGGTCTTCGACGGACCGTTCGGGGCCATGCTGGCGGGCTCCATCGAAGAGAAAACCGGCATGCACGTCCTGGGCTTTGGTGACTCGGGGGGCTTTTTCCACATCACCAACTCCAAGCGGCCGGTCCACACCCCGGAAGACATGAAGGGCCTCAAGATCAGGACCATGGGCCTCGACACCCACAAGGCTATCATTGCCGCAATGGGCGGCCAGCCGGCGGCCATCTCCTGGTCTGAGGTGTACACCGCGCTGCAGACCGGCGTGGCCGACGGGCAGATGAACCCGATTCCCATCATCGCCTTCGCAAAATTCCAGGAAGTCCAGAAATATCTCACCCTTACCGGTCATATCTTCGCCCCGTACGTGTGGATAATCAACACCGATTTCTGGAACAGCCTGTCCGACAGCGAGAGGGATGTCGTTTCCTCCGCCGCTAAATCGGCGATCGTTGCCGGTCGCGGTATGGGCCGGGTGATCGAGGCCTCCGACCGCGGACTCAGCGAGCTTTCCAAGACCATGGAAGTGAACACCCTGACTGCAGAAGAAAAACAAGTATTCAAAGATGCCGCCGTACCGAAAGTGAAGGAGCTGATCGTCGAGAAATTCGGCGCCGAAGGCGAGGACATGCTCAACGCCTTCCTCGAGGCGGTAAAATAACTTCTACCAGTGCCGGCGCGGCGGACCCTTGGTACTTCAGCCGCACCGGCAGCCATGTGCATCTCCTGCCGGATTGCTCCAGAGGGAAATCCGGCAGCCTGGAGACTTATCGTGCTGAACTTCAACTACCGCTGCAGCATCTGCAGCGCAACCTACGACATCCGGCCCGAATATACGGTGTGTCCGCGGTGCGCGCCGGACCAGCCGGTTGATCAGCCCCTGCGCGGAATTCTGGAAGTCGAGCTGCACGGATCTGCTTCCCTCCGGTTCAGTGTCGATGAACTGCTGCCGATCGAATCCGAGTTCTACCCCCCCATACCGGTCGGCAACACCCCGCTGTGGAAGCCGCTCCGGCTGCGTGAGCTGACCGGGTTGAACAGCCTCTACCTCAAGGATGACGGTGCTAATCCGACCTCATCATTCAAGGACCGGGCTTCGTTCCTGGTTTCGGCCGCCGCCAGAAAATTCGCTATCGGCGAGATCACCCTGGCCTCGACCGGGAACGCCGGCTCCTCGATGGCCGGGATCGGTGCCGCGGCGGGACAGCATATCAACCTCTTTCTTCCCGCATCGGCTCCTCCGGCCAAGCTTGTGCAGGCCCTCCAGTACGGCGCCCGAGTCTTCCGGGTGAACGGCAATTACGACAAGGCCTACGACCTGTCGCTGCACTACTCCCGTGAATATGGCGGCATGAACCGGAACACGGCCTACAACCCGCTGACCATCGAAGGCAAGAAGACCGTTTCGCTGGAACTGTTCGAGCAGTTGGGTCAGGTGCCGGACATGGTGTTCGTTCCGGTCGGCGACGGCTGCATTCTGGCCGGTGTTTACAAGGGATTCAGGGATCTGGCGCAGCTCGGCTACAGCGATACGCTACCGAAGATCGTGGGCGTCCAGGCCCAAACTTCGGATGCGCTGTTCCGCGCCTTTCATTCAGGGGAGTTCACCAGTACCCCGACCTCCACGGTGGCCGACTCCATCTGTGTCGACGTGCCCCGCAACGGCGCTCATGCCCTGTCCATGCTGAAGGCCTATGGCGGACAGATGATGACCGTGTCGGACCAGGAGATCATCGACGCCCAGTCGCTGCTTTCCCGAACCTCCGGCCTTTTCACCGAACCGGCCGGGGCCGCCGCCTTCGCCGGCCTGTGGAAGATGGCCGCAGAACTCGAGCCCGACGCGTCGGTGGTCGTGCTGGCCACCGGCAACGGGCTCAAAGATACCGGCTCGGCGGCACTCGGCCTCGAGGTGCCCGAGCACTGCATCGACACCATTGACGAACTACTTTGAACAAAGGATGCCGACGTGATTGACCTGACGATCAACTCCGCTACGCTTCAGAAAAATATCGACTACTGCCGGGCGAAACGAATCACCCTACCGACCTTCTCGATGATGAGAAACCCGGTCGAAATCCCCGGGCCGATCAAGGACCAGCTGCCCGCCATCGGCCTCTGGGACCTGCACTCGGCCAACCTCTACCGGATCAGCTGGCACAATGAACCTCAGGACCATGGCGGGCTGTTCGGCGGAGTCAATCACCTGGTGCTGCCGCCGCAACTGACCGGCTGCCGGGCGACGATCATCATGCTCACCGGACGCTGGTTTCCGACCGGCGCCCACAAGGTTGGCGCAACCTACGGGTGCCTGGTGCCGGCCCTGGTGACCGGGCAGTTCGACCCGCAGCGCACCAAGGCGGTGTGGCCCTCCACCGGCAATTACTGCCGGGGCGGGGCCTACATTTCGGCACTGCTGGCCTGCAACGCGATCGCGATCCTCCCCGAGGAGATGTCGCGCGAACGCTTCGAGTGGCTCAGATCGATCGCCGGTGAAGTGATCGCCACACCCGGCTGCGAATCGAACGTCAAGGAGATTTTCGATAAATGCTGGGAACTCAGGAAGAGCGGAGAAGATCTCAGGATCTTCAACCAGTTCGAGGAGATGGGTAACCCGCTGTGGCATTACGCTGTTACCGGCCATGCGGTGCATTCACTGCTTCGGGACTGGCTGGATGACGGCAGACAATTCGCTGGCTACGTATCTTCGTCGGGGTCGGCGGGCACCCTTGGCGCCGGCTACTATCTCAAGCAGCAGTTCCCGCAGGCCAAGTTGGCCGTCGCCGAGGCCCTGCAATGCCCGACTCTGCTGATGAACGGCTTCGGGGCGCACCGCATCGAGGGGATCGGCGACAAGCATGTTCCCTGGGTGCATGACTGCAGGAACACCGATTTCGTCATCGCCGTCGACGACGAAGTGCCCATGCGGGCCCTGCGTCTGTTTAATGAACCGGTCGGCAGGCAGGCGCTTACCGACAGTGGCGTTGACGCCAGACTTGTAGAACACCTTGATCTGCTGGGCATCTCCGGAATCGGCAACCTGACTGCCGCCATTAAATTCGCCAAATACTACGAACTCGGCGAACGCGATGTGGTCGTATCGATCGCCACCGACTCGATGCAGCTCTATGGATCACGGCTCGGAGAACTCGAGCAGGAGCGCGGCATCTACGACGAATCCCAGGCCCAGCGCGATATCGAGCTGATACGCTCGATCACCATCGACCACACCAAAGAACTCGGTTACTACGACAAAAAGGCGATGCACAACCTCAAATACTACACCTGGATCGAACAGCAGGGTCGCGATGTTGATGAACTCAACGCCCAGTGGTACGACCATGACGCATACTGGTACGGCATGTTCGGTCAGGTTGACGAAATCGACCGGCTGATCACCGACTTCAACCGGCGGGTCGGCGTGATCTGACAGAACCACGATCCGGCCGCCCCAAACCCTCTGGTGAATTCCCTGCCCCTGGCCGGCGGCCGGGGTTCGCCGCAACAGATTCTGTTTTCCAAGGATACGAAACATGACCGATACCGAACAGCTCAAACGGCACCTCGCAAGGCTCGCAGCATATGATACCAACGGCATGTACCACAACGATTTTCTGCTCACCTGGGATCATGATGAGGCTCAGATCGGCGCCATATTCGAAACTGCCCGGATTTTGCGGTCCCTGCGAAAAGCAAACCTATCCTGCAGGGTTTTCGACAGCGGCCTCGCGGTCTCCCTGTTTCGCGACAACTCGACCCGGACCCGCTTCAGCTTCTCGAGCGCGGCAAACCTGCTGGGCCTCGCCGTCCAGGATCTTGACGAGGGAAAATCTCAGCTCGCCCACGGCGAAACGGTGCGGGAGACCGCCAACATGGTTTCGTTCATGGCCGATGTGATCGGCATTCGCGACGACATGTACATCGGCAAGGGCAACGCCTACATGCGCGAGGTGGCGGCAGCCGTTCAGCAGGGGTATGAGGCCGGTATCCTCGAGCAGCGACCGACCCTGGTCAACCTCCAGTGCGACATCGACCACCCGACTCAGTCGATGGCCGATGCGCTGCACCTGATCGAGGAGTTCGGCGGCGTGGAAAACCTCAGAGGAAAAAAGATTGCCATGTCCTGGGCCTATTCCCCCTCCTACGGCAAACCGCTTTCAGTTCCCCAGGGAATCGTCGGTCTGATGACCCGCTTCGGGATGGACGTGGTGCTGAGCCACCCCGAGGGCTACTCAATCATGCCCGAGGTCGAGGAGGTCGCCATCCATAATGCCAAAGCGAGCGGCGGATCGTTCACCAGGACCGATTCGATGCGGGAGGCCTTCGAGAACGCCGACATCGTCTACCCGAAGAGTTGGGCGCCCTTCGGAGCGATGGAGCGGCGCACCGAACTCTATGCTCAAAACGACATGGAGGGGATCAGAACCCTGGAAAAAGAACTGCTGGCCCAGAACGCACGTCATAGAGGCTGGGAATGCGATGAATCGCTGATGAGGATAACCAGAAACGGCAAGGCGCTCTACCTGCACTGCCTGCCCGCCGACATCACCGGCGTCAGCTGCAGACAAGGAGAAGTCGAGGCGTCGGTGTTCGACCGCTATCGAGACCAGCTCTACCGTGAGGCGAGCTATAAGCCATATATTATTGCGGCGATTATCTTCCTGTCAAAATTCGCCGATCCGGCAGCAACCCTGTCGCAGCTGCTTGACCGCAGGGCAGCACGGCTTCTCGAACCAATCAGCCGCTAACCCTATTATTTCATGGAAAACGAACGTATAGGTAAAAAATAAACAGCAAAATCAAAAGTTCCCAGGGAGAACTCAAGCCCTTTCACTGAGACCGTTTGTGCCTTATGGAATCAAGGCTGAAAAGACAAAATTTCCACCCTGCGAGCGAGTTGAGACGGCCTGCGATTTCGCGACGCTTGTGGGGAAGGCATAGTACCGCTATAGCCTTCCCTACGTCTCCTTGACTCACAGGCCGTCTCAACTCGTGAAAAATCCGGGCTAAATCGCTCCGATGATGCCCATCCCGGTTTTTCGGTTATAGCACCGGTAAACGGGCACGCTTCGAGCTGTCGCCGAGTGCCCGTTTGTTATCTCCCCTGGAGGTTCTGCTGCCCGGCCCACATACCTCATCCCTCCCGAATCTCCTTGAACGCAAACTGTCTCGATTCATGAAAGATTCAGGCTACTCGGCAGTATAAGATCGGCGGGCCGCCCTGGGCGAATCCGGTGCGAAGGCAAACAGTTTCCGGGAAATATCAAACTCCCACGGGAGACGATCCTTTCGCCTCGCCAGCACGATCCAGTTCCGCTGTTCGTCATTCTCTTCGGGGTAATCGGTGGTAAAGTGCAGTCCCCGGGACTCTTTTCTTTGCATCGCCGATATCACGATCATCAGTGACACGTGGGCGAGATTGCGCAGTTCGACCATGTTTCTTGACACTGCATGGTGCTCGTACAGCGATTCAACCTCCCTGGTGATGGTGATCAAGCGCTGTTTCGCCAGGTCAAGCCGCTTGCTGTTCCTGACGATTCCCACATAATTCCACATGGTTCTCCTGAGCACATCCCAGTTGTGGCTGATCAGTATATGCTCGTCCAGTATTTTGCGTGGCCAGATTCGATCTGGCGGCTCCCCTCCCCTTTTCCTGCGGCCGGTAATCGCCGTCCTGTTTTCCCGGCAATAGGCTGCCGCCTTCTCCGCAAACACCACCGCTTCCAGCAGCGAGTTGCTCGCCAGCCGGTTTGCCCCATGCAATCCCGTACAGGCGGTTTCGCCAATTGCCATGAGTCCGGCAACACTGCTGTTTCCCGATGCGTCGACGAGCACCCCGCCGCACAGATAATGAGCTGCCGGGACGACCGGAATAGGCTCTTTGGTGATGTCGATACCGTAACTCAGGCACTGACGGTAAATTCCCGGAAACCTCTGGGCAATAAATTCCCTGTCCTTATGGCTGATATCGAGGTAGACGCAATCATCGCCACTCTCCTTCATCTCCTGATCGATGGACCGAGCCACCAGATCCCGAGTCGCCAGTTCGAGGCGGGAATCATATTTTTCCATGAAACGTTCGCCTCGTCCGTTGACCAGAATGGCCCCCTCCCCTCTGACCGCTTCAGAGATCAGGAAGTTTTTCGCCAACGGGTGAAACAGACAGGTCGGGTGAAACTGCACAAACTCCATGTTGGCGATCTGTGCACCGATGCGGCAGGCTGCCGCCACGCCGTCACCGGTAGATATGTCAGGGTTGCTGGTGTACAGATAGACCTTTCCGGTTCCGCCGGTGCAGAGGATCGTCTGATCGGCAAGAAATGTCTCTATCTCGTTGGAAGGATTGAGAATATAGGCACCACAGCAGCTTTGGCGATGGTCATCGGTAAGGAGATCGATGAGCAAATGTCCTTCCAGAAGGCGAATCCTGGCGGAGGATCGAACCTGTTCCAGCAGGGTCTGTTCAATCGCCCTGCCGGTCAAGTCATAGGCATGGGCAACGCGTCGGTGCGAGTGCCCCCCTTCCCTTCCCAGACTGAGCCCAGTCCCATCATTATTTTTAACGAAATCAACACCATAACGAATAAGATCAAAGACCCTATCGTGTCCGTTTTCGACAACCATCCTGACTATATCATAGTCACAGAGATCTGCACCGGCTACCAAAGTATCCTCAATGTGCGACGCTATCGAATCATTCATGCCATCGAGTACGGCTGCAATCCCGCCTTGCGCCAGATTGGTGGCGGTGTCTATAACTCCCTTTTTCGTGACAATAGTTACGTCAGAGAAACGGGACAGTCTCAGGGCACAGGACAATCCGGCGATACCGCTGCCAATTATTAATATGTTCATAGAGAGATAACCTACCTGTCCAGTGGACCATGTTTCACGTGAAACATTCCCGATATATTGATTGAGTCATAAAAGCTGGCCGCGCTAAATAAAATTTCTTGAACGTTATTTATACCTGGTCTATATAAAACAGAACCGATTTTTTTCCCACAAAAGGTTTATGCCCTATGAACAAATCCCCAACGGTAATTGCTGTTGCCAATCAGAAAGGCGGCGTTGGCAAAACCACCACCGCGGTCAACCTTTCCGGTGCTCTTGCCATGCGCAACAAGAAAACCCTGCTAGTTGATTCAGACCCCCAGGGGAATGCGTCAAGCGGGGTCGGGGTCAAGCCCAACATGAGGGATAAACACCTCTACCATGTACTGTGCGGCACCAACTCATCAGGGGACGTGGTTCGTACGACTGCGCTCAGAAAGCTCTTCGTCATTCCGTCAAATATCGATCTTGTGGCAGCCGAGCTCGAACTGATCGGTCAGAAAAACCGCGAACAGTATTTAAAGACAGCGCTTCAACCGATCCTCGAACAGTTCGACTACATCATTATTGACTGCCCCCCTTCCCTTGGACTGTTGACGGTCAACGCACTCACTGCCGCCCACTCTGTACTCATCCCGATGCAGTGTGAATACTACGCGATGGAGGGGCTGGCGCAGCTTATAAACACGATTCGCTCAGTCAAGCATTCTTTTAACAAACAGCTCTATATCGAAGGGTTGCTGTTGACCATGTTCGACAAACGAAATAGGTTGTCTCACCAGGTGGCAAGCGAAATCACGAACCACTTTGGCGATCAGACCTTTACGACACGCATTCCAAGGAACGTTCGACTCAGTGAGTGCCCCAGTCACGGAAAGACCATCATGGAGTACGACCTCAAATCAACAGGAGCACAGGCCTACCGGAAACTGGCTCTGGAATTTCTCAAGCGACAGGAGTAGACCGTGGCAAAGACAGTCGGATTGGACGGGCAGGGAATCAGCGCCCTGTTTGGGGACCAGACCACCGAAGAAACCTTTTTTGAATGCAGCATCTCCCAGATCGTCCCCAACAAGCATCAGCCGCGAATGATGTTCGATCAGGACGAACTGATGGAACTGGCAGATTCGATCAGGGAAAACGGTGTGATCCAGCCATTGATCGTGTCGCGGATCTCTAAGAAGAAATACGGACTGATTGCCGGCGAGAGGCGCCTGCGGGCATCAAAGCTAGCCGGTCTGAAGACCGTCCCGGTTGTCGTGATGGAAGTAACGAACGATGACCAACTGCTCGAATATGCGCTGATCGAGAACATCCAGCGAACGGACCTGAACCCCTTGGAAGAGGCCGAGGCCTACAGAAAGCTGATCGAACGGTTCGGGCTGACCCAGGAAGAGACAGCCCAGAAGGTCGGCAAACGGCGCTCAACGGTTACCAACGCATTGCGGTTGCTGCAGCTCCCGGATTACATCAAGGAGGATCTGCTCTCCGGAACCCTGACCGAGGGGCATGCCCGGGCGCTGCTTACGCTTCTCTCAATCCCGGCAACCATGAAAGAGCTTCGTGATCAGGTCATCGCCAAAAAACTGTCAGTTCGGCAAACTGAACAGTTGATACGTACTGCCACCAGACAACCTGTCTCCAAACCAGCATCGAAAAAGAACGACAGTGAATTATCAAGGTCGGTCTGCAAGGCCTTCGAGAATCAGATTTCCAACAGACTCAGTTCCCAGGTAGTCATCAATCAGAACGGCAGCAGGGGAAAAATTGAAATTGCCTACTACTCCTATGACGATCTCGAACGGATCATCAGTATGCTGACCCAGGGCGCAGAACAATAATTATTAAACACACAGATATCACGTTATGATCAGGAAATACATCGTAAGTCTCGTTATTTCTCTTATTATCATCGCTCTATCGGTATCGGCATTTGCCAAGATGGTGAGCGTTGCCGGTGACAACGTCAATCTTCGTTCAGGGCCCGGCACCAAATACTCGATAAAATGGAAATACGGCAGCGGGTTTCCTCTGAAAGTATTGGAAGAGCAGGGGAGCTGGTTGAAAGTTGAGGATTTCGAAGGAGATACCGGATGGCTGTATAAAAACCTCACGTCCACCGACGGTCACATGATCGTCAAGGTTAACAAGAATCAGAATCAGAAGATCAACATCAGAAGCGGTCCGGGTACCACATACAAGATTGTCGGTAAAGCCTATTACGGGGTCGTGTTCAAAACCATCAAGCAACAGAATGGCTGGGCACACGTTAAGCATGACAGCGGCCTTGAGGGGTGGGTGGAACGCTCGCTGCTCTGGGGCTTTTAACGGGATAAAAAAGACCCGGCTACGGTGCAGCCGGGTCTGAATTTTTGGCGGAGAGAGAGGGATTCGAACCCTCGGTGGAGTGTTACCCCCACACTCGCTTAGCAGGCGAGCACCATCGGCCGACTCGGTCATCTCTCCGTATCTGTGCGCTGGCGGAGGGAGTAGGATTCGAACCCACGGTACTTTCGTACAACGGTTTTCAAGACCGCCGCCTTAAACCACTCGGCCATCCCTCCAAGGGTTTTCTCTTGTACCATCTCAATAGTAATCTGTCAATAATATGTCATTGCAGTCACCAGGCAACTGGTGTATAGTACATTTTTGTAAAAAACATTCACTTTTAAAAAACATTTTTGGAATATTTTTTTTTCATACTTTCTTTAAACGATGCCAATAAAGACAGAAAAAGACAGTCAATTTCATGACTTAAAATGTTTGTACGAAATTACTAAAGAACTCGCATCGTCGTTTATATTAAGCGAGTGTCTGGAAAAGGCGATGGCATTGCTGTCCGAATATAAACAGATGGAAAACGGCACCGTCACCATCGTCAACCCGACTACCGGCAAGCTCGAGATCGAGGTTGCTCACGGCCTCACCGCAGAAGGGAGGAAACGGGGCAAGTACAAGATAGGGGAGGGGATTACCGGTCGTGTCGTTGCGTCCGGGGAACCGATCATCGTACCTCATATCGCAGAAGAACCGTTATTTCTCAACCGGACGCGATCACGGGGAGACATCAGCGACAAGGACCGATCATTTCTCTGTGTGCCGATCAAAGATGGGAAGCAGGTTATCGGTGCGCTCAGCATCGACCGGATGTACCGTGACGGATTCGGGACTCAAGCCAACGATGATCTTCAGTTTCTGACCGTGCTGTCGTCGATAATCGCCCAGACCGTGCGGAGGGTGCAGATCGTCAGCAGGGAAAAAGACCATCTGCGCACGGAAAACCTCAAACTCAAACGAGAACTGTCTGAAAAGAACCGGATCAACGACATCATCGGCAACTCGAGCCGCATGCAGGATGTCTTCGAAATGGTTCACCGGGTTGTCGATTCCAACGCCACCGTCCTGCTGCGCGGCGAATCAGGTACCGGTAAGACTCTGGTCGCCAAGGCACTTCACTACAACGGCAAGCGAAAGGACAAGCCCTTCGTGGTGGTCAATTGCTCGGCGCTGCCCGAGACGCTGTTGGAAAGCGAGCTGTTCGGGCACGAAAAGGGCGCCTTTACCGGAGCCAACGAGCGCAAAATCGGCCGCTTCGAACATGCGGAAGGGGGAACGCTGTTTCTCGACGAGATCGGCGAGATCTCCCACTCCGTTCAAGTCAAACTTCTCAACGTTGTTCAGGAACGCTGTTTTCAGCGTCTCGGCTCGACCCAATCCATCTCCTGCGACGTGAGACTGGTAGCGGCCACCAACAAGGATCTCGAGAATGCGGTGTCGGACGGAACGTTCCGGGAAGATCTCTATTACCGGCTCAACGTGTTTCCCATCTACATGCCGCCTCTGCGCAAGAGAAGAACCGACATTCTACTGCTTGCCGAGTTTTTCCTTGATAAGTTCTGCCGAGAAAACAACAAAAATATCAAAAGGATATCAACTTCAGCAATCGATCTTCTTATCCAGTACCACTGGCCCGGAAATGTCAGGGAACTACAGAACTGCATCGAGCGGGCGGTCCTGATCGCCGACGGCGACGCCATTCAAGGAATCCACCTACCACCAACTCTGCAGGCCTCGGAAGCATCCTCCGGCACCAAACCGCTGTCATTTTCGACCGCTGTGGAAAATTTCGAGAAAGAGCTTATTATAGATGCTCTGAAGAAAAACAACGGCAATCAGACCAAAACGGCTGAATATCTTGACACCAGCCTGCGGATAATCAACTACAAAATCCACCAGTACGGGATCGATCCAAAGAAATACAAGATCTGATGTCTATTCTGCTTCACGTGTGCTGCGCGCCGTGCCTGGTATTCCCGGCTTCAGTCATGCAGGGGGAGGGCAGGGAGTTCAGCTGCTATTTCTACAACCCCAATATTCATCCGTATCGTGAGTTCAGAAAACGGTTGGATACCTTTATCGAGTTTGCCGGCAGCCGCGGGTATTCGTATATCATCGACCGTAACTACGGCTTGAAACAGTTCCTGCGCCAGGTGGTGTTCAATGAGGAGGCGCGATGCGGACTCTGCTACCGAATGAGACTCGGCCGGACTGCCAAAATTGCGGTTGAAAACGGTTACAGCGGGTTCACTTCGACGCTGCTCTACAGCACCTACCAGAATCATGCCCTGATCTGCAACCAGGCTCGTCAGGCGGCCCAGCGCCAAGGTGTCGGGTTTGTCTATCGTGATTTCAGGACCGGCTGGCAGCAGGGCATTGACGAATCGATCTCACTGGGCCTCTACCGGCAAAGCTATTGCGGCTGCATTTTCAGCGAGCAGGAACGGTACGACAACCGATTGAAAAAACAGTTGAGAATACTAAGGAAAAACGATGTTCAATCTCGTGGTACTAGCGACGACAAACCAGAATAAAGTCAAAGAGTTCAAGCAGTTCGTATCAGGGTTTCCGATCGAGGTGAAAAGCCTCGCCGATTTTGGCCCGCTCCCGGAAGCCATTGAGGACGGTTTGACGTTCGACGAAAACGCCTACAAAAAGGCCCACCATTATGCAAAGGTTCTTGGAATTCCGGCCATAGCCGATGATTCCGGACTGGTGGTCGAAGCGCTGTCCGGCGCGCCGGGAGTTTATTCGGCCCGTTATGCCGGTGATGACGCCAGCGACCGACAGAACTGCGAGAAACTGCTCGAGCAATTGGCAGGGGAGACCAATCGCAAGGCATCTTTCGTATGCGTACTATCCATCGCGGTTCCGTCCGGGCCGGCTCTCACCTACGAGGCATCCTGCGACGGAATCATCTTGACCGAGCCCCGCGGCGGCAGCGGCTTTGGCTATGACCCGTTGTTCTATTACGAACCGTTGAACAGGACCTTTGCGGAACTGAGTGTGGAGGAAAAGAACAAGGTAAGCCATCGGGGCAAGGTGCTCGCGGAGCTCAGCTCGGAGTTCGGCAAGGTGATGAAATGGCTTGAACAGCGGCTCATGGAAGAGATGCCTCCACAACCCGACCACCGTGAATTTGAACATAACGATTGGTCAAAATGAGCATGGGAATGCTCGATTCACTCGACAAGACCGGGATGACGTCCACTCCCTCATGACCAGATAGGAAAAGACCGGCGCTCCGCCACCGCAGTAATCAGCGAGTCGATCTGTTTTACTCGTGCTCGGATTTCAGCGCCCTGCCCAGCAGGTCTCTGACCGCCATCCGGCAGTCTTTGTTATGATACAATACCTGGTGGACCTGCTCGAGGATCGGCATATCGATTCCCAGCTTCTTTGCCATATCGTAAACCGCTCCGGTGGTCTTCACGCCTTCGGCAACCATCGACATGGAGGCGAGAATTTCTTCGAGCGATTTTCCCTTCCCAAGTTCCATGCCTACACGCCGGTTCCTGCTCAGTGCTCCGGTGCAGGTCAGTACGAGATCTCCGATTCCGCTGAGGCCATAAAAGGTCTGCTGCTCCGCCCCGAGCAGAACCCCCAGCCGTGTTATTTCCGCAAGCCCTCTGGTTATCAGGGCGGCCCGGGCGTTCGTTCCGAACTCCAGACCATCGCAGATACCGGCCGCAACGGCGATAATGTTTTTCAGCGCTGCACTGATTTCAAGACCGATCACATCGCCGCTTGTGTAAACCCGGAAGAATGATGTACTGAACAGCTTCTGCAAGTGTCCGGCTACCGCCTCATCGGAGCATCCGATGGTTACCGCGGTCGGAACGTTTTCGGCGACCTCTTTCGCAAAGGACGGTCCACTCAGAACGGCAAGGGGGGTAGGGGGCTTTTGAGATTCAACCAGGCACTCTTCCATGACCTGCGTCATGGTTTTCAAGGATTCGTTTTCGATACCCTTGGTCGCCGATACAAAAATGGGTTCAGCGGTCGCACAGCCGATAACCTGCGCGAATACCTCCCGGTACCCGTGCGACGGCACCGCCATCAGCACGACATCGGCGCCTGCCACCGCCTGCCGGATCGAGGAGGTTGGAATCAGCGTCTCAGGAAAGGGAAAACCGGGCAGGTAGGCGCGGTTCTGTCTATCACGGCGCAAAGCCTCGACATGGGCTTGGCGATGCGCCCAGAGGTATACATCGAAGAATTTTTCAGCAAGCAGCAGGGCCAGAGCGGTTCCCCATGATCCAGCGCCGATGACTCCGATCCGCGGATTACTCATCCTGGATCTCTGCTTCCTCGTCCTCGGCTTCGTCTGCCTCTACCACATCCATGGCCACGACCTTTTCGTCCGGATCCAGGTGGATCAGCCTCACCCCCTGGGTGGTACGGCCGATCACCCGGACCGTATCCAGCGGCATGCGGATCATTTTACCGGTATCGGCGATGAGGATCACCTCTTGACCGTCATCGACGATCTTCGCCCCGACCACGTCGCCGTTGCGCTCGCTTGGCTTGATCGCCATGATGCCCTTGCCGCCGCGCCCCTGGATCCGGTAATCGCTGGCCTGGCTGCGTTTACCGTAGCCGTTTTCGGTAACCGTGAGAACGGTTTTGACGCTGTCTTCCCGCAGCACGTTGGCGCCGACCACATAATCATCACCCTTCAGCATGATCCCCCGCACCCCCGCCGCGGTGCGCCCCATGGTCCTGACATCCGATTCGTGAAACCGTATCGACATGCCGTTGCGCGAGATCATGAAAACGGTGTCTTCGCCGCGCAGCAGATGGGCGGTGATGATTTCATCTCCCTCATTGATGGTCAGCGCCCGCTTGCCCTTTCTGAGCGGCCTGCTGAATTCCTTGAGGCTGGTTTTCTTCACCCGTCCGTATTTGGTTACCATCATGATGGTTTTGGTGTCGTACTCGTCTTCGAAATTGGAGATCGGTAAAATTGCCGCCACCTTTTCACCCTCGGTCAGCTCGAGCAGGTTGACGATGGCTTTACCCCTGGCGGTCCTACCCACCAGCGGTAATTGGTAAACCTTTCTCCAGAAGACCTTGCCGTGATTGGTGAAGAACAGAAAGGTGTCGAGCGTCGACGCGACGTAGAGATTTGAAACGAAATCTTCTTCGATGTTGCTGACCCCTCTCACCCCTTTGCCGCCGCGATGCTGGGACCGGTAGAGACTGACCGGGTTGCGCTTGATGTATCCGGTGTGAGTCACCGTGACCGCCATATCTTCAGGGGCGATCAAGTCTTCGGGCAGAATCTCGTCAGCCGCGTCGATGATCTCCGTCTTGCGCTCGTCGCCGTATTGCTGTTTGATCTCGACAAACTCTTCCTTGACGATGTTCATCACCAGCCCCTCGTCATGTAAAATGGCGTTGAGCCGCTTGATCTCTTCAAGAATCTCCCGGTAGTCGAGAGCGATTTTTTCCCGTTCGAGGCCGGTCAGCCGCTGCAGCCGCATTTCAAGAACCGTCTGCGCCTGGATCGCCGACAGGGCATAGCGCTCCATCAGCTGTTCCTTTGCTTCAGCAGGTGTCTTCGCGGCCTTGATCAACTCGACAACGTCATCGAGGTTGTTGATGGCGATACTCAAACCTTCCAGGATATGAGCCCGTTCTTCAGCCTTGCGCAGTTCATAAGCGGTCCGCCGGTACACGACGACCTTGCGGTGCTGGATGAAATGCTCCAGCATCTGCCTCAGGTTGAGAATTTCCGGCCGGTTGTTGACGATTGCCAGAAAGATGATACCGAAGGACTTCTGCATCGGCGTCATCTTGTACAGCTGATTGATGACCACCTCGGCGATCTCGTCCTTTTTTAAATCCATTACAATGCGCGTGCCGTGACGATCTGATTCGTCCCGGATCTCCGATATCGCGGTAATCTTCTTGTCCTTGATCAGCTGAGCAATCCGTTCGACCAGCACCGCCTTGTTCTGCTGATACGGAATCTCATCGACGACGATAGACTCCCTTCGTCCGTCCCTGGTTTTTTCGATATCGGCCCGCGCCCGCATGATGATCACACCTCGGCCGGTTTCATACGCCTCCCGGATGCCGGCCCTTCCACAGATCAGGCCGCCGGTTGGAAAATCTGGTCCGGTGATGATTGTAAATAGCTGATGCACCGTCATATTGGGATCATCGATCAGACTGATCAGGCCATCGATCACCTCGCTGAGATTGTGCGGAGGAATATTGGTGGCCATACCGACGGCGATCCCTGAAGAACCGTTCACGAGCAGATTGGGAATCCGGCTCGGCATGACCGAGGGCTCGGCCAAGGAATTGTCGTAGTTGGGCACGAAATCGACTGTTTCCTTGTCGAGATCGGCAACAATTTCCCGGTCGATGCGGGTCATCCTCGCTTCCGTGTAACGCATCGCCGCCGGCGCGTCGCCGTCCAGTGAACCGAAGTTGCCCTGTCCGTTGACGAGCGGATAGCGCATCGAAAAGTCCTGAGCCATCCTGACCAGCGTGTCATAAGCAGCGGTATCGCCGTGAGGGTGATACTTACCAATGACATCACCGACGATACGGGCCGACTTCACGTAGGGCCGGTTGAAGAACACCCCTATTTCCCGCATCGCGAACAACACTCTGCGATGCACCGGTTTCAGCCCGTCCCGCACGTCGGGCAGGGCCCGACCGACAATGACCGACATCGCATAATCGAGATACGACTTTTTGAGCTCTTTCTCAACCGAGACCGACTGGGTTCTCTCCTCGGCAAGTTCTGTTTCTGTTGTTGTCATAATCTGAGTTCAGCCTATATATCCAGCTCCGTTACTTCAAGAGCATGATTCTGAAT
>JAJDNR010000042.1 GCA_022340565.1 Desulfofustis sp.
CCGGGATAAACGCCACCGCCAGCAGTACGGCGAAAATGCCGAGGAGATACGGCCAGATCTCTCTGGTCAGCTCGCCGATGGATAACTTGGTGATGCTCGATACCGCGTAGAGGCACATGCCCACCGGCGGGGTGAGCAGCCCGATCATCGATGCAAGGGTCATGATGATGCCGAACTGGACCGGGTCGATCGCATAATGAACGATGATCTTCTGAAAGATCGGAATGGTGATCAGCAATACCGCAATCCCCTCCAGGAAACAGCCGAAAATCAGCAATACACCGATAATTATCAGCATCACGATCTGCGGGTTGGCGCTCAAGGTAGTCAGGCCGTTGATAACCTGAACGGGTATCCGGTTTAAAATGAGCAGCCAGCCGAACAGTCCGGCGGCGGCGATGATGAACATGATGCGGATGGTGTGGGTAAGGGTATCCCAGAACAGCGCCGGCAGATCTCTGATTCTGATCGAGCGATACACCACGAGCCCGAGAAGCAGCGCCCAGAGGCAGGCCACCACCGACGCCTCGGTGGGGGTGAACTGCCCGCTGAGAATGCCGCCGACGATGATCACCGGGGTCATCAGCGGCAGCGCGGCCGCCCTGCCGCTGGCCAGAATCTCTGTCAGCGGAGCCCGCTTGTCGCGGGGATACCTGCGTCTTCGAGAGATGAGATAGACTGCAACCATCAGGGCCAAACCCATCAGCACGCCGGGGATGACGCCGGCCAGAAACAGCCTGCTGACCGACACCTCGGTGAGGAAGCCGTAGATGACCAGGGGGATGGACGGCGGTATCACCGGCCCAATGGTCGATGATGCGGCGGTTATCGCCGCGGAGAAACGGTAATCGTAGCCGTTGTCCCGCATCGCCTTCATCTCGATTACTCCCAGGCCCGCGGCATCGGCCACGGCGGCGCCCGACATGCCGGAGAAAATCATGCTGGCGATCACATTCACCTGACCCAGCCCGCCCCAGATGTGTCCCACCAGGGCCCTGGCGAAACGGAAGATGCGCTCGGTGATGCCGCCGGTGTTCATAAGGTTTCCGGCGAGAATGAAGAAGGGGATGGCCAGCAGGGTGAACGAGGTGGTCGAGGCGTACATGCGCTGAGCCACCATGGTCAGGATATCTGCCTGGCCCATGGCCACGAAGGTCCCGACGGCCGTCAGTCCCATGCTCACCGCGATGGGCACGCCGACGAGAATCAGCGAGATCAGGGCCAGGAAGATGATCAGCGTGGTCATACGGCTTCAGCTGGAGAGGCGTGGGCACGCTGATGCGGCTCACCCGGGTGCCCACCTGCTCCGGCGCCCGGGTGAGGGGAGGAATTGGGCGAATTCAACGGTTCTATTTGGTGGAATCAAGCATGATGAGGAACTGCTCGAGGTTTTCAGCCCCGACCGATTCCTTCATCCGTTCGTACGCGGGACCCATTTTGGCCTTGAACAGGGCGACATCGGGTCTCGTCACTTCCATGCCGAGCTCCTCGAGTTTTTTGATCTGATCTGCTTCGGCGTCGCGCAGGGCCTGTCGCATGTAATCTCCGGCCTTCTTGCTTTCTTCCTTGACGATCGCCTGCTGCTCCGGAGTCAGCTTGTTCCATGTCTTCTTGCTCATTACATGGACCATCGAATTGTAGTTGTGGCCGGTCATTGCCAGGTATTTCTGGGTCTCATAAATCTTGAATGCGTAGATGACGCTGACCGGGTTTTCCTGGCCGTCGACGACCCCCTGTTTGAGAGCCATCGGCAGTTCGGAAAACTGGATGGTCTGGACCGTCGCCCCGATCGCTTCCATGGCTGCCTGGATCGGCAGTTCGGGAGGTGTACGAATCTTCAGCCCCGCTGCATCTTCAGGTGTGTTGATTGGCCGAACGCTGTTGGTGAGGTTTCTGAAACCCCACTCCCAGTTGGCCAGAAAAACCAGGCCCGCCTGTTCAAGCTCGGGGCCCGCCCACTCGATAAACGGGCCATCCAGCACCTTGTAGGCGTGGTCATAGCTTTCATAGGCGAACGGCAACATCACACAGCCGAATTTTTTCGAATATTTGGCGAGCTGGCCCTGGGTCGGCAGACTCATATCGATGACTCCAAGAACATTTTGTTCCAGAACCTCGGGCGGATTTCCCAGCTCGTTGTTCGGGTAGATTTCTACCGTAATCTCGCCGTTGGTGCGCTGGTTCACGCCGTCGGCAAACATCTGGGCGGCCTTGTTCCCGGCATGTTCCGCATTGGCATAATGACCGAGCTTGAGGGTCATCGCAGCGCTGCCAATGGAAGCAAAGCTCATGACAGTCAGAAAAACAAGAAGTGATTTGAGCATCTTTCTCATAACATACCTCCTCCGTGTTAAAGTAAAAAGTAGCATGACTCCTCTGGTTTCATTACGGTTCGTTCTCGCCCTGGACATAACCGAAGTTGGCAAGAATCCCGCCATCAACATAGATTACCTGCCCGTTGATAAATCGTCCCGCCTCAGATGCCAGCAGAATCGCCGCCCCGGCAAGATCCTCGGGCTCACCCCAACGATTGGCGGGGGTGCGCGTCATGACCAGGTCATTGAACGGATGTCCGCCGACACGTATCGGAGCGGTCTGGGCGGTGGCGATATAACCCGGCCCAATACCATTGATGTTGATATTGTACTTCGCCCACTCGCAGCACATGTTCTGCGTCAGCAACTTCAGTCCGCCCTTGGCAGAGGCGTACGCTGAGACGTTTTGCCGACCGTAGACGCTCATCATCGAACACATGTTGATGATCTTGCCGGCCCGCCGTTTGATCATGGAGCGCACCACACGTTTTGAGACGATGAGCGGTGAGACCAGATCGACCTCGATTACCTGCTTGAATTCGGCGATATCCATGTCGAGGATCGGAATCCGTTTGATGATGCCCGCATTGTTTACGAGGATGTCGATCGGCCCCACATCCCTTTCAATCTGGGAGATCCCGCGATCAACATCCGCTTCGGAGGTGACATCAAATATGAGCCGGTACACCTCGACACCGTCTTTCCGGTATGCTTCCTCGCATGCCTCCAGTTTGGTCTGGTCGATGTCGTTCACACAGATTTTTGCGCCCTGTTGGGCAAGTCCCTTGGCCACAGCCATGCCGATCCCGTGGGTTGCGCCGGTGACGAGAGCCACTTTGCCGGTTAAGTCAAACGATATTTTGTTCATGTTTTCCCCCTCCAGGTCAGAGTTCATTGGGAGAGGTGCCAGGCGCCATACAGATCACCGTCTGCTCCTGTCGAGTTTCCGCGATGTATGAGATACGGATCAACACGTGCCTGCATTTCCCCGGCCCGTACCTCGGATACAGGCAAAGATCGGCTTCGGCGCCTCACCGGTGACCTCCCCGAGCTGGCGGTAAGGTCACCGGTGACTCTCGGTTCCCGATCACGGGGTATTCTGAATGGTTTCAACCAGGGTCTTGAGGTTCGGGTTGTCCTTCAAGAATTTCTCGTAGACCGGCTTCATGGCAGCCTGAAACGCGCTCTTGTCCGGAATTTCGTTGTACTCGACGCCGGCGGCCAGGACTTTATCCTTGCTCGCCACTTCCCGCTCCTTCCAGAGCTTGCGCTGCAGCATCGCCGATTCCACCGCCGCCTCCTTGACGATCTTCTGATCTTCCGGGCTCAGACCCGCCCACACCTTGGCGTTGATGCACAGCGTCTCGGGGATGATCAGGTGCTGGGACAGCGAGTAGTATTTCGCCACCTCGTAATGGCCGGTCGATTCGTACGACGGCCAGTTGTTCTCGGCACCGTCGACGACCCCGGTCTTCAGCGACTGATACACTTCCGCAAAGGCCATCGGAGACGGGTTGCCGCCGAGCGCCGCGATCATCCCCGAGTAGAGGTCGTTGTTCATGACCCGCACCTTCATGCCGACAACGTCTGCCGGCGTGTTGATCGGATGCTTGGAGTTGTAAAAGCAGCGGGCGCCGGCGTCGTACCAGGCCAGCGGCACGATGCCGTACTTGGTCATGCCTTCGTTGATGATATCGCCGGCCTTGCCGTCGAGCACCCGCCACATGTGGTCGACGTCCTTGAAGATGAACGGCAGGGACACCACGTTGGCCTCCGGGACGATGGGGCCGAGCGGCCCGAGGTTGAAGTTGCCGATCTCGATGCCGCCGATGCGGAGCTGCTCGATGGCATCGGGCTGGCTGCCGAGGGTGCCGGAATGATACATCTTCACGGTCAGCCTGCCGCCGGATTTCTCCTTGAGCAGTTCGGCGAACTTATCCATGGCCACGGTGTTCGGGTAGCCGGCCACGTGGATGTTCCAGCCCCGCCATTCCTTGGCCTGGGCGGATACGCACAGGCCGGCGACCAGGGCTGCTGCGGCGGTTGCCAGGATGATTCTCTTCAGATAGTTCATAACGCCTCCTC
>JAJDNR010000218.1 GCA_022340565.1 Desulfofustis sp.
CGACTTGAATCGTGATGGGCCCGCTCGGACAAATCGCCCAGTTCCTCACGAGCCTTGCTGAGCTGCCGTTCATGTTCCGCGGCCTCGGTCCTCAAAGCCGAATTTTCCGTTTCGAGCAGCACCAGCTTCTTGCGCAGTTCATCGACCGCCGCTCGCGACATCCGGTAGGTGCTCTCGAGTTCTGAGATCCGGGTATCTCGTGTGTTCAGTTCTCCCTGGAGACCCTCTTTTTCCTTGCGCACCTGCTCGACCTGGTGTCGCATGCTGTCGAGCCCCTTGAGCAGCTCGGTCCCGTTCTGCTCTTTGACCCGCAGTTCCGATTTGAGCTTCTCGATATTGTCCTTGAACACCCTGGTGACATCTTCAAAGGCCCGCTGATCGTCGGCGGCCCGCTTCATCGATGCTTGCTGTTCGGCAACGGTCCGCTCCAGTCCGGTAACCCGCTCCTGGAGCTGCCTGAATTCAGCGGCCACGTTCTCCAGGTGTGATTTCACTTCATCGGGATGCACCCCCATGAATTTATTCTGAAAGGTTTTGCTGGTGATATCTTCCGGACTGATCGCCATGGCTGTTCCCCTCCGGTCTGGCTAATCTTGCTCCGCTGCCTATCCGATTCCCAGGGCCATCTGTTTCAGCGTCGGGACGAGGAAACTCTGCAGAAACATGATGACCACGATCAGGATGATCGGGGACAGGTCCAGCCCCCCCATGCTGATCGGCAGAAATCGGCGTATCCGCCCCAGCAGCGGTTCGGTAATCTCGTATAGAAACCGCACAATCGGGTTATAGGGATCGGGGTTCACCCAGGAGATGACCGCCCGCCCGATGATCACCCACATATAGGCGGTGAGCAGGAAATCGACGATCCCGGCGAACGCCATCAGAAAATTTGACGCAACGAACATACCATATCCACCATTGACTCTTGGTTAGGCGATCCTGCCGCCTGGTTCCACGCTCTGATCCACCGCCGGCAGGATGAAACGGTCTTTGCCGTTTTCATCCCGGCCCTGTGCCGTCAGCACCATGCCCTGCGAAACGATGCCCATCAACTTGGCCGGCTTGAGGTTCGCGACGATGATTACATTGCGGCCCACCAGCTCCTCCGGCGCGTAGCTTCCGGCGATGCCGGACACGATGGTGCGGGCTTCGGGCGCCAGGACGCTGAGCTTCAGCAGCCGCTCCGATTTTTCCACCCGCTCCGCGCCGACAACCCGGGCGACTCTCAGATCCACGGCCTTGAACTGATCGAACTCGATGGTTTGTCCAGCCTGCTGGTCTGTATCCTGCGGCAGCTCAGGCTTGACGGCCTCTTTCCTGGGTTTGACATCGATACGCGGGAACAGGTTTCTGATCTTCACCAGCCTGGTCCCCGGCATCGACAGTCCCCAGCGGCCTCCCTGCTCGAGGGTTTGCATCTCTTCGCTGTCTGGAGAAATACCGAGTCCCCGCATCATCTTCTCGGCGGTTCCCGGCATCACCGGTTTCAGTACCAGCGCCAGAAGCCTCAGGCTCTCGGCAAGATTGTAGAGAACGGTCTGAAGACGCGGCTGCTGCTGTCCGTCCCTGGCCAGCGCCCACGGCTCATTGTGGACGATGTAACGGTTTGCCGCAGCGACGAACTCCCATACCGCCTGCAATCCCAGGTGGAATCTGAAATCACCCATCTGTTTGAGGTAGCTGTCGCACATTGTCCGGGCCGCATCCTGCAGCTCGCGGTCTTTATCGGCGGCATCCGGACGGGGAACCGTCGAATCGCAGTATTTCTCGATCATCGACAGTGACCGGCTGAACAGGTTGCCGAGATCGTTGGCGAGATCGGCGTTGTTGCGGGCGATCACGGCATCGTGGGAAAACGATGCATCGAGACCGAACGACATCTCCCTGAGACTGAAATAACGAAACGTATCGACACCGTAATCTTCCACCAGCTGGGAGGGCCGAATGACATTGCCGAGACTCTTCGACATCTTTGTCTCATCGACGTTCCAGTAACCGTGCACGTGCAGTTTGCGGTACAGGTCGATGCCGGCGGCCATCAGCATGGTCGGCCAGTAGATGGCGTGGGGCTTGAGGATGTCTTTGGCGATCAGGTGCTCGGCTCCCGCCCAGTAGTGACTGAAACGGGGCCCGTCTGGGTAGCCGATGCCGGTCAGATAGTTGATCAGCGCGTCGAACCAGACATAGGTCACATACTTGTCGTCGAACGGCAGCCTGATTCCCCAGTTGAGCCTGCTTGCCGGACGCGAAATACAGAGGTCCTCCAGGGGATCGCTCAGAAACGACAACACCTCGTTGCGATAGCGCTCGGGAGTGACGAATTCGGGATGGCTTCTGATATGGTCGATCAACCGCTGCTGATACTTGGACATGCTGAAGAAGTAATTCTGCTCGGTGATCTCTTTGGGGGCGACGAGATGATCGGGGCATTTGCCGTCCACCAGCTCCCGCTCGATCAGAAACCGCTCGCAGCCGGTGCAGTAGAGCCCGCTGTATTGGCTGAAATAGATGTCTCCTCCGTCGTAGACCTTTTGCAATATCTGGCGCACCACCGCGATATGGTCTTCGTCGGTGGTCCTGATGAAGCGGTCGTAGCCGATATTGAGCAGCGGCCAGGTGTCTCTGAACAGCGCCGCGATGGTGTCCACGTAACGGCGCGGCTCGACTCCTTCTTTGGCGGCGGCCTCTACGATCTTGTCGCCGTGCTCGTCGGTGCCGGTCTGGAACCTGACATCGTCACCGCGCAGGCGGCAGAAACGGCTGTAAGTGTCAGCAACCACGGTTGAATAGGCGTGCCCCAGATGGGGCTGGGCATTCACGTAGTATATCGGGGTAGTGATGTAGGTCGCTTTTCTGCTCATCGCTCAGTTGTGCTCCGGGGAATGTTCGGTATCGCTCTCCGCACGCTTCGTATCCTGCCGCGCTCCTCCCTTGTCTCCCCTGAGAACCTCGGCATTGGACCATTCTTCAATTTTCAGCAGCCGATCCTCCCCCTCCCCGCAATCGGCAACGATTGCCTGCTGCAGCGGGATCTGCCGTTTCACCCGGCAGATCTGGTCGCCGAGCTTCAGACGGCGCCCGACTTTGGGCATTTTCCGCCGCTGGCTCCGGTAGGTTCCGTACTCGTAGGTCAGACAGCAGAGCAGCCGGTTGCAGACCCCGGAAATCTTGGTCGGGTTGAGCGGCAGATCCTGCTCCTTGGCCATCTTGATCGACACCGAGTCGAATTTTTTCATGAATGACGAACAGCACAGCTCACGGCCGCACACCCCGAGACCGCCGATCATTTTCGTTTCGTGCCGTACACCGACCTGGCGCATCTCGACCCGGGTCCGAAACTCCTGGACCAGATCCTTGACCAGTCCCCGGAAATCAACCCGTGAATCGGCGGTGAAATAGAAGATCATCTTGCTGCCGTTGAAAAACTTCTCCACCCAGATCAACCGCATCTGCAGGGAGTGCTTGGCGATCAGTTCCCGGCAGATATCAAACGCCGCCGACTCATGACCGGGAAGATTCTGGTAGCGGTTCTCCTCATCGGCGGTGGGGCGCCGTGAAATTTCGAAACTGGATTTGCGGGTGTCGCCCGGACCGGAAACGCAGGGAGCAGGTCCGAAAACAACCGCCGGCTCCAGCCCATGATCGGTTTTCACCATCACGATCTCGTCCCGCTTCAGACCCTCTATCCCTGTCGAAGCGGTGAATTCCTGGCCCTGAGTGCGAAAGCGGATCCGATAAAAACGGATCAGCGGATCCGACGGCTGGTTGTCTTGTTCGCGTGTGTCGTCGCTCATGATTGCCTGCCAACCCCCACCCAATATGGAACAGAGGTGAATCTATAAGGATACTTCAGGGACCGGTGATTGTAAATTAAAAAGGAGAACCTCGCACACCAGTGTACGGTTGCAGTTCCGCGCCAGCTGGCGCTGTGCCCGGTCGATATGGTCAAGCCGCCGCTGCCATGGACCCAGATCGCTCCCGTCATCCTGCTGGAATAGCCGGTCACGCACCCACATCCGAAGCAGTCCCAGAAACAGCGGCAGATCCGCTTTCAGCGAGGCAAGTTGTTCCGCCTCAAGCAGCACCTCGGTCACCCCGGCAGCTGGCTCCGATGAGTGTTCCAGCACCTCCCGGACCACCCGGTAACGGCTGATCAAATCCTTGCTCTGCAGAACCAGTGCTGTTCCAGGACAGCCGTCGGAAAGCCCGGCCAGCAGCTCAGCCTCCTCAGCATCGAGCTCTGGCTGCAGCTTCATCAGCACCTCCATGGTCTGCTCCGGGGACAGATTGTGAAAGTTTATGACCTGGCAACGGGACACGACCGTCTGCAGCAATTCCTTGCTCGCCTCCGCGGTGAGGATCAACAGATTATGCTCGGGCGGCTCCTCGAGCGTTTTGAGCAGACTGTTGGCGGCAGCCTGGGTCATCGTGTGGATGTCTTCGATGATCACCACCCGCCGCTCCGATTCGTACGGGGGATAGGAGAGCGAACGGCACAGCTCCCGCACCGGGTCGATTTTGATGGTCCCATTGACCGGTGACAGACTGACCAGGTCGGGATGGTTTCCGGACAGGCATTTCCGGCAGGACGCACAGACACCGCAGGCGCCCTCCTCGTCCGGCTGCCGGCAATTGACGCGGGCCGCGACAAGCCGGGCACATTTTGCCTTGCCGACCCCGTCAGGCCCGCGGAACAAATAGGCATGGGCCATCCGTCCGGACTGAAATACCCGTCTTAACACGGCCTTTGCCCGTTCCTGACCGGCAAGCCCGGCAAATGACAGAGTTCCGGCCATGGCTTTCTAGAACAGGGTCTGCTGTTTCACTGCATTATCCTGCGGTTCGGGCTCTTTGCCACGCTGATCGACCGGCGCCGGCTTCAGCAGGATATAACGATCGAGGCTGCGCTGATACTCGCTCCAGACCGGATCCGCAGATTTTGTCTTGCGCGACAACTGCTCGACCAGGTTCATCTTGGCGTCCATATCGTCAATGAAACTGAGCAGCAGCGCCTCGGCGGTCATCGGCACCACCGGGGAACCGAATTCCTGCCTGCCGTGATGGCTCAGAACCAGGTGCTGAATATGGACGAGCAGTTCCTTCGGGAAATCCCCGATCTGATCGGCAACCCGACCGATGAATTCGCTGCCGATCACCACATGCCCCTTCAGCCTGCCGATATCGGTATAGTCGATGACTCCCACCTCGTTGTGCAGTTCAACGGTCTTACCGATGTCGTGCAGCAGCGCCCCGGCGATCACCAGATCTTTATCGATCCCCGTGTAGTGATCCGCCAGCAGCGATGCAACCCTGGCCATCGACAGTGAATGTTCGAACAGGCCGCCGAGGTAGGCATGGTGAATCCCCTTGGCCGCCGGCGCACTCTTGAAGCGCTCCCCGACTTCGGTTTTGTCGAAGACGGCGGTGAGCAGCTTGCGGATGAACGGATGTTTCACCTCCCTGATGCGTTCGCTGAGTTCCGACTCCATCGACGCCGGCTTGCGGCTGCTTGCCGCGACGAAATCATCCAGCCGGTAGGAAGCCGGTTCGACCGCGCTGATGGTGTCGACCTTGAGCTGAAGCTTGTCGCGGTACATCTGGGCCTGACCGTTGACCCTCACCACATCGCCGACAGCGCAGACCTTTTCGAGGGTTTCCGCGTTGTCCCAGGCCGGTCCGCCGATCTCCCCGCTTTTGTCGGAAAATACCAGGGACAGGTACGGTTTGCCCGCTCTGGTCTCGGCCAGCCGCACGTTCTTGATCATAAACAGATCATCGATCTGCTCGCCGTCGGCCAGGTCGGTGATAAAGCGATTTTTCGGCATCTCTTCGTAATCGTTTTTTTTAACAAATTCAAATTATTGACTGGTCGGTTTCAGCAGATTTGCGGGGACTGAAATATCCCGTTTAACAATAAGACATTATCGGTTTATAGTAACGGCAATTGCCTAAAATACACGTGTTTTTGTATACCGGGAATGTTCCATGGCGCCCACGCTGGTCATCGTCAATGCAACCCTGCTGAGTGAAGCAGGACGCCCGCTCCAGGACGGCAGGTTCGTAGCGATCGAGGGAGGATTCATCGGCCCTGTCGGGTCCATGGACCATTTTCCCGGGCCGGGTGACGCGCAGGTAATCGACGCCCGCTCCAGACTGCTGATGCCGGGCCTCGTCAACGGCCATACCCACGGCGCGATGACGCTGTTTCGCGGCTTCGCCGACGACCTGGCGCTGCAGGACTGGCTCCGCAACCATATCTTTCCGGCGGAGGCGGCCCATGTCAACCGGGAGATGGCCTACTGGTGCACCAAGCTCGCCGCCGCCGAGATGATCCGCTCCGGCACCACCTGCGTGGCTGACGCCTACTTTCATAGCAGTGAGGCGGCACGGGCCTTCAACGATGCCGGCATGCGGGCCGTGGTCGGACACGGCATCGTTGATTTCCCGGCACCAAGCGTGCCCGATCCCGCCAAAAACATCGAAACCGTCGCCCGATTCGTCGACAACTGGCTGGGGACAAGCCCCCTGATCACCCCTGCCGTCTTCCCGCATGCCCCGTACACCTGTTCTCCGGCAACCCTCAAAAAAGCCAAGGAGCTGGCAGATGCGAAAGGAGTCAGACTGCTCACCCATATCGCCGAAACCCGGTCCGAGATGACCCAGATTACCGACCCCCGGGGTTCTTCTCCGATCAAGCATCTCCATGCCCTCGGCCTGATCGACGATAACTGCACCTGCATCCACGCGGTGTGGGCCGACGAGCACGATCTTGACCTGCTTGCCGCGAGCGATGCGTCGGTGGTCACCTGCCCCCAGAGCAATGCCAAGCTCGCGTCGGGAATCGCGCCGGTACGGGGGATGCTGGCAAGGGGCATCACCGTCGGCATCGGCACCGACGGCTGCGCGTCAAATAACAGCCTCGACATGTTCAGGGAGATGGATATGCTGGCGAAACTGCAGAAGCTGGCCGGCGCCGACCCCACCGCGCTGCCGGCTGCGGAGGTGCTGGGATGCGCGACATCCTCGGGGGCTGAGGCCGTCGGTCTGGACGGACTGGGAGCGATCAAGACCGGCGGCAGGGCGGACCTGATCCTCGTCGACCTGTCGACGCCCCACCTCAATCCCCTGTACAGCGCTGATCTGCTCGTGTACAGTGGCGGCGCGGGCAATGTCGACTCCGTCATCATAGACGGCAGGCTTATCATGCAGGACCGCGTTATTCTCTCCTTCGACATCGGCGAGGCCGCTGCCCGGGTCAGAGATCTGGCGGCGCGGGTCGGGGCTGCCCTGTGAATGGAATACCTGAAACGGGAGGTGTGAAATGAGCAGGCAGATGATCATTTCGGTGATGTCGCAGGACCGGACCGGCATCGTCGCCGATATCACCGGAGCCATTTACGAGCTCGGTGGCGATCTTGCAGACCTGAATCAATCGACGCTGTGCGGGTATCTGACAATGATCCTGTTCGCCACCTTCGATGACCACGTCACGCCCGACATGCTCATCGCCAGGGTCGCCCGGATCGACAGCCCGACCAGGCTCGATATCGTCGCCCGGGAAGTCTTCGGTCCACCTACCGCGACCTCCGATAAGCTGCCGAAGCGCACCTATATCATGACCGCCCAGGGTGTCAATCGCAAGGGCATCGTCTATGGCATCAGCTCATTCTGTTTCGAACATGACATCAATATCATGGACCTGGCCACAACCACCAGTAAAAATACCTATACGATGGTGCTCCAGCTCGATCTCACCGCGGTTCCGTCGATCACCGAGGTCCGCAGGAAACTGCTGAAGTACGCCGAGGAACACCACCTCCAGGTTGTGCTTCAGCATCACGACCTGTTCAAGGTGACCAACGAAATCCCGTTTTAACCAAACTTCCCAATCAACCGCAAAGGACATCGATCATGCTGCGATCAGACCAGATACTGGCGACCGTCGAGATGATACAAAAAGAAAACCTCGACGTCCGCACCGTCACGATGGGCATCAACCTGCTCGACTGCCGGTCCCCGTCGGTGAATAAAACATGCACCAATATAAAGGCCCGGATTGCGGACAAGGCCGGCAGGTTCGTGGAGACCTGCAACCTGGTGTCGCGCACGCTCGGCATTCCGGTCGTGAACAAACGCATATCGATCACCCCGATCTCCTTTGTCGGCGCCGGCTTCGACCGCGACGGCTTCATCGAGCTGGCAGCCAGCCTTGATATGGCCGCCGACTCGGTCGGAGTGGACATCCTCGGCGGCTTTTCGGCCCAGGTTGAAAAAGGTATGACCCGTACCGACCGGGAATACATCCACAGCCTCCCCGAGGCGCTGTCCGTTTCAGACAAGGTCTGTGCGTCGATCAACATCGGCTCGTCCCAGAAAGGCATCAATATGGACGCACTGGCCATGCTCGGCGACACCATCAAGGATATCGCCGACAAGACCCGCGACCAGGGGGGATTCGGAGCCGCCAAATTCGTTGTGTTCTGCAATCAGCCGGGCGACAACCCGTTCATGGCCGGGGCGATTCACGGTCTCGAGGAAGCCGACACGGTGCTCAACGTCGGCGTGTCGGGCCCCGGCGTCATCGCTCGCGCGCTCGAACGACTGATCTCCTCGCGGAGCAAACTGAGGCTCGACGATATCGCCGAGGAGATCAAGCAGACCACCTTCCGCGTTACCCGCTGCGGAGAACTGGTCGGCCGTCAGGTCTCCAACATCCTCGGCGTCAGTTTCGGGGTCGTCGATCTCTCCCTGGCGCCGACGCCGACGGTCGGCGACAGCGTCGGGGAGATCCTCCACATCCTGGGCGTCGATGCGATCGGCGCCCCCGGATCGACGGCCATCGTGGCGATGCTCAACGACGCGGTGAAGAAAGGCGGCATCTTCGCGTCGAAGACCGTTGGCGGGCTCAGCGGCGCCTTCATCCCGGTGATGGAGGATGCGGTTCTGGCCGCGGCGGTCGGCAACGGCGATTTGTGTCTGGAAAAACTCGAAGCGATGACCTGTGTCTGCTCGGTGGGCATCGACATGGTCGCCATACCGGGATCGGTGGACGGCGACACCATTGCGGCGATCATCGCCGACGAGATGGCTGTGGGTATGATCAACAACAAGACCACCGCGGTCCGCATTATCCCGGTTCCCGGCAAGGAGGTCGGCGACTCGGTCAGTTTCGGAGGGCTCTTCGGGTCAAGCCCGATCATGCCGGTACGCAACGTCGGCAAGTCATCGAGATTCATCAGGTGGGGAGGCAGGATGCCGGCGCCGGTGCACAGTTTCAAGAATTAACTCGGATCTGCAACGGGCTTGTGCTTATCGCCGGTTAAAACGCTCGATGTCCATGTCTGTCGGCAAAGGAGCGGTAAACTCCAGGGGCCTGCCCGACACCGGATGCACCAGTTTCAGCCGCGCCGAATGCAGGAGGTGCCGGGTGAACCGGCATCCCCTCAACTCCAGCACGCCGCCGTAACGGCGATCGCCGAGCAGCGGATGGCCGGCTTCGGACAGGTGCGCCCGTATCTGGTGGGTTCGGCCGGTCACCAGTTCAACTTCGACCAGGCTCACATCGATCGGGCCCGTTCTGGTTTGCAGTACCCGGTAGGCGGTGATCGCCTCCCTGCCGCCGCGGGCGACCGATTTCATCATGCCGGTGCGCCGCTCTCTGAGCAGTCGGGAACGGATCATCCCCGCAGCGGGATCCGGCGTGCCGGACACCAGCGCCTGGTAGACTTTGGTGAGCGACCGTGACAGCATCTGGGCGCTCAGTCCCTTATGGGCCCGGGGATGAATCGAAAACACGATCAGCCCGCTGGTGTCCCGGTCCAACCGCTGGACCATGCCGATCTCCAGCTTTCGCCCGAACCTTTTATCCCGTTCCAGCAGCACCTGCAGCGCTTCGTAGAGGGTACCCCGGTAACGGGCAGGCGTCGGCTGGGTCTCCACTCCGGACGGTTTGTCGATGACGATGATATAGGCATCCTGAAAGACGATCTGGGCAGGCGCGATCCGATAGGGATCGAGTGATCCGCCATCCTGATAAAGTTCGATCCGCTGACCCGGCTCGAGGCTCAAACCGGCCTGTCGAGCCCGTTTTCCATCCACCTGGACACCGCCGATATCGATGATTTTGCGGGCCCGGGTCCGCGACAGACCAACAGCGTGATCAGCGAGGAACTGGTCAAGCCGGCGCCCCTGATCCGACAGTGATACCTGAAAGCGCTCCACCACGGCAGCTCACCCGAACGCGCACATCATGTCTGCAGCCACACCGGTGCCCGGCGCGGGTGGACAGGGATCGCGATTGAGTTTCCCGGTAATGATTCCAATAAGGGGTTTCACAAATCCTCGATGTAGGGTATTACGTGCCGATACGACGCCCCCACGATCATCTGACACCGCCCATGAATCCCATCGATTTACCCCCTGTTTCGTCGCCGCTCAGAGACGCTTACCGGGCACTCATCGGAGATGTGGACCGTTCGACGGCCCGGCTCGCCGGACGCCTGCACGAACATTTGCGCTGCATGCCGGGCTGCTCCTCGTGCTGCCGCCGTTTCAGCGTTGCCCCGATCGAGGCGGCACTGATCGGCGAACAACTCGGGCAGCGGTCAGTGACCGCTCTTGCCGATGACAGCACAGACCGCTGCGGCCTTCTGATCGACGATCTATGCAGCGTCTATACGCTCCGGCCGCTGATCTGCCGGACCCAGGGCCTGCCCATCGCTTATATCGATGAAGTAAACGAGCGCATCGAGGTATCGGTCTGCCCGCTGAATTTTTCCCAGTCGTATCGGTTCAGCCACGATGACCTGCTCTATCTCGACCCGTTCAACCGTCTGCTGGCCGGGCTTAACATCCGCTATTGCCGGGAAACTGGCGTCGATGCCAGCTCCAGGATATCCCTTGGGCAGCGGTTCCGGTTCAGCTAAAACGGTCACTAAACAGCCCTTCTTCTCTGGACTTCACAACCGAATAGACAAGCAACGGTAGCGACGCGAGCGCTGCCAATCCCAGCCACGGCCAGCGGCCATTCAAGACATGGCGCAGCCCGATAAACAGGCCTGCCAGCGACAGGCTGAAGAGCGTCAGGTACCAGCACAGACGGATTGCCCTGAATGGGGGAGGGGGACAGAATTCAGCGGGTGCCGCTGCGGCTCCCCCCGAAGCGACCCGCAGCCCGTAAAAAAACAGGATATGGATGAGCACCCACCCGCCGAAAATCGAAAAGGTCACATCGGTCGGCCAATGGGCCCTGGTCATCACCCGGGCGACCGCCATCACCGCCGCGAACGCGAGGGTAAACAGCAGCAGCATGCCGCCTGAACGCCTCCGGGGCCGGTCCCCGAAACTGAACAGCAGCACATAGACCAGCGCCATCAAGGTGATGACCGAGGCGGTATGGCCGCTGGGAAAACTGGCCCGGTAGGACCCTTCATCGAGAAAATAGGGACCGACCTCCCACCACTCGTAAAACGGCCAGGTCCCCCGGAAATATTTTTTGGGACGGGGTCTTGCCATGGTCCATTTCAGCAGCTTGACCATCAGCGTCGAACAGCAGAAGGTCGAAACCACCAGGAACTCGAGTCTGAAACGCTGCCGTCTGAGCCAGTCGGTCCACTGCGGGCGCCTGTTCATCCACGTCTGGATGCTGAACAACAGCCGATGAGTGCTGCAGTCCACATCGATCAGCGACGATCCGACATAGAGCAACAGGCTGAGAACCGCGAAAAAAACTATCAGATCGCCGCCGCCGATCATCTCCAGCTCGAACACCGAATCTGACATCAGGTTCACCAGCCACCCGGCCTTACGCTCGTACAGCCAGGTACTCAGCGCAATATCGTGCGGGGCGATCAGCGTCATCAGCACACACCCGGAGAGCACCACCACGATCAGCAGTATCAGATTCATTTTCGTCAGCCTCTGCCGTTCCACATATAAGCGAAGGAGCGTCCAGGAGTCTACCGGACCCTGAGCCTCAACCACGTGTCACTACCGCATTATCCCTTCCGGCGCAACGCAAAAATCCGGGATCACCGAATCGGGTATCGATCGGCCTTGCTCCGGCCGCGGCGCTCGTCTGATATAACCCGCCGATCGACACCTCGGTTAAGAGCTTGCGCTTAACGGCGGATTCTAATACTTTCTTGTCAGCACGGAAAGCCGGTCA
>JAJDNR010000012.1 GCA_022340565.1 Desulfofustis sp.
ATCGTTGCCGCCGCCCTTCAGGATTACCGGCGCGCGGTGATCGTCGGCGGCCAGCACACCCACGGCAAAGGGACGGTGCAGACGATCATCGATCTCAACGAGAATATCCCCCTGCTGCACCTCAGGCGCTACGACGATCTCGGCGCCCTCAAGGCCACCATCCAGAAGTTCTACCGGATCAACGGCGGCTCCACCCAGTACCGAGGGGTAGAGCCCGATATCGTACTGCCGAGCCTGTTTCAGAATCTCGAATCGGGGGAGCAGTACCTGGACTATTCGCTACCCTGGGACCAGGATGAGCCGGTCAAGTTCAAACCTTACTCGGACAAGGTGCCGGACCTGCAGGTGATCAAGGAGAGAAGTCGGATCCGTACCGCTCAGTCGGAGGGGCTCGAGGCGATCAGGGCCGAGGCCAAACGCTCCGCGGTCAGATCGAAGCAGACCGTGATCGAGCTCGATCTCGACGTGATGCGCGCCAAGCGTGAGGAAGAACGGGTCGCCCGGGAAAAAATTGAAGGTCATTACAGCGGCTATGAAAAGAGCTTGGAAGTCCAAGAAGATACCAACGAAGATCTCTCTCCTCCCGACGAGCCGGTGGATGCCGACGAGTGGATCAGGGAGGTGGGAAAAGATCCCTATGTTGCCGAGTCGGAGATGATCATCAACGACCTCATCGAGCTTCACCATCCCTGAGTCAGATTCGACGTTTTGCATGGTGATTCCTTTCCCCAAAGGGATCGCCAGGCAAAATAAATAGTCTTGAAAATAACCAGCAAAGATGCTAGTAATCTGGTTTTGTGAATGGCCATTCATTCATCTATGGATGGGTGGATTGTTGTGATGATTGCAATACGTTACCGGCAAGGCCGTCGATATGACGCTCGAGGAAGCACTTCGCAATAACCGTTATAAAATCGTCGATCGATGGGTTGCATACACCCTCACGACGTATGAGGCTTCCTCCTTCTTCCTGAAAGAAAAGGACGCATTCGCAAATCCCATCGGCGCTACCGTGCGGGACGCGTTGAAGAAACTCTTTGCATTGCTGATGCAAGACGCTGAATCGGAGCAACTCAAGGAGCCGTTATCGCGTATGATGCACCTTCGCTCTGTTCAGGATTTCAGCCCCGCCCAAGCGGTTGCTCCGCTGAATGCGGTCAAACACATCACCAGAGAGGTGCTGGCGGCCGACAAGGAGACGGCGCCGCTTACGGCCGAGCTCTACGACTTCGAGTTCAGGGTCGATCTGGCGATGCTGGCGGCATTCGACCTCTATGTAGCGTGCAGGGAGAAGATCTACCAGCTCCGGATCGACGAGATCAAATCCGGAAAGCATACACTGACAGATGGCGGCTGTCCTTCACAGGCGCTTAAAAATATTGCTGGTACAAAAGGATAAATGCAGGTAACCGGTCGCCGATTTTCGGCCCGAAAAGGCGAAGATCCGGGACCAAAACAGTTCACAGAAGCGAGGTAAGAAATGAAGTATGCCTTTTCATTCCTGGCGGTCATTGCTCTGATCCTGATTGCCTGGCTCGGTTCCCTGATACCGGGAATGCAATACTTTTTCGGTGTTGCGGTTCCGTATCTGGCCGTGCTGGTTTTTCTGGGCGGCTTTATCTATCGAGTCGTGCAGTGGGCCAAATCGCCGGTACCGTTCCCCATCCAGACCACGTGCGGCCAGGGGAAATCGCTGGATTTCATCACGCACAACAAGCTGGAGAGCCCCGACACAAGCGGCCAGGTCGTCGGCAGGATGGCCCTGGAGGTGCTGCTGTTCAGATCTCTGTTCAGAAATACCAAATCGGAGCTTTATGACGGACCCAAGATCACCTATGAATCATCCAAATGGCTGTGGCTGTTTGCCTTGCTGTTTCACTACTCGTTTCTGGTCGTGATCATCCGCCATATGCGGATGTTCCTGAATCCGGTACCGGCTCTGATCGGCTATCTGGACTGGGCCGACTCGATGTTCGAAATCGGCACGCCGGCGATGTACATGACCACCGCGGGGCTTCTGACCGGCGTGTTGTACCTGTTCGGAAGGCGTTTGTTCAACCGCCATGTGCGCTATCTGTCGCTCGCCAATGACTATTTCCCGCTGGTCCTGATCTTTTCGATCGCCGCCACCGGCGCTCTGATGCGGCATTTCCTGCGCGACGGCATCGATATTGTGGCGATCAAGGAACTGGCGGTGGGGCTGGTGACCTTTCACCCGACCATCAGCGCCGATATCGGATCGATATTCTACATCCACCTGTTCCTGGTCTGCACTTTGCTGGTTTACTTCCCATTCTCGAAACTGATGCACCTGGGCGGGGTGTTCATGAGCCCGACCAGAAACCTGAAGAACAACAGCCGGGCGGTTCGCTATATCAATCCGTGGAACCCTGATATAAAGCCGCACTCCTATGCTGCCTACGAGGATGAATTCCGCGAATTCATGGTGGAAGCCAATATCCCGGTGGAGAAGGAACTGGAGCCCCCGCCGGAAGAGGCTGCCGAAGCGGCACCGGAGAAGAAAGAGGAATAACGGTATTGAACAATACATAGCCCATAAGGATTAAAACGATGTCAGTTCCCAAATTAGAACAACTATCCAAAAGCGTCGTGCAGGGTCCATCCTTGGCTACCGGTGCCATACCCAAAGTGGATTGGACGGAGCTCCCGGTCGAGTTCAAGTCGGGAAATTATGCGTATCCTGCCAAAAAGGACAAAGTCGAGTATCTCAACAGCCAGAAGGGGCTGTATTTCCCCAACGCCCGTGAGTGGTCTCCCGAGGATGACGACTGGAAGTTCCCGGAAAACTGGAAGGAGATCATCATCAAGGGGCTGGCCGAACGGCTCAACAAATTCCGTTCCCTGAAAATTTTCATGGACTGCTGCGTGCGCTGTGGCGCCTGCGCCGACAAGTGCCACTTTTTCCTCGGCACCGGCGACCCGCGCAACATGCCGGTGATGCGTGCCGAACTGCTGCGTTCGATCTACCGCAACGACTTTACGTTGGCCGGCAAGGTCCTCGGCAAGATGGCCGGCGGCCGAGAGCTGACGGTGGGGGTCCTTAAGGAGTGGTTCATGTACTCCTACCAGTGCACCGAATGCCGCCGCTGTTCGGTCTTCTGCCCGTACGGCATCGACACTGCGGAAATCACCATGATGATGCGCGAGCTGCTCCACCTGGTGGGCGTCGGCATCAACTGGATTCTGGAGCCGGTATCCAACTCCAACCGGACCGGCAACCACATGGGTCTGCAGCCGCACACCTTCAAGGACAACGTCGACTTCCTGGCCGACGATATCGAAAATCTGACCGGCATCAGGATCACCCCGACATTCAACCGCAAGGGCGCGGAGGTGCTGTTCATCACCCCGTCGGCGGACGTGTTCGCCGAGCCGGGGCTCTACACCGCGATGGGCTACCTCTTGCTCTTCGAGCATATCGGCATCGACTACACCTGGTCAACCTATGCATCGGAGGGCGGCAACTTCGGCCTGTTCACCAACAACGAGTCGATGAAAAAGCTCAATGCGAAGATGTACGCCGAAGCCAGGCGGCTCGGAGTCAAGTTCATTATCGGCGGTGAATGCGGGCACATGTGGCGGGTGCTGCACCAGTATATGGATACGATGAACGGACCGGCGGATTTTCTGGAGGTGCCGAAATCCCCGATGACCGGCACGGTGTTCAGCAATGCCGCCTCGACGAAGATGGTCCACATCTCAGAATTTACCGCGGACCTGATCAAACACGGCAAACTCTCAATCGACAAGAGCCGCAACAGCCACGTGAAGGCGACCTTCCACGATTCATGCAATCCGGCCCGGGCCATGGGGCTGCTCGATGAGCCGCGCTACATCCTCGACCATGTGGTCGACTGGGTGGAGATGCCGGAAAACACGATCCGTGAGCGGACCTTCTGCTGCGGATCGGGTACCGGTCTCAATACCGACGAGATCATGGAACTGCGGATGCGTTCCGGTCTGCCGCGCGCCAACGCGGTGAAATATGTGGAAGACAGACACGGAGTCAACACCCTGGCCTGCGTCTGTGCGATCGACCGGGCGACGCTGACGTCACTGATGGGCTACTGGAACCCGAACGTAACGGTTTGCGGAATCTCCGAACTCGTCGGCAACTCGCTCGTCATGGATGGCGAGACGAGGGGCGAGCTCGAAGAGGGCCTGCGGACGATGGTTTTCTAACCCAGATCGGAAGAGGAGAATGATATGTACAATAAGGGATATGTAATCACGGGACTGGTCATTTTCGTCCTGTTCGTAACTTTTCCCGTCTGGTTCAACGGTTTGGACGCCGGCCCGCTGCCGAAACCCGAACCGCCGCCGGGCGGCGAGAAGCAATGTGTGGCTCCTGCTGCGGAGATGAGAGATTCCCACATGCAGTTGCTCAATGAATGGCGCGACGACGTGTTGCGCAACTCCAACCGGGTGATGATTACGGTTGACGGCAAGGAGTACCGCAAAGGACTGCAGATAGCCTGCATGCAGTGCCATTCGAACAAAGAGAAGTTCTGCGATACCTGCCATGACTATGCAGCGGTTTCGCCCACCTGCTGGGATTGTCATATTGCGCCCGCGGAGTTGGCAAAGAAGGAGGCACAATGATGGACAACAAAAGAAGAAAATTCCTGAAAATGGCGGGCGCCACGGTGCTTGCCGGAATCAGCGCCCCCGCGATCGTCAAACTTTCCTCCACCGATGCGGTTGCCTCGGGCGGAGGCCAGGAGGCCGCTGCAGGTGGCCACAGCCAGAGCGCTGCCGGTGCATCGTCCGCACGTATACGGCTAGGCATGGTCGTCGATATGCGCGTGTTCTACCAGGACCAGGCGCTGCTCGACGTGGCGATCGAGGCCTGCGTGAAGGCGCACAACATCCCGGAGATCCCCGACAGGAAGAGCGAGATCAAGTGGATCTGGAAGACCGGTTACGAGAATGCCTTTCCGGAGCACTCCCACAATCACCGCTCGCAGATTCTTGAGCACAACCAGTTCGCGGTCCTCTGCAACCACTGCGACAACCCGTCCTGTGTTAAGGCATGCCCGACCAAGGCGACCTTTGTCGTCGAGAAAAACGGCATTGTCGCGATGGACTTCCACCGCTGCATCGGCTGCCGCTTCTGCATGGCGGCATGCCCGTTCGGGGCCAGGAGCTTCAACTGGCAGGATCCGCGCCCGTTTATCAAGCGTTACAATCCGGATTTTCCCACCAGGATGCGCGGAGTCGTCGAGAAGTGCAACTTCTGCGGCGAACGCCTGGCACTCGGCCTCGAACCGGCCTGCGTCGAGGCCTGTAAAGGCACGGGAGCGTTGGTATTCGGCGATCTCAACGATGCAGATTCAGAGATCAGGAAGGTGCTCGACGAAGAGTTCACCATTCAACGCAAACCTTCTGCCGGCACCATTCCGTCAGTCTTCTACATAGTGTGAGGGTATCATGATAGAAAAAACGCTTAAGGGGAAACCGGCCTACTGGATCTGGCTCGCCATTCTCGGCGCGTTGATTGCGATCGGCTGGGCCTGCTATTTCAGACAGTACGCCTTCGGTCTCGGTCTCACCGGCATGAGCCGCGACGTGTCGTGGGGGCTCTACATCTCGCAGTTCACCTTTCTGGTCGGGGTGGCCGCTGGAGGACTGATGCTCGTATTGCCTTACTATATCCATAACTACAAGGCCTTCGCTCGCATCACCATCCTCGGCGAGTTCCTGGCGATCTCAGCGTTGGTGATGTGCCTGATGTTCATCATGGCCGACCTCGGCCAGCCGCTGCGCGGCCTCAACGTGATCTTCTTCCCGACCCCGCACTCCATGCTTTTCTGGGATATGTGCGTGCTGTGGGGGTATCTGCTGCTGAACGTGCTGTGCGGCTGGGTGATTCTCACCGCCGAGCGCAAGCAGGTGCCGCCGCCGAAGTGGATCTACATCTTCGTGGCGATCTCCATCCCTTTTGCCGTCTCGATCCATACGGTAACGGCGATGCTGTATTGCGGACTGCCCGGACGCCACTTCTGGCTGTCGGCGATCATCGCACCGCGCTTTCTGGCCTCGGCCTTCGCCGCCGGTCCGTCGCTGATTCTGATCGCCTGCCTGGTCATGCGTAAATACGCCGATTTCGACGCCGGCAAGGAGGCGATTTCGAAGCTGACCACGATCATCATGTACGCGGTCATCATCAACACTTTCTTCTTCCTGCTCGAGTTCTTTGTCGGCTACTACTCGGAGGTTCCGGGCCACATTCACAGCCTCCAGTATCTGTTCTTCGGGCTTGAGCATAACGGCGAGGTGTACAACAACCTGGTGCCGTTCATGTGGGTGGCGACCCTGTTCAATTTCACCGGCCTCGGCATTCTCGCCTACATGAAGATTTTCAAGGTGTTCGACTACCGACTGGTGGGAACTGCGGCGGTGCTGATCTTCCTGGCGCTGTGGACCGATAAGGGACTCGGCTTCGTATTCGCCGGTTTCGTGCCGAATCCGCTGGAAGAGGTGACCGAGTACATCCCGACCCTGAACGAACTCGGCATCACCATCGGCGTATGGGCGACCGGGTTCTTCCTGCTGACGCTGCTCTACAAGATCGCCATCGGCGTTGAGCACGAAGTGGAACAATAATTCGATCAAATTCCGCTCATCATCTCAAAAGCCCCCGGCCGCAAGGCACGGGGGCTTTTTTGCAGGCCCCGGCCTGAGCGATCGAATCAGAGAGAAAGACAGGGGGTCCGTGCCGCAGTTGTCGGTTACGGGCAGACGACTGGCGACCGTGCTCAGCCGGCAACGAAATCCAGATAGAGCTGGAACAGCTGCCGGACCTGGGGCCTGAACAGCAGGTAGACGAGCCCTGAAATGGCGAGGAACGGACCGAACGGGATCCGTGTCGCGCCGCCTTTTTTCTGGGAACGCATCGCCAGGAGGCCGACGATCGAGCCGCTCACGGAGCTGGCGAATATGATGAAGAGCAGCGATTGCCAGCCGAGAAATGCGCCGAGCATCGCCAGCAGTTTTATATCGCCCCCCCCAAGCCCTTCCTGCTTCCTGATCAGATAATAACTGTACGATACCGCGTAAAAAAACGCGCCGCCGACGAGCAGACCGATCAGGGAATCCTGCCAGCTCACAAAGGTCGATACGAAGGAAAATACGAAACCCAAAATAATCCCGGGCAGGCTGATCACATCGGGTATTATCTGGTGATGCAGATCGATCCATATTATAGTGATCAGCGCGCAGCAGAAGATGAAATATCCGGCGGCGGTGATGGTAAGATCGAACTGGGCGAAGACGGCAATCCCGAGCAGTCCGGTGAGCAGTTCGACGATCGGATACTGGGGGGAGATCCTGACCCGGCAGTGGCTGCATCTGCCCCTGAGAATCAAATAGCTGAGAATTGGCAGGTTTTCCCACCAGTGCAGCCGGGTTTTGCAGAGCGGGCAGTGGGACGGCGGAAAGATGATGGATTCATCGGGATTTGGCAGCCTGAGGATCACCACATTGAGAAAACTGCCGATGATGCTGCCGAAGATGAAGACTGCAATGATCAGAAACGAATCGATGAGCATGGACCGCGCCGGTTATGTTAATTTGAAAAATAACTATATTATCAACTCATTATGTCGCAACACCAGGAAAAAGCAAGAATAATCCGGTTCGAACAGCTGTCCGAGCTCAATGTGCGGATTACCCTCGATGCGCCGCTCATCGCAGCGTCGGCGGACGCCGGCCAGTTCGTGATGATCAGGACCGGAAGCGGTCAGGACCCGTTGCTGCGGAGGCCGTTTTCCTTGCATCAGACCAGCAGCAGCGGTTACATCCAGATCTATTTCAAGAATGTCGGTCGCGGCACTCATATCCTCGCCCACACCAAGGTCGGAGAGTTGCTCGACGTGTTCGGCCCGCTCGGTAGAGGTTTCAGGTTCGCCAGAGACCGGGCCGCCTGCCTGGTAGGCGGGGGGCTAGGAATCGCGCCGATGCTGTTTCTGGCCAAGAAAATCGCCTCGTCTTCGCGGGACCACGGCCGGGATCTGATTATTCTCGGGGGGCGTAGCCGGGAAGATGTGGAGCCGCTGGTCGAGGATTTCAAAGAATTCGGTCTGGCCCTACGCTGCGCCACCGACGACGGATCATTCGGGATCAAGGGGTTGGTGACCGACCTGGTCAAATCCGAACACCTGACACGCGATACGGTGGTGTACGGCTGCGGTCCTGAAAACATGCTCGAGGCCCTGAACCGGTTCTGCCGTTCCCGCGGGATCGCCTGTCAGGTCTCGGTGGAATCGGTCATGGCCTGCGGAATGGGCGCATGCCTAGGGTGCAATATCGATGCGGCGCAGGGCGACTACCTCCATGTCTGCATCGACGGGCCGGTGTTCAACACGGAGGATCTTGCGTGGAATTCGTAAACGAGCGCGATTCCTATCCTGATCTGCGGGTGGACATCGGCGGGCTCAGCCTGCGCAACCCGGTAATGACTGCGTCCGGAACCTTCGGCTACGCGCGGGAGTTCGAAAACCTCGTAAACCTGCACCGGCTCGGCGGAGTCATCGTCAAGGGCATTTCGCTCCGGCCGCGGGCCGGCAACCCTCCCCAGCGCATTGTCGAGACTCCCTGCGGGATGCTCAACGCAATCGGGCTTCAGAATGTAGGCGTCGAGCGCTTTATCGCCGAGAAGATGAAATACCTGAAAGGGATCGACGTGCCGGTGATCGTCAACATCCTCGGCGACACGGTCGACGAGTATCGGATGCTCACCGAGCGGCTGCGGGGGGTGGAAGGCATCGCTGCGCTGGAGGTCAATATTTCCTGCCCGAACGTGAAGCGGGGCGGCGTCGCCTTCGGAACCGTGCCGTCGATGGCGGCGGCGGTCACCGAGGCGGTGAAAAAGGCTGCCGATGTTCCGGTCATCGTGAAGCTGTCGCCGAACGTGAACGATATCGGCGAGATGGCGCGGGCCGTCGAATCCGCCGGCGCCGATTCAATCTCTCTGATCAACACCCTGATCGGTATGGCCATCGACGTGGAGCGCAGGAAGCCGGTGCTGGCCAACGTGATCGGAGGCCTCTCGGGACCGGCGATCAAGCCGGTGGCGCTGCGCATGGTCTATCAGGCCGCCGGCTCGGTGAACATACCGGTCATCGGCATCGGCGGCATCGAGACGACCGGAGATGCGCTGGAGTTCCTGCTCGCCGGTGCGACGGCGATACAGGTGGGGACCGCAAATTTCATCAACCCCAGAGTCAGCGAGGAACTGGTGGACGGCATCGGCGAATATGTCAAAAGTCATAAGCTGAACTCCGTCAGGGAACTGATCGGGGCGCTGGAGTTTTAGGCCGGAATCGATTGATCGGCGGCTGAACCATGATAGGAAAGCGCATGGAGATTAACGGAAGGACCAAAGTGTACGGGATCATCGGATTTCCGGTCGAGTATTCCCTGAGCCCGCTGATGCATAACAGCGCCTTTGCCGCCTGCGGCGAGAACCGGGTCTACATCCCGTTTCAGACGCAGGACCTGACGGCTGCGATCCAGGGGATGAAAGGACTGAACATCCAGGGAGCAAGCGTCACCCATCCCCACAAGGAGCAGGTGATGGAACTGCTTGATGACATCGACCCGGTGGCCCGCAAGATTGGCTCGGTGAACACCGTCGTGGTAAGGGAGACTGACGGACGGGTGCTGCTTTACGGGACCAATACCGACTGGATCGGAACCAACCGCGCATTAGCGGACACAATCGAGCTGACGGGCAGCCGGGCGGTAATTCTCGGCGCCGGCGGCGCCGCCAAGGCGATCGGCTTCGGTCTGCAGGAACATGGGGTGGCGGTGACCATTCAGAGCCGCACCGAAAGCCGGGGCCGGCGGCTCGCCGAACAGCTCGGCTGCCCGTGGATATCGCTCTTTGCAGAACCTCAAGAATCGGCGGATATTCTGATCAATGCAACCTCGGTGGGCATGAAGCCGAACAGCGAGGTGAGCCCGGTCGATCCGGCCCAGCTGCCGGGATACAAAGTGGTGATGGATATCGTGTACGCCCCGCTGAAAACCAGACTGCTCAGGGAAGCGGAGTCGGCCGGCTGCATCTGCATCAACGGCCTCGAAATGCTGCTCTATCAGGGCGTGGCGCAGTTCGAACTGTGGACCGGCAGGGAGGCGCCGGTCGAAGTAATGCGCACGGCGCTGCACTCGGCGGTCGATCCGTCGTGAATCTGACCGGCTTCGGACCATGCCAAGATCATGATTGAAATCAGACCGGCTGATGCCGTGAATGCAGTGGTGTCCGTTCCCGGCTCGAAAAGCATCACCCAGCGCGCCTTGATCGCCGCCGCCCTGGCCGACGGCCGGAGCGTTCTGCACGGACCGCTGGTCAGCGAAGACACCGATTATTCGTCAGCCGCGCTCGGGCAGATGGGCATCGCTGTCGACAAATGGGAAACGAGCTGGGAAATACTCGGAACCGCAGGAAAAATCAGCGAACCTGACGACGACATCTACCTGGGCAACAACGGCACTGCGACCCGTTTTCTGACGTCGGTCGCGGCGCTGGGATCGGGAGAGTTCATCATAGACGGCAACGAGCGCATGCACGAGCGGCCGATCGGGCCGCTGCTGGAGGCGCTGCGGGGCTGGGGGGTCGACATCGAATCGATCAACGGCACCGGCTGCCCGCCGCTCAGCATCCTCTCCTCCGGGCTGGCCGGCGGCCGGACGCTTCTGCCCGAAGGCAAGTCCAGCCAATATCTGTCGTCGCTGCTGCTGGTGGCGCCCTACAGCAGGCGGACGGCGGAACTCGAGGTGGCCGGCGAAATCCTGTCCAAACCCTATGTGGCGATGACGCTCGAGGTGATGGCCGATTTCGGCATACGGGTCGAGGCGGCGCCTGATTTTTCCTCGTTTACGATCCCCCGCGGCTGCTACCGGCCGCGCCAATACCATGTCGAAGGCGACGCCTCCAACGCCTCCTACTTCTGGGCCGCGGCTGCCGTCTGCGGCGGCAGCGTAACGGTGGAAAACGTTCCGGTCCCGTCCCTGCAGGGCGATGCGATGCTGGTCCCGCTGCTGGCCCGTATGGGGTGCAACATCGAACAGGCCGGCAGCGGCATCAAGGTGACCGGTCCCGAGACCCTGACGGCGATTACTGTCGATATGGCCAGCATGCCCGACGTGGTTCCGACCCTGGCTGTTGTCGCGGCGTTTGCGGAGGGGCCGACGGAGATCACCAACATCGCTCATCTGCGCATCAAGGAATGCGATCGGCTCAGCGCCACCTGCGCTGAGCTGATGAAGCTCGGCGTGGAAGTCGAGGAGCACCCCAGCCGCATGGTCATTCACGGCAGGGGCGGGATGGGGATGCACGGGGCGCGGATCGAAACCTATCGAGACCATCGCATGGCCATGAGCATGGCGGTGGCCGGTCTGCGGGTGCCCGGCGTGGTGATCACCGGCGAGCAGTGCGTCGCCAAATCCTTCCCCGATTTCTGGCAGCGCTTCGAGCTGCTCTACCGGCGATGACCGGAACTCAGATTCTGACCCGGACCTGAGTTCCGATTGCGGCCCCCAGCAGATCCGCGGCACTGCCGTTCTTCACGGAGATTTCGAGGTATCCGCTGCTGTTGACCAGGGCCGCGGGGGTGTCGTCAGTCAGCCCCGCGTAGCTCTGCTCGGACATGGGGACGATGCGGTCTTTGATAACCACCACGCAGCGTTGGCCTGTTGCGTGGGTGCGCAGCACAGCCTCACTGATAGTGGTGGCACAATTGCCGAACCGGTCGATGGAGTCGACGACGCCGGCGATACCAGCAGCGGTGACGACAGGCTGCGGATCATCCAGCAGCATGCAGCTATCGATCTCCACCCGCGGGCCGGCTGCCGCGAGCGGTTCACCGAGGGAAAGGCGGGCTGCGGCCGGGGCCATGATGTCGCGGCCGTGGAAGGTGCGCGAGACGGTATCGAGAAACCAGCGCACATTGGTGAGCTGATGGATCGCAGCACAGGCCGGAGCCGTGATGATCGGGGTGAAGACTCCGTTGTCCGGCCCCACGAAGAACTGGCCGGCCGCGTCGATAGCGAGAATTCTGCGGCTCGATCCGACTCCCGGGTCGACGATGCAGAGATGGATGGAACGCTCGGGAAACCAGCGGTGATTCCGGCCGATGATCCGGGCTGCTGCACGAATATCGTGGGGCGGGATCAGATGAGTCAGGTCGATGATCGTCGCATCTGCATCGATGGACAGGATCACCCCTTTGAGAACCCCCGCATATTCGTCCTTGAGACCGAAATCGGTGGTTATTACGATCGGCGGTTTACTCGATGTCGTCACGGTGGCGGCTCCTGATCTGCTGATACTGGCGGGATGACGTCATGCAACAGGAATCAGCAGTGTTTTCAGCTCTTCTTTTTGGGTAGCAGAAAGTACAGCTTGCCCGGCTCCTTCATGGTTCCAGCCGCTTTTGCCGCATAATCGCCGCTGCCCATGAACAGATCAACCCGTCCCGCTCCTCGGATGGCGGCGCCGCTGTCCTGGGGCAGCACAAAGCGGCCGAACGGGCGCCAGTGGCTGATGCCGCCGTCCGCATCGAGAATCGGAATTCTGGATACCAGGTAGGCCACCGCGCCAGCCGGCAGCACGTCCTGATCGATGGCGATGGAGCGGTTGGCGGTGAGAACCTGGCCGAGCGAGCCGCGCGGGCCCTGGTCGTCTCCCCACTGGAAAAATATATAGCGGGGATTGTGGTACAGCATCCGCTCGATCTGCTCAGGATGTTTCGCAAACCAGGTTCTGATCGAATCTATCGATACCTCCGCCGCCGGCATGATCCCTTCGTCGACGAACAGCTTGCCGAGGCTCTGGTAGGCTAGCCCGTTGGATGCGGCGTACTGCACCGACCTGACGGAGCCATCCGGCAGCTGTATGCGGCCCGACCCCTGTATATGCAGCAGGTAGGCATCGAATCGGTCTTTCAGGTAGACCAGTTCGGCGCCCTTCAGCATATGTTCGCCGTCGATCTCCTGCCGGCTCCAGTAGGGCACCAGTCTTCCCTCTGCGTCCGCCCGTCCGATCCGCTTCCCGGACTGCTGAACGAGCGATTCGGGAACCCGGTAGAGGGGATGGATGAATGGCTCCACTTTGCTCAGACTGCCCGGAAACAGCGGCTCGTAGTAGCCGGTGACGAGCATGTCCTGGGCCTCGTTTCTGCCTGTCGATTGAAAGATCCGGAAGTGTTCCCGGATCATCCGGTTGAGGGCGACAGGGTCTGGGTTCTGTTCGATGAGCGTTTTGAAGGTGGCCAGTGACTGCGCCAGATCATCGGCGGAAATGCCATCGACCATCGACGATGCGTTTCGGTTTCGATCGCGGCCGACAACGGCCAGGTGCCGGACCACCGCTCCAAGCAGCCCGTCCACGCCTCCTTCGTCGACGAAAAACGGGTACTCGCCCGGGGGAACCTCCACGACGTCGGGAGGGGTGCGGTAGGCGCAGCTGGAGAGCAGCGGTGCATGCAGCAGCAGCGCGGTGAGAATGCCGGCAATCAGCAAAGAGAAGCGGCAGCGGGTTTCGGGTCTGGTGACCGTGGCGGAACGCTGCCGGCTGCTGCTCACGGCGCCTTGATTGCTTCAGCGAACTCGCTGACGGCCATTGCGTAGCGGTTCGAGTGATTCCACTGGGTGATTGCCTGGAAGTTGGGATATCCGGCAACGTAGCGGAAGCCGCCGCCCTCATCGGGAGCTATTTCCAGCCCAACGATGGTCAGTTGGCGGTTGTCGGGTGGCGCCGGCAGGTCGATGGATTGTGCCTCGGCCACCGCCTGATAATCGATCTTTCCCTGGCGCCCCTTGAGGTGGGCGCTGATCAGTTTCTCGGATTTGAGTTCGGTTCCGATATCGACATACACCGGCGCGTCGAGCGTCCAGTGAAATCGGCGCAGGTAGTTCGCGATCGAGGCGAGAATATCTTCCGTCGAGTTGAACACATCCCTGATCTGATCCCCGTCGAAACTGACTGCATATTCGTGGAAGCTCGACGGGATGAACTGGGTTTGTCCGAACGCCCCCGCGTATGACCCCTTGATATCCAGGGGATTCATGTTGTTTTCCCGGCAAACCAGCAGAAAATAAATCAGCTGCTTCCTAAAGAAGGCGGATCTGCGGGGATAGGCGTCAAAGAGCGTATTGAGCGTCTGGAAAACACCGTAGCTGCCGCTGTGGGTGCCGAAACGCGACTCGATCCCCCAGATCGCGATCACCACCTCACCGTCCACCCCGAATTCGCGTTCGATGCGCTCCAGAAGCTCACGATGCGTGCCATACATGATCTTGGCCATGGCGATGGTTTTCGGGGTGATGAACAGGGTGCGGTACTGGTAATACGGTTTGGCTTCCCACTGCCGATCCATCAGCTCCAGTACCTTCTTGTCGATACTGACGCCGGCGAACAGGGAGTCCAGTTCTTCCCTGCTGAAATGGTGTTCGGACTGGAGTTCGGAAAACAGCTCCGCATAGCGGTCGCTGTCGAGATCGATGAGCTGGCCGTCGTTGACCAGATCGGCGGCTTTGGGCTGGTCGGCGGCTGCGGCGGCCGGCAGCAGCGCTGTGAACATCAGGAGCACGGACCATGCCGCTGCGACAACGAGGGGACGGCGAAACACGGTTCCGACCCGGCCGCGCTGGGTGGGACTGGTGGTTCGGTCTAAGATCAAGTCGATAAACGAGCTAGCCATAAGTCATATTGAACCGGTCGATGAACTGGCCGAGCAGCTCTGCAGGGAGTTCGTTGATGCCGGCCGCCGCCGCCCGGCCGCCGCCGCTCGGAAACGAACCGCACAGGACGTCGGCGTTGCGTTTGTTGTCGAGTGGCGCCCGAACACTGATTCTCAGCGTCTTGTCGCTGTTTTCGGTGATCATCGCATGGGCCCCCGCCGGGTTCTCCCGGGCTTTGAGATTCGCGAAAACTCCCGACACTCGGCGAGCCCATACCGATTCCGGAAAGCGGTAGATCCGGTTGTCGCCGGTTCCGGCGAATGGTTCGAGCGAAACCGCCAGGGCCATGTCGGCATCGAACCCCTGTCTGAGCGTTTTCAGGGTGTCAGAGTTTTCGTAAAAGTCCAGCGGGTCTTCAAACTCACTGACCGCTCTGTAGAGCAGATCGGGTGGAACGTGGAGGTCCTCTACCCGGGAGCCGTAACCGTTGTAGTTGAGCAGCTCGCCGATTTCGCGCATTTTGTGTGTATCGGAACCGGACAGCGCCAGAGGACCCGCGACACGACGTGCGGTGTCATGCAGATTGTCCCCGAACGCCCCGCAAACCGCCCACTTCCGGTACTTTCCGTTGAGCAGCCGGTCGACGATCAAGGATGTGCAGCAGTCCGCCGCAGGATTGATATGAGCGGTGATCAACTCCGATTCGGGAATCTTCCCGGCGAAATGATGGTCGATATAGACGATCCGGTTGCCGCCCTGCAGGAGTTTTTTCAACGGCGCCGCATTGGAGTTCATGGAGATGTCAAGAACGGTGACGGTGCTGTCGATTATGTCTTCGATCCTGGCAAGCAGCGCGATGTCACGTTTGACACCGGTAATGAGGATTGATCCGGGCACCGGCTCAGCCAGGCGCAGCTGATGAAGGCTGCAGATGCCGTCCGCATCGCCATTGAAGACATCGTAGGCGGCCGCTGCCGTTTTGGTATCGGTCAATGTCATGAAACGGGCTGTTCAAGCGGCTGTCTGCCCCGGCTAATAGTTGAACCGGAAGGGGCTGCCGAGGTTGGCGAGACTGAATACCAGCATGAAAGTCGTCTCCTCGGGAGTATACTGCGATCCCAGTTCCATTGACCAGCACAGGGCCTGATAGAGCAGCGCGATGTTCGCCTCGTTGGTCTCGTCGTTGGCGATCGAATGCTCGACGCTGAGTTTTACGCTGAAGCCTGCTAAAAGGGCGGCTTCGATCCGCGCGTTGATTTGCTCGGTTCTGCTCGTATCCAGATAATCGGTGAAAAAGTATTCGAGGCTGAAGAGGTCTCCCCGCCTGGTTCGATAGGTACCGTCGAAGTCATGCTTAACGAACATCGATTCATAGACGTCGAAGTCTCCCTGGTACTCCAGTTCCAGAAAACCGATGGGAAGCCACCTGATATTGAAGTTGATGTCCGAGAACGGCTCGTCGGAATCTTCGCTGCGGAGGCTGTACGCCTGCTTGATCTTGAACCAGCCATAGTCGACATCGTCGCCGCGGCCGTCGTTGAAGAAGCCGTTGAAGAAATTGTCGATCCCGTAGGTGAATTCGTTGCGATCGATTATCCGGTCAACTCCGTCGAAGCTCGGCAGATCGGTCTGATCTTCATCGGGCACGAAATCGTAGTTGACATAGGGGCGGACCTCATGGATGAAACCATCGGAGCGGGTGGCGTTCTTCATCGCGAACGGGCGAATCAGTGTGCTGCCGATCTCGCCGTGAAGGTCATACAGGAAACGGTTCTGGGTATCGTCTTTATCCCATTGATACTCACCATACTCGTTGATCATGTAGTAGGTATCGCGGATTCCGACCTCGGCCCGTGATTCGAGATACGGGCTGATCGGCAGCGGAGTGCTGAGTTTCGGGTAGATGTCGAAGCGATGGCCGCCGATACCTTCCTCACGCCAGAAATTGTAGTAGGATGCATCCCATTGGAGAGTCAGATCATAGAGGTTCTCGAACGGAATGGTTCCGATGTAGACGAGCGACGGCAGGTTCCAGATCGGTGTCGTGCCAGGTAGTTCCCCTTCGGCGACGTCCACATCCGGACGCACGTCGTTTATTCCCAACAGCCGCCCGGTAAAGGACTGCGCACCCCAGGATTTCTGGATTCCGAAGGTGTTGGTGCGCTGGTCGTCGGTCTTGTTTTCGAGGCTGCGTCCGAAAACATCCCGGAACTGCTCGTTGCTGGCCTTGAAGCCGGTCATACCGGTGTTGAACTCGGTCAGGTAATCACGGTCCGAGACGATATCGAGATCCAGGCGCGAGGTCCATCCGGCAATGTCCTGGTCCGCCTTGGCCCTGAACCAGTAACGATCCTGATTGTCATGGGTGAAGCCGGTATCCTCGTAATATGCTGTTTCCGAAGGATCGCTCAGTTCATCGTTCAGATAGCTGCCCCAGACCAGGCCCTTGTTGAAGGGGGCGGTGATATAGCGGAACTCGAGGCTCGGCATGTAGCCGCGCTCGGCGAAATACTGGGTGTAGATGGTCAGATCGGTCGAGTCGGAGATATTCCAGAAAAAGGGCAGATCGAAGCCGAATCCGTTGTTGTCGCTGGAGCTCAATTCCGGGAGCAGAAAGCCGGTCTCACGTTTGTTCTTGACCGGCAGCATCAGCCACGGGGAGTACATGACCGGGACATCCTTGATCCTGAAGCGGGCGTTCTTCAGTTTTGCATAGCCGTCCTGTTCCACGACCACATCGCTGGCCGCAAAACTCCACGGCGCTTTCTCACCTTCGGGAATTTTACAGGTGATTACCCAGCCGTCTACTATGTGGTAAGTTTTGAAGCCGATCTTCTCGATCACCTCTCCCTCGAGGTGCATCTGCTTCTCTGTACCGATAATCGTTGCTTTCTTGAATGTGCCGGTTTCTTGTTCGAGATTGATGACCGCCTGCTCGGCGGCGATGGATTGTCCGTCGGCTTCCACGAAGATGTTGCCACGGGCCTTGATGGTGCTGAGTGTGACATCGTAAGCCACCCAGTCGGCTTTGATGGTGATCTCGGTCCGGTAAGTCGGCTCCAGGTCCGTTTCGATGTCAGCCAGGGTGAGTTCTTTTTCGGGCTGTTCTTCCTCCAGAAGCTCAAACCACTCGGAGACTCCTTCCGTTTCGCTTCCGGCCGGTTGTCGGACGGCCGGCATCTTCTTGCGTTTGATCAGAACGATATTGCCTTCGGCGACGATACTTTCGGGATTTTCGTAGCGGGTAATCTTGTCGGCGGTAATGTCCCATTCTTCGGTCGCCACAGACTGTTTTGACGGAGTCTGACCATCCTGCTGCTGCGCTTCAGGAGTTTTCTGTGCGGACGGATCTCCCGCAGAGGCCGCCGATGCGTCAGGGACTATCGGAGCGAATGACAGCGAGAGCAGAAAACCTGTGATGATCAGGCGTGGCAAAAGCTTTGTCACGGGATTCTCCTTTGGGAACATGGTCGGTTCTAAATGGTTTGGACCCGATCAGGCGCGTCCTGATCACCGCATACACCGCAGTCCTCCAAGGACCGAAATGTACGGGCCGAGTCCTTTGGTGTCAAGCCAAAAGTAATAGTTATACCTTGATTATAGGGGATATATGATATACCTTCCTGGCAGTTTACCGCGAATGAACGAGAAAACCATCTTTTTTCGGAATGCCCGGCACGGAGACGGTTTGAAGGAGCGGTATGAACGGCAGGGGAAACCGGGATCAGGGAATGAGGTTCGTTTACCAATGGCCCGAAATAGCCCGCACTCACCGATTCTGCTGCCGACAGCTGGATTTGTACATTGACGCGATATCAGGTATCGGAAATGTATCATAAATCCGCGCGAAAAGGTAGAGGCACGGTCCGACCGCAGGAGATCCGCCGAGACGCGGATCCCGAAAACTCTGAAAATGAACGGATCGGACGGTGCCGGTAATAGGCGGCAGCAGTGCCGCTTGAAGATGATTGAGGCCGGCGGGGCGTGTGCTTCACGAGACCAGCCCTGACGGCCGGGAAAGGCAGCCGACGGCAGTGTATGCCGGCGGTATGCAGCAGGTAACGCACGTATGGCAAATTCGAAACAGGATAGTGAAAAGCAGGAAAAAGACAATCTCATAAGCAAAATCAAGGCCACGACGGGTGCCTGGTGGAAAAGCAAGGTGGTCAGCGAAGAAGCCAAGGCTCCTGAGCCGCCGCCGGGTTCGGAGGCTCGACCGGAACCTCCGCCGGGCTCCGAGGATAAGCCAGACCTCCCGTCGGAGTCCAAGCCGAAATCGAGAAGCGGCCGCAGGGGCCGCAGATCCAGAAAGCCGTCAGCCGCTCCTCCCGAGAAGGGCAGTGAGGCGCCAGTGTTACCCGTACCTCGGCAAGAGGCACAAGATCCGACCAGCCGGAGCGGCTCCGCTACGTCCGACTCCTCCCCGGATAAGCAATCGCCGGCGGAGCCGGAACCGCAATCGACTGATTCCGGGCAGGCGGAAGAGAAGAAACCTCGCCGCGGCAGGGGCAGACGGGGACGGAAGAAGAGTGGCAAGCCTCAGGACAAGGCAGTCGGTGCTGCAGAGGAAACGGCGCAGAAAACGGCGACCGAGGACGAACCCGCTGACGATGAACCTGGCAGGGATAATCAGCCGGTCGTCAAGCTGCTGATCAACGCGGAGGAACCCGAAGAGTGCCGCCTGGCGCTGCTCGAGAACGGCCGCCTCGAATCGATCCATGTGACGACGGCAAGTCGCGTCCAGACCAGAAACAATATCTACAAGGCCAGAGTAGTCGCCGTCGAACCCAACCTTCAGGCCGCTTTCGTCGATTACGGGGTGGTGAAAAACGGCTTTCTGGCATTCAGTGAAATCCACCCCGAGTATTACAAGCAGAAGCTTCCCAAGGACATCAAGGCCCTGGTCGACAGCCATCAGTGGAAAAAACTCTCCATCAGCGATGTAATCGAGAAAGGCCAGGAACTGCTGGTGCAGGTCGTCAAGGAAGAAGTCGGCAAGAAAGGTGCGAACCTGACAACCTACCTGTCGCTTCCCGGACGCTGCGTGGTACTGATGCCTGGCTCCGATTCCGAGGGCGTGTCGCGAAAGATCTCCGGCGAAGAGCGCCGCAACCAGCTGCGCGAGATCATGAATTCGCTGACCATCCCGGAGGGTATCGGCTGGATTGTCAGGACCGCAAGCTCGGATATCACCAAAACCGCGCTTTCCAAGGATGTCCGTTTCCTGCTCAATCTCTGGAAGGAGATCAAGAGCAAGGGGCAGCATATGGAAGGAGTCGGGCTGCTGTACCAGGATCACAACTGCGTGATGCGGTTTCTGAGGGAGAACTTCGATCCTTCCATCCAGGAGATCCTGGTGGACGACGAAGCGACGCTCGAGAAGGTGAAAAACTTCACGGATATGCTTCCGGCCCGTCAGCGCAAGGTCAAGGTCAAGCTCTATCGGGGAGCGCGGCCGATCTTCAATCAGTACAGCGTGGAAGACCAGATCGAGTCGATCTACCAGTCGAAGGTCAACCTGCCCTCGGGTGGATCAATCGTCATCGATCCCACCGAGGCCCTGGTGGCGATCGATGTCAACTCCGGGTCGACCGGCAAGGGCAAGAATTTCGAGGAGACCATCTTCCAGGCAAACATGGAGGCGGCCACCGAACTGGCCCGGCAACTGAGGCTGCGCGACCTCGGAGGGCTCATCGTCGTGGATTTCATCGATATGCGCAGTTCCAAGAACATCCGTGAAGTCGAAAAGCAGGTCAAAGCGGCGATGAAACGCGACAAGGCGAAAGCCGACGTCAGCCGCATATCCCGGTTCGGTCTGATGCAGATCTCCAGGCAGAAACTCGGTTCTCCGATCGAGTCGGGCAACTACCAGATGTGCGAGCACTGTAAGGGCAGGGGGACCGTGCGCTCGGTAGAAACCCTTGCCCTGTTCTACCTGCGCAGGATCCAGACCGGCGCCAGCCGCAAGCCGGTGGTCCAGGTCGACTGCAGGTTCCCGCTCGATGTCGCCCAGTATCTGCTCAACAACAAGCGACATGAAATCCTCGAACTGGAAGAGAAATACACAACCAGAGTGGTGATAACCGCCGATCCGGCTCTGAAACCAACGGAACACGAGATCCAGTTCCGCAAGGACGAACCCCCCGA
>JAJDNR010000025.1 GCA_022340565.1 Desulfofustis sp.
CGTTTGTTTTTGTAGATAGGCGGCGAGTGATTGTCGGTGGCGTCCTTCAGCAGCCGGTTCAGCGCCGCCGTCGGAAAGGTTGCGGTGAACTGGCGGTGTACCGCCCCCACCGCTGGAAACAGCCGCTTGAAACCGTATCCGGTCAGAGCCGAAACGGTGATCAGCGGAGCAAAACCGACAAACGGGACGGCGCGGGCGATTTCCTCCAGGATCTGCTGCTGCCGCTTCTTGTCGTCGGCCACCAGATCCCACTTGTTGACCATCAGGATCAGCGCCCTGCCCTCGTCCTGCGTGTAGCCGATCACCTTCGCATCCTGCTCGGTGATGCCCTCAGACGCGTCGAGCAGCACGACCGCGATGTCGCATCGCCCGAGCGCCGCCAGCGCCTTGAGGATGCTGAATTTCTCCAATTTTGCCGTGGTCTTGCCCTTGCGCCTGATGCCGGCGGTATCGATCAGCAGGTAGTTCCTGCCCTTGTGACTGAGCAGCGTATCCACCGAATCCCGGGTGGTTCCGGAGATTTCCGAAACGACCATCCGCTCTTCCCCGAGGATCCGGTTGATCATCGACGATTTGCCGACATTGGGGCGGCCGAGAAAGGCGATGCGCACCGTGTTTTCGGGCAGGCCTGCATCGACGCTGCCGTCGGGCAGCGCCCCCCACAGCCCGTCCATCAGCGTCGCGAACCCGTAGCTGTGCTCGGCGGAAACCGACCAGAGCTGTTCGACCCCGAGTTCGTAAAACGGTATCAGCAGCTCCTCGTCCTGTTCCGGGCCGTCGATCTTGTTGACGATGTAGAACACCGTTTTGTCGGCCCTGCGCAGCAGGCTGATCACCTCGTGGTCGGCGGGCATCAGCCCCTCTTTGCCGTCCATCAGAAACAAAATGATATCGGCCTCCTCAATGGCGGCCATGGCCTGACTGCGGATATCTTCGACCATCGCGTCTTCGGGATTGTCGTCTATGCCCCCGGTATCGACCAGCATAAAGAACCGGTCGTTCCAGCTGACCCGCTCGTACTGGCGGTCCCTGGTCACTCCCGGGGTCGGGTCGACGATCGCCTTTCTGGATCCGGTGATCCGGTTGAACAGGGTCGATTTGCCGACATTGGGCCGGCCGACCAAGGCGACGATTGCGGTTGGCTGATTATTCATGTCAACGCGTAACGGTATCCTATCGCTGCTTGCTTGCTCGATTAATCATTGCTCGTACTGAACCGGTTGGCAAGGCCTGAGCGATAGGCTCGAATCGCCTCGGCGACCGTCCGTCGCAGGGTCGGAAAATCGTCGAAACCCGGATCTATCAGCCGGTTTTCGAGCATGATCAGCGACGGATAGATAAACTGCTTGAAAAAAACCTTGCGCTTCTTTCCCGACAGAAATGAGAACGCGCCGATGATCTGCAGATTTCTCTGCACCGCCAGATACGGGTAGGAGGCCTTGATTTTTTCGACATCGGCCACACCTGCCTCGGACATTCTCTCAAGATAGTAATCCAGCAGTTCCTGTTGGATGCGGCTGCCGAGCGAGGCATAGGGATCGATCAGCAGCGACGCGATGTCATAACCCGGCGGACCGAGCCTGGCTGCCTGAAAATCGATGACCCGCACCCGGCCGTCCTTGATCATCAGGTTGCGGGATTGAAAATCCCGGTGCATGAAAAACAGCTCGAACTGCTCTGCGGCAAGGCAGGCGAGCCGATCGAACTCCTCATCGAGACCGAAGACCTCGTCCCCGTAGAGCGTATCTTTCCAGAACGCCTGGTAGAAGTATCCCGATTCGCGTTCGATCATGACCTCCATATCGTACACCTCGGTATCACTGCACCAGCCGCGGTCAAACTGTTCGACACCGGCAAGCTGCATATGCACCAGCACGTCGATCACCTCCCGGTAGATCCGCCCGGAGTCTTCCCTGCCCGCCTGCAGCCGATCATACAAGCGGGAATCACCGAGATCCTCGAAGAGGATCAGGCCGATCCGGGTATCCGCACCGAGCACTCTCGGGACCGGAACCCCGCGGCTGTGCAGGTGTTTGGCTATGGTCAGCGACGCGCGAAATTCCGCGAAATCCTTCGCCTGCAGAGAGGCGGGGACCACCGCCAGACAGCAGGGCTCTTGGTTTCGGAATACCCTGATGAACCTTCGCGACGAGCCGTCGCCGAACAGCGGCTGGAACTCGAGTTCTTCCAGCGAACCGGCGAGGTTGCCGTCGATCAGCCGAGCGACCACCGCCTCTTGTACTTCTCGTTCTATCATTGCAGTTACAGCCGGCAAAAAACCGGGTATTAACGTTTCATCCCCTGCGCCTGACCGGGCGCCACGATCCGATCGGCGAGGCTGGCTCCAGGATCGATCACCGCGCCGTCCCAGACAACGCATCGGGCCAGCGTGGCTCCGGCCCCGATCCGCGCCTTGCCGATCGCAGCCCAGTTCCGCAGCCCAACCGACGCATCGCAGTGGGCTGCGGGATCCACGCAAAACGGCCGGGCATCAGCGGCCAGTTCCTGCCATCTCGGCGCCGCGCCGGTGAGCAGGTCCCGGTGCAGATTGAGATAATCCTCCGGAGTGCCCATGTCGGTCCAGAAGCTGCCGTCGACCCGTCTGACATGGATGGGCCTGCCGTTCGTCAGTAGAGAATGATAATACTCAATAATGCACGATGCCGTTGATTTTTTGATTCCCGACAACAAACCGGGATTCACGACCTGTACGCCGGTGTAGGCAAGGAGTCCAGGTGAGCCTCTCCTGCCCTTGAAATCCACGATCCGGCCGTGCTCGGTTGCCAGCACGTTAAAGCGGGTACAGTCGTGCACGGCCATCGTGACGTCATTGCCGGACCGGCGGTGATAATCATATAGTTGCGTGAAATCGATGCTGTGATAGATATCGCCGTTGGTAACCAGCAGCGGTGCGTCTTCGATTTTATCGCAGGCCTCTCGCAGGCCTCCCCCGGTTCCCAGAATGGTCGGCTCGTACTGCACGATCACGCCGGGAATCGAACCAACCGCGTCGCTGATCTGCTCGCCGAGATGGTGGCAGTTCACCACGATCCTTGAAAAACCGGCGTTTCTGAGACGGTTGACTGTAGCGATCAGAAGCGGGGTGTTGAGCACCGGAAACAGCGGTTTCGGCCTCAGCTCCGTATAGGGCCTGAGCCTGGTTCCGAAGCCGGCGGCGAGAATCATAGCCTGCATGACGGCAATGCACCTGCTCGTGTCAGTAGTCCAGCGAGCCGTCGGCCAGCTCCTCGATGCCGACCACGACGATGCCCGCCTGTTCGGCGATGCGGACCATCTCGTTACGGTCGAACAGCAGCGACTGGCCGGCCTCGACGGCCAGCACCGAGCCCTTCACCTGGCGGATGGACTCGACGGTCTTGACGCCGGTGGCCGGAAGATCGAAGCGGAAGTCCTGGTTCGGCTTGCGCAGTTTCACCACCACCGCCTGCTCCTTGGCCAGCGCTCCGCCGCGAAGTATCGCCGCATCGGTGCCCTCGATGGCCTCCACCGCCATCACCGCACAATCCCTGACCACCACGCACTGGCCGATGTCCAGCCTGCCGATGGCCCGGGCGTTGCGCCAGCCGAACTCGATATCGGCCCGCTGCGCCTTGGTGGGCTTCTTCCTGGTCAGCACTCCCTTGGGGAAAAGCAGGTGCTCGAGGTAGAGCGTCGACTCGAGCACCTTGATTCCTTCCGTCTCGAGCGCTGCAGCGACGGCCCGTAGGATCGCGTCGTCCTGCTTTACATCTATCTTGTTCCACAGCGTCAGCCCTTTCAAGTCGGGCATCACGTCGCGGAATATCTGGGTTTTGGTGATGGTTCCGAGAAATACCGTCTCCCGGACCCCATGCTGTTTGAAGAACTTTATGATCCTGCCGAGCTGCCCCAGTTTCACCCAGCACGCGTCGTCGGCGGCCGCCGCCACGGCCTCGTCGGTTTCACTGCGATGGGCCGCAACGAAGATCTTGCGGCCGGCGGCGCGGGCCGCCTCGATGAACAGCAGCGGGAACTGTCCGCCGCCCGCGATGATGCCGATATGACGTTCCTGCATGATCCCGCAGTTATCCTTCGGCCTTCCTGATGACCCCGCGCTTGGAGCTCTCAAAAAAATCTATCATGTACTGAACTTCCCTGCACTCCGGATACTCGTTGCGGGCGATCTCGAGCGAATCCTTGAGCAGCAGATTCGGGGATCGGTAAATGAGGCGAAACACCGTATCGAGATCATTGATCACCTCCCGGCTGAACCCGGCCCGGCGCAGTCCCACCTTGTTGATTCCGGAAACCCGAGTCTGATCTCGAATGCCTGCCACGATGACATAGGGCGGCACATCGAGGCCGACGCCGGACACGCCGCCGATGTAAGCGTAGGTGCCGACCCTGCAGAACTGGTGTATGGCCACGAGTCCGCCGATCGCGGCGCGGTCCTCGACCTCGACATGGCCAGCCAGGGTGGCGACGTTGGCCATGATCACGTTGTCGCCGATCCGGCAGTCATGGGCCACATGGATATAGGCCATGAGCAGACAGTTGTTGCCGATGACGGTCTTCCCCTTACCGGTCGGCGTCCCCCGGTGGATAGACGCATATTCGCGGATCTGGTTGTCGTCGCCGATGATCAGTTCGGTCGGCTCGCCCCGATAGCTGAGATCCTGCGGGGCGCCGCCGACGGTCGCGAAACTGCCGATCAGGTTGCGGGCACCGATGGTGGCCGGTCCGCTCACCACCGCATGCGGCTCGACCCTGGTGTGCGCACCGATTTTTACGTCCGCGCCGATAACCGCGTAGGGTCCAACGTGCGCGGAAGAATCGATTTCGGCGGACCTGTCGACCACCGCCGTTTCATGAATAGCCATAGTGCTCCCGTCTGCTGACGTTATTCTTTCTTTGCCTCGACGAAGCTCGCCATCATGAGAGCTTCGGCAACCAACTGGCCGTCGACGAATGCCTCGGCCCGCATCTGCATCATCAGCCGCTTGTATTTGAGCAGTTCCAGCTGATACACGATCTGGTCGCCGGGAACCACCGGCTTGCGAAAGCGCGCTTTATCGATCGCCACGAAATAGACCAGTTTATTATCCACATGCTCCGGCGCCGAGTAGAAGGCCATGCAGCCGCCCGTCTGGGCCATGCCCTCCAGAATCAGCACCCCCGGCATCACCGGCAGTCCGGGAAAATGTCCATGAAAAAACGGCTCGTTGATCGATACGTTCTTGATCCCGGTAACCCTGGTCTTGGGGATCAGCGACGTGATCCGGTCAACCAGCAGAAACGGATAGCGATGCGGCAGCAGCTGCATGATTCCATGGATATCCAGATCGAGGCCCTTGGCGATGTCTTCCATTAATGCTCCCTCCTATGACTCCGGTTCTGACGACTGCGAGAGACGGACAAGCTCTTTTTTTATGTTTTTCACATCCTTGTAGATTTCCGGCAGCTTCGAGAACAGCGCCGCCGCTCTGAACCACAGCTTGGCATTGAATGCCGGGATCCCGGCCAGTCTCGAGCCGGCGGGGTGATCGCCGTGCACCGCAGACCCGCCCGCCACCATGGTCCCGGCCCCGATCTCCTGATGGCCCGCTGCCCCCGCCTTGCCGCCAAACACGACATTTCTGCCCAGTGTGGTGGATCCGGATATCCCCACCTGGGAGACCAGCAGCGAGTTTTCACCGATGATGGAGTTGTGACCAATCTGTACCAGATTATCTATTTTCGATCCAGACTTGATCCAGGTCACACCGAAGGTGGCCCGGTCCACCGAGCAGTTCGAGCCGATCTCCACCTCGTCGCCGATGCGCACGATCCCCAGCTGGGGGCGCTTCACGTGGTTTCCGCTCCGGTCGGTCGCGTATCCGTAGCCGTCGCTTCCGATCACCGTACCGGCGTGGATGATCACGCCGCTGCCCAGTTCGGAACCGTACTCGATGGTCACGTTGGCCTTGATTCTGCAGTCATCGCCGATCACGACGTCATCGCCGATCACGACCCCGGCGCCGATCTCCGTCCGCGTGCCGATTTTCACCCGGTCGCCGATTGCTGCATGGGGGCCGATGCTCACTGCTTCGTCGATGCGGCAGCCGTCTCCAATCACCGCAGTGTCATGAATCCCTCTGGCGACAAACGGTTTTTCGACAAAGTAGTTCTGAACGATGGCCGAAGCCAGATAGGGATCATCCACCTTGATGAGGTGATGTCCGGCTACCTCCATATCCGTTTTGACCAAGAACGCCGCGGCTCCCGATACGGCCATCTGATCGGCGTATTGGGCCCTTACGACGAAGCTGATATCATCGGGGCCGGCCGCATCGAGCGGACCGAAGCCGCGGATCTCCACCGAGGGATCGCCGACGACCTCGCCATCGACCAGAGCCGCCAGCTTTTCCAGGCTGATTGTTTTGTCCATCGTCATTTCACCAGTCGGCGCAGTTGTCACCGGTACAGCAGACAGCGGTCGCGTTTGTGCATGAATTCCTGCAATTCAGCTTTCCACCCGTCTTCGATCCGGGTCAGTTCGATGCCTTCTTCCAGCTGTCTGCGGATGTTCTGATCGCCGATGATCAGATCCATCGGCAGTTTTTCAAATTCGTATTCGTAGGGCGGTTGCTTGTAGCGGAAACCCTCGGGGTAGAGGCTGAACACCACCTGGAACAGGGCCAGGCTGGTCCGATACGGGCGAAAGGTCGTGCGGTCCGTTACATGCAGCTGAAAACCGTTGCACGGGACGCCGGCCCACTTGCCCGATGTCGGCTCGAAACTCGCGTGTCTGAAAAAACAGCCCTGCAGATCATAGCCGCCCAAGCGTTCCGCCACTTCGTTCGAATCCCAGTACGGGGCGCCGACCAGCTCGAACGGCCGGGTCGTTCCCCGCCCCTCCGACACGTTGGTCCCTTCCCACAGGACCTGGCCGGGGTATACCAGCGCCGTGTCAAGGGTCGGCATGTTCGGCGACGGAAAAACCCAGGGCAGGCCGGTGTCGTCAAAGCAGCTGCTCCGCTGCCAGCCCCGCATCGGAACGATTTCAAGATCGGCGCCGATACCGAACTCGGTGTTGAAAAGCAGCGCCAGTTCGCCCAGGGTCATGCCGTGCCGCATCGGAATCGGGTAGAGGCCAACGAACGACGTCCACCCCGTGGCGACAAGGTTGCCTTCGACCTCGGCGCCGCCGATCGGGTTAGGCCGGTCGAGGACGATCACCTTCCTGCCGCAGGCGGCGGCAGCCTCCAGACAATAGGCCATCGTGTACATGAAGGTGTACACCCGGGTGCCGACATCGACCAGGTCGACGAGCAGCACATCGATGGCATCGAACATCTCCTGGGTCGGCCTGCGGTGGGCGCCGTAAAGGCTGTAGACGGTCAGCCCGGTGGCCCGGTCGACTCGGTGATCGGACTCGACCATGTTGTCCTGCTTTTCAGCGGCGAACCCGTGCTGCGGGGAAAACAGGCAGCTCAGCGACAGATCGGGGTGATCTCGGATCAGGAAGCGGTCGTGGACCAGATCGCGGTTGACCGAGGCGTGGTTGCAGAGCAGGCCGAGCCGCTCTTTGTTGAGTCGAGGTCGGTGATCTTCGAGAAAAACATCGATGCCCAGTTCCACCGAATCAGCCATATCCCTCACGCCCTGCCTGACCTGCACGCTATTCCACCGT
>JAJDNR010000028.1 GCA_022340565.1 Desulfofustis sp.
GGGAAGAGTAGTGCAACAAATCTGATGCACCATGCCTCGACCAGCCTACCGATATCTCCCGATTACACCATAGTCGGCAGGTGCCAGTGCCATCCCTTCTGCTGCCACCGCTCTATACCGTTGCGCAACAAATTTGATGCACCTGATTTATAATATTGAATTATTTATATATTATTTCCAATCAGGAAGAATTTCCAGGCAAAGTGCAACAATTTTGCTGCAGTATTGTCGGGCTGAGCGGAACGGCCGGTTAACAGATCAGCATGACCTCAGGCTGCTTTGAAAACTACGGTTTTGGGTTGAACATAAAAGCACGCCTGGACATGTCTCCGGAGGCAACTAGCTGATATGTCAATTATACTATGGTAATATTCCACGCAGAGTCGAGGCCAAAGGACACGTTTTCAAGACAGCCTTGAGAAAAGGAAGTGTAGTTCGATTCTGACCGCTGCGGCCTTTCTGTCATTTTCTTCATGTTCCAGGCTCTGACATATCCGGAAACAAGATAATGTCAAAGTGACCCCGGCAAATTTTGAGTCTTCCGTCAATCCAGGAACGGTCATTGCATGCTATCGGTGCGAAACTGAATCATTCTCCTCGTTCATTATCCTGATGGCGAGGAACGGTTGATCTATCAAAAAGGAGGATTTTCAATGGCTCTGACGAACAAGGAGATGCAGCACACTTTGATGGAGGAACTGCGGCTCTATCATTTTCCCATCGCGGTCAAGTTCTTCTTCGACGACTCCGAAGTGAAAGCTTTCAAGGACACCCACGACTATTATGTTCCAGCCAAGGCCATGACGTTCTGCCAGTGGGAAATCGCTGCCCGGATGAAGGGTCAGGTAATCTTTGCCGATCAAGAGGCCCTCGGCTGCACCAACGCTCGCTGCAGTTTCGGCTTGAAGGACATCGATGAGAGCGAGATCAAAAGTCATCTCAAATACGTGAAGGACGTGGAACAGGCGGAAAAATCGGTTCGCTCCAAGCCGCGGCTGCAGGAAGGGCTGCTGGCCGTTGTGGTGGCACCGCTCGGCGAAGCCACATTCCCGATCGACACGGTGCATTTCTACTGCGACAACATGCAGGCCTATCACCTGGCGGTTGACTGGATGTCGGCCACCAACATTCATCCGCTGCGCTCGAACATCACCATCAACTCCTCGGCCTGCGCCGGCAACGTGTACGTATTCAATGAGAAAATGGCCAACATGCTGCCAGCCTGCTCAGGGTCCTACAATGCCGGCAAGACCGAACGCGGCGAGATCAATTTCATCGTACCCGGTGAGCACCTTGAGCCAATGGTTCAGCGACTGCTGGAGCGCAAGGAGAAATATGGCAGCTCCTCCATCACCCGGCCAGGCGATCACTTCCCGGGTTCCGACATCTGCAAGAACTGTCCATTGATTCTCTTCAAGAAAGGCGAGAAGGCCTCCGCCTGACAAACTCGTTCCAGTGCCCCCCGGCAATCACCCGGCCACCTCGATCGATCAGAGTGACCGGGTGATTGCCAGCAGACTGATCGCCAGCAGGCGGCGTTCATAAACAATTTGATCGCCGCAGAGCTGTGCTCACACGAGCCATGATCATTCACCGCTCAAAGATAAACCTTGACTAAAGCACCCTCCTCTATTAGATTCGCGACTCTCACGGCCCCATCGTCTAGTGGCCTAGGACACCGGCCTCTCACGCCGGGAACAGGGGTTCGAGTCCCCTTGGGGTCACCATGGAATTTCAAGCACTGAGCCGTTCCGACTCAGTGCTTTTTTTTTCGGTTTGCTCAACACGGCTCATGCCGCTGCATGAAGGAAATATCGTTGGTATCTGCAGTTATTTTGGCAGACAAGAAGATTTTTTTCTTTATTGATATCGAAGCTTTATGGCAAGCCATTAGGTATAAATACCTATCACTTTGTAGGATTTTTATGGATTGCAGTTACACGATCGATTTTATACAATCGGTCTGATCAGAGTGTCCTGTCCTTGTTCCTGCATGCTTGAGACCCTCTGAACGTGCGGAGCCCGATTGAGCATAGGCACCTCCACCGGGCTCCGCTTCTCTTTTGGGCCGCCCGCGCTGTCCGCCGAGGACTGCACTGACGGGCAGAGAGGCGCTGCCGGTGCGCATGCCCCCTTCCGGATGGCGATCAGGGATCTTTGACCCTGGAAATCCCGGGCAGCAGCGTCTGGGTGCTGACCACCCCCGGCCACTGACGGATGGTGGACTGCATGAACTGGGAAATCAGCTCCGCGTCGGACGACAGCAGGTCGCGCATCAGCTTGACCTTGATGATGATGTCGATGGCTCCGTGGACTGAGTGGATCTCGCGCACCGCGTCGAGGTCATAGAGCTTGTCCATGATCTTCTCCTCGTGCCGTCCCTCCACGTTCATCAGGATGAAGACGCTGATCTCCCGGCGCATCTCCGGGTAGTGCTGCACGCTGTGCTCGGCCATCTTCTTTCTGAACTCCTCCATGTTTTTCGGAATCAGCTTATCGACGCCGATGCCGTACCGCCGGGATTTGCCCAGTTTCCACTGGTGCATGGAAATGTAGAGGTAGAGATCGTCGACCGTCCGTTTTTCGAAGGAATCGGCAATGGAACTCGATTCGATCAGGGTCCTGAGCGGCCGGTAGATCGTTCTGTACCAGTCGGCGGCAGCCTCCGCGTCACTTACCTGCGCCTCCTTTTCCTGCTGGAGCGCCGTTCTGTGCTCGGCGATCTGCTCCTCCAGGAGCGGGAACTGACCGAGCTCGGTCAGTTCGATCGGCTGGGTCAGTTTGTATTTGTCCCTGAACTCAGTTCGTTCCCGGTACAACCGGTTCTCGAAGGTGTCCTTCGACGGGATCAGTTCGAGGACATGGGCGCTGATATCCCTGAAGCCGATTTCCTTGGCCGCGGAATACCGGTGATGGCCGTCGAGAATATAGAATCGGTCCTTGATCTGGTAGAGCGATATCGGCGGTATCGGCCGCCCCTCCTTCATCGATCGCTTGATCCCCTGCAGCCGGTCCTCGCTGTCGTAACCTTTGGGCTTGAACTGGGCATCGAATTCGTGATAACGGCCGACGCTGCCGACGATTTGTTCGAGCGGCACCGACAGGATTCCGCGATCGACCGATTCGAAAGCCTGTTCGTCGGTGCGGATCTTTTCGAAGGATGCGTTTTTCGAGCGGCGCACTTCATCGTCGACGATGCCGAACAGTTTTTTAAGCAGCCGGTTCATCGTGGATTGAGACGAGGTGGTATCCATAGCTGTTTATAACCTGGGTCTGATCAACAACGGTGACACGGTCTGCCGGAGTCTCGAATACCCGGTGGATATGGCCGTGAATAAAGAATCCTGGTCGATATTTCTCGATAAAGCCGCGATAACAGTTGAACCCTTTGTGACAGCGGTCTTCGGCATCGTGGATATACCGGGGAGGGGCGTGGGTGACGACCACGTCGAGACGCTTGAGCCGCCACAGGTCGAACCACAGCCATCTGATCTGGGTGCGCATCTCCCGCTCCCGGTACTGGTTCTGGTTGCCGTTGTACCAGCGGGAACCGGAAAAACCGACAAACGAACGGCCCCCGTGCATGATGATTCTGCGAGTGAGGTCCTCGCATCCCTGTATGCCGGTCTCGTGCCGGATATCGTGATTGCCCAGTACATAGAACAGCGGAACATCGTAAACCTCCCGCAGTCTCGACAGAAATTCCGGCGGCAGGTCGCCGCAGCCCAGGATCAGGTCGATCGATCCTTTCGCGACAGGGCTGCCATCCGAAATCAGTTCGGGAGTGACACGATCGGATACCGTGAGAATCTTCACCTTCTGAGCACGGCTCGATTACCGGCTATGGTTGGGCTTTTTCTTTCCTACTTTTTATCCAGCCGATCCGGATATAAAATTGCTGACCGCCGTCCAGCCATTGTCTGCACGTTTCCTGGTGCTGTCTGACAGGATAGTCATTTTTGTCGATTTTGCCCTTGTCGAGCCTGCATTTTCCCGCCCGTTCATCGACCAGGTGGAAATGCTTGCAGCTCAGGCAGATTTTTTCCGGTCTTTTCATCTCTGTCGCCGCTGTTGTCTCATGGTCTGACGATCAGTCCGCGGTCAGGTGCTGCACCACGGCATCGAGCGTTGCCGGGGTATCGAACTGCAGACTCGTGACCTGCGTTCCCTTGTCGACGATCTTTCGCATCATTCCCTTGAGCACCGTCTTGGGCCCGACCTCGATAAAGGTGTCTACCCCGTCGGCGAGCATCCGGGTTATGATCTCATACCAACGTACCCTTGAGGTGATCTGGTTCGCCATCATGTCCATGATCACGGCGGGGTCGTTTTCCGGTCTGGCAGTCAGGTTGAAATAGACCGGCACCCGGGGGCTTTTGAATTCGACGGTGTCGATGAATGCTGAAAAATCCGGAACCGCATCGGCAATCAGCGGTGAATGGTTGGCTACACTTACATTCAGCGGAATCACCTTGGCCCCCAGGGCGTCAAGCCGGGCCGAGACCGTATCGAGGGCCTCGACAGATCCGGAAATGACGATCTGCTGCGCGGTGTTGTAATTGGCAACGGTGACCACGCCGGGACCGCGATAGGAGTCGACCACCGGTTCCACCTCGTCGATAGAGAGGCCGAGAATGGCGCGCATGGAGCCGGGATTCCTGGTGCCTTCACGCTCCGTGAAAAAGCCGCGACGCTCGACCAGCCTGATCACATCCTCCGTCGACAGGACGCCGGCGCCGCACAGCGCCGAATATTCTCCGAGGCTGTGCCCGGCGTAGCAGTCGATGGTGCATTCGGGCAGGGCCTCCTGCAGCGCCTGCAGGCAGATCAGGTTGGTGACGGTAATGGCCGGCTGCAGCACTGCAGCTCTGGTCAGCTTCTCCATCGGGCCTTCACTGATAATCGAGCTGAGCGGGAAGGAACAGACCGAATCGGCCAGTTCGGAAAGCTGTCTGCACGAATCGACGGTGTCGATGAATTCACGACCCATGCCGATGTATTGCGAGCCCTGTCCGGGAAAAAGCACTGCTATGCTCATGGATGTCTCCTGTCTTTTTCTTTCTTGATTTCGGCGATGTTCAGAACGAGCAGGATTGCCACCCCGACACAGATCGACGAGTCAGCCAGGTTGAAGGCCGGCCAGTGATAGGGGCCGACGTAGAAGTCGAGAAAATCAATCACCGCACCGAAGCGGAGCCGATCGACCAGGTTGCCGATCGCCCCGGAGGCGATCAGCGAGAAGGCTGCGACATAAAAGACCTGCTGAGACCGCATTCGCCACGCGGCTATGGTGAGCGCGATCGCCGCCAGGCTGTTCACGGTGATGAAAAAGTAGTGACGAACCGGCGAATCGATCGACGCGAACATCGAAAACGCCGCACCCTTGTTGGTAACGTACACCAGATTGAAAAGACCGGGGATGACCTCCTGCATTTCATGGAGGTTCATGGTTGTCATGATCCAGTATTTGCTCAGCTGATCGAGTCCAACCAGTCCGAGCACCAGCAGAAGGTAAAGGCGCACGTCGTCAGGTTGCCTGGAGTTCCAGTGATTCGACCACGGCGTGGCAGCGGCTGCAGATGGTCGGGTGGCCCGGCATCGCGCCCACCGAGTTCGAGCGGGTCCAGCAGCGTTCGCATTTGCCGCCGGAAGCCGGTCTGACGCCGATCGCCAGCCCCGCAATCTCCTCGCTCGCCATCGGCTGCACGGTTTCAAGCAGCTGCTCATCAACCAGCTTCAGCCCGGAAACGATACACAGCTCGCGCAGCATCTCCAGATGCTTTTCTGCGAAAGCGGCCAGTTCCCCGTCGACGGAAAGCAGCACCTCGGCCTCCAGTGGATGGCCGATGATCTTGTCGGCACGGGCCTTCTCGAGGGCCCGGGTGATCTCCGAGCGGAGCCTGACCAGCCGGTTCCAGTCCCTTTCGCTCTGGGGATCGATGACATTGGCTGCAGCGGGCTGGGGAAAATCGGAGAAGAAGATCGAGCCCTTCACGTCAGCATCCGCTCCCCGTCCCTTCAGCGCATCCCACGCTTCACTGGCGGTGAAGCAGAGGATCGGCGACATCAGCTGCAACAACCCTTCGGCGATTTCGTGCATCGCCGTCTGCGCCGAACGCCTGAGACGGGAATCGGTAGCCGAAGCGTAGAGGCGGTCCTTGATGATATCGAGATAGAAGGCGCTCATGGTCATGCCGCAAAAGTAGTTCAGGGCATGGTAGATCGAGTGGAATTCGTATTTCTCGTAGGCTGCGGTAACCCTGGCCTTGAGTTCTTCGAAGCGAGCCAGGGCCCAGCGGTCGAGGGTTTCGAGTTGTGCTGCCGGCACGCCGTCTCGCTGCGGATCAAAATCGCTCAGGTTGCCGAGAAAATAGCGGATGGTGTTGCGTATCTTTCGGTACGAATCGGTGACCTGGGCGAGGATTTCATCCGACACCTTGACGTCGTCGCGATAATCTTCACTGGCCACCCACAAGCGCAGGATTTCGGCGCCGTATTTCTCGATCACCTCCTGGGGTACCACCACGTTGCCGACCGATTTGGACATCTTCTTGCCCTGCCCGTCGACGACGTACCCATGGGTCAGCACGCCTTTGTAGGGAGCGGTGCCCCTGGTGCCGACCGAGGTCAGCAGCGCGCTGTGGAACCAGCCGCGGTGCTGGTCGCTGCCTTCCAGATAGAGATCGGCCGGCGACGCGAGTTCTTCGCGCCGCTCACAGACCGCTGCATAGCTCACGCCGGAATCGAACCACACGTCGAGGATGTCGGTCTCCTGCCTGAAATCACTGCCCCCACAGTGCCCGCAGGCAAAACCCGCCGGAAGAAAATCCTCGAGCCCGTGGCTGAACCAGGCATCGGCGCCCTCCCTGGTGAACAGCGCGTCGACGGTGTCATTCACCGCCTGGTTCTTGACGATTTCACCGCACCCTTTGCAGCTGAACACGGTGATCGGCACGCCCCAGGCGCGCTGCCGCGACAGGCACCAGTCCGGCCGGTGTTCGATCATCGCATAGATCCGCTGCATGCCCCAGCCCGGCGTCCAGGTGACCTCCCTGATATTGTCCAGCGACTTTTTGCGCAGGTCGTTGGCCTCCATGGAGATGAACCATTGCGGGGTCGCCCGGTAGATGACCGGTTGTTTGCATCGCCAGCAGTGCGGATAACTGTGCCGTATCCTGGCCTGATGCAGCAGATCGCCCTGTGCCCCGAGATCCCTGCAGATATCGTCGTTGACATCGGGAATACGGCGCCCCTCGTAGACCCCGGCTTCAGCGGTAAAGGCGCCGACGTCATCGACCGGTGACAGGATGTCAAGTTCGTAGCGCAGCCCGGTCACATAGTCGTCGGCACCATGTCCCGGCGCGGTGTGGACGCAGCCGGTACCGGCGTCGAGCGTCACATAGTCGGCCAGAACCAGCTTCGAATCCCGCTCCATAAACGGATGACGGCAGCTGCGGTTTTCCAGGGGCCCGGCGGCAAAGGTGGTGACCACTCGATAATCGGTTACGCCCCACTGCTCCATAACCGAGGCCACCAGTTCCTTGGCCATGATCAGCTTGTCGCCTCCGGTCTCGACCAGCGCATATTCGAACTCGGGATGGAAGGCGATGGCGAGGTTTGCCGGCAGGGTCCACGGCGTCGTCGTCCAGATGACCACCGACAGGTTGTCGCCGCTGAGGTTCTCGTCGATGTCGCTGAGATCGGAATTGACCGGGAATTTCACGTAGATCGACGGCGAGGTGTGATCGTGGTATTCGACCTCCGCCTCGGCCAGCGCGGTTTCACACGTCGAACACCAGTAGACCGGCTTCTTGCTGCGCACCACCGCCCCCGACATCAGGAATTTGTTGAACTCCCGGGCGATGGTCGCCTCGTAGTCGTAGGTCATGGTCAGGTAGGGCTGCTCCCAGTCGCCGATCACCCCGAGCCGCTTGAAATCCTTTTTCTGGATTTTTATCCATTTCTCGGCATAGGTCCGGCAGGCCTTGCGTTTAGACAGGGTCGGGATGTCCTTCTTCTTGTCGCCCAGCTCCTTGTCGACGTTGTGTTCAATCGGCAGCCCGTGGCAGTCCCAGCCGGGGATGTAGGGGGCGTTGAAGCCGGCCATCCGCCGCGAGCGCAGAATGATGTCCTTGAGAATCTTGTTGAATGCGGTGCCCAGATGGATATTGCCGTTGGCGTACGGAGGACCGTCATGCAGCACGAACAGCGGCCGCCCCGCGCAGTGCTCCTGAATCCTGCGGTAGAGGTCATCCTTATCCCATTTCTTGAGCAGCAGCGGCTCGTTCTGGGTAAGGTTGGCCTTCATCTTGAACGAGGTGTTGGGCAGGTTCAGCGTCGCCCTGTAATCCATTTTGTTCTCCTTTGACATGGTAGATCGGCACACGGGTAAAATTGTCCGTTAATGCCAATAAATCACGGCCATACATAAACCGGAACAGATAAGAATAACACCAACACGCCAAGTTGCAAGCCTATTCTCGTATCCCAGCCCGATTCGCCAATCGGGTCCGGGAACCCCGGTCCGACCGGCATTCGAAATTGACACTGCCAGTGAGCTTTATTACAATTGCCTGGTTTTGAACCGCCCCGGAACTCCCCGGCGATTCGGGGCGGTCCTGGAGCAGATTTCGCGGATACCGCTGTTTATCCTCAATTTAGTATGTTATTATAAAATCTTAGCGGTGCTGCCCGGACAAACGCGAAGGGCGGGCCACGGCGCTTCAGCTGCTCATACCTCAACTGGAAGGTTTCATGTCCAATCAACCGAACTCGACGATGGTTGAGCTGATCAAGGTCAGCAAACATTATCATCCCAACATTCAGGCACTCACGGACGTCTCGATATCCATCAGAAGCGGAGAAATGGTGTTCATCACCGGCAGAAGCGGGGCCGGCAAGACCACCTTTCTCAAGCTGCTCTGCAAGATGGAACTGCCGACCAGGGGAATGGTAGAGATCGACGGCATCGATATCAGGCGGCTGCGGGGAAAAGGGCTGGCTATATTGCGCCAGAATATCGGTGTCGCCTATCAGGATTTCAAACTGCTGACCGATCGCACCGTCGCCGAAAATATCGCCGTCTCCATGGAGGTTTCGTACCGCAAACCGAACCAGATCCGCAAACGGGTGAAGACCCTGCTCGAGGAGTTGGACCTGACCGACAAGCACAACTCGATGACGGGGGATCTGTCGCGGGGTGAGCAGCAGCGCGTCGCGCTGGCCCGGGCGGTGGCCAATTCGCCCTCGCTGATTCTGGTCGACGAGCCTACCGGCAACCTCGACTCGGCAACCACCGAACGGGTCATGACCATGATCAAGAACCTGCATCAGGCCGGCGCCACCGTACTGATCGCCACCCACGACCACACCATCTACCGCAACACCGACGATCGGCTGCTTGAACTGCGGGGAGGCCAGATGTATCAGCTGCGCGACGGGGTGATGCAATGAGCTTCATCTTCGCGGTGCTGCGCCAGGTCTACCGGAATTTCCGGCAGACCTGGCTGTCCCAGTTCATGACCCTTCTGACCGTGAGCCTGTCGGTGTTCATTTTCGCCTTTTTCTACCTGGTCTACAACAACATGCTGACCATCGGCGACAAACTCGGCTATGATCTGCGGCTGATCGTCTATCTCGAGGACGAGCCGATTCCGGAGCTTCAGGAACAGCTCAAACGCAAGATTCTCGCCTTCGACGAGGTCGAGGATATCCGTTTTGTTTCCAGAGCCGAGGCGTTCGAGAGGTTCCGCAGTCAACTCGGCGACGACCAGGATGTGCTCGAGGACATGCCCAAGGATTTTCTGCCGCCGTCGATCGAGGTCGTGCCGCTGAAGAGCCTCAGAAGCCTCAACCAGGTCAAGCTCTTCTCGGAATACCTCAGCAAGCTGCCGGGAACCATCAAGGTCCAGTACGGTCAGGACTGGATCGAACGGTTCTACTACTTCACCCGGCTGGTATCGATCATTGTCGTGCTCAGCGCCGGCCTGCTGATCCTGACCTCGGTGTTCATGGTTTCCTACAAGATCAGGCTGACCATCATCGGCCGCAGGGAGGAACTGGAGCTGCTCAGGCTGGTGGGCGCCACCAACAATTATATCCGTACCCCGTTCTTCATCGAAGGGGTTCTGCACGGCCTGCTCGGTTCGAGCATCGGCCTGGCGGCCCTGTTCGGCCTGTTCACCTGGATCAAGATGAAATTTTCCGGTCCGGGAATTCTCAATATTTTCGAATTCTCGTTCTTTCAGCCGCCGGCGATCATCGTGCTGGCGATCATCTCGATCCTGCTCTGCACCATGGGAAGCTATACTTCCATGCGGAAATATCTGAAAAAATGATGGCTGTTCCGAAGGACTCCATAAATTTGCCTTACCCCATTTCCAGGCGCCGTGCGATCAAGGTTGAAGGTGCGCTTCTGCGAGTGTGTATCGGCGTCTGCGCGCTGCTCGCTGTGGCCGTCCTGGTCGGCCCGTCCCCAGCCCTTTCCGCAGACCCCAAACAGCAGAAAAAGGAAGAGATCAGCGAAGATATCAAACAGTTCAGGATCAACATCGGCCGCTTGCAGGAAGGGATCAAGAAGCAGGAGGAACAGATCCGCGAGCAAAAGCAGGTCGAACTGACGCTTCTCACCGAACTGCAGGATATCGACTCCCGGCTGAACGAGCAGAACCTCAAGATCGAGAATCTGGCCGGCAGAATCGACAAGCAGCATGAGGTGATGGCCGCCAAAAAGGATGCGATCAACGATGCGGCCGCCTCGATGCAGAAGGTTCAGGACCACGTCATCACCCGCATGCAGTCCTTTTACAAGCTCGGTGAGCTCGGTCTGGTCAACGTCACCTTTTCCAACCAGACCCTTCCCGAGCTGCTTCGCTTTCAGGACAGCTTTGTGGCCCTCATCAAGTATGACCGGCAGGCCATAGACCGGTACCGGGAGACCATTGCCGAGCTCGAGACGGCCATGGAATCCTTGAAGCTGCAGGAGAACATTTTCCGGGAACTGCTGGTGGAAAACCAGGCCGAACAGGAAACGCTCGATGCCATCAAGCAGGAAAAGGAACAGCTGCTCGCCAAAATCAGGACCCAGACCAAGCTCCACGAGCAGGCCGCTGCGGAAATGGAAGCGGCCAGCGCCAAGCTGACCGATTCGATCAAAGGCATGCAGAAGCAGGTTAAAGAGATCGACGAGAGTTTTCTCTACGGCAAGGGTGCCCATCCACCGCCGGTAAAGGGTAAGGTGATCACCGGTTTCAAGGATACCACCACCAACCTGCTCGGCATCACCTCAGTGTCCAACGGTATCGCGATCGACGCGCCACCCGGCTCGACGATCACCGCCATCCATGAAGGTGTGGTCCACTATTCCGGTTATTTACGGGGGTTCGGCAACACAGTCATTGTGAACCATGGACATCAGTATTACTCTATCTATTCGAGGATGGAACGGCTGCTCGTTGAAAAAGGCCAGCGGGTAACCAGAGAAACGCCCATCGGAGTCATGGGAGACACCGCCACGCTGGTGACCCCCGGGCTCTATCTGGAAATCAGAAAAGACACCGAGTACCTGGACCCGCTCGAGTGGCTGGATGTCTCGCAACTGAAATAGCCGGGCCCGCCGCAGTCGCCAGCGGGCTTTATCTGCATATGAATACCAATCGTTATATCGCGCTTCTTCTGGTCGGCTGTCTCTCACTGTTTCTGTGGATTTCATCGGCAGCGGCCGAGGAGACGGAAAGCAGACAGGAAGAGATCACCTACCGCTACCTGGAGACCTTTGCCAACGTGTTGTCGATTCTCCAGGAAAACTATGTCGAAGAGATCGACACCAAGGAAATTATCGAGGGCGCCATCAACGGTCTGCTGCTTTCCCTCGATCCCCACTCGACCTATCTGAAGCCGGAGCTCTACCAGGAGTTCCGGGATGAAACCAACGGATCGTTCACCGGGATCGGCCTCAAGATCACGCTCAGCGACGGTGTCATTACCGTCATTGCGCCGATCGCCGACACGCCCGCCGACAAAGCGGGGATCAAGGCCCATGATCAGATTCTGAAGATCGACGGGATCTCGACCAAGGGCAAGACCCCGTACGATGCCGTCAAGATCCTGCGTGGCCAGCAAGGAACCGAAGTCACGATCACGGTCTACCGGGAGGGTTGGGAATACCCCAAGGACTTCACCCTCCTGCGCAGCGAGATCCCGATGGAATCGGTAAAATCAATGGAGTTGAAGCCGGGGATCGGCTACCTCCGCGTCACCAGTTTCCAGCGCAGCACCACCTCGGAACTCAAACGGCATCTCAAGGAACTCCAGCAGAAAAACCGCTTGACCGGACTCGTTCTGGATTTGCGCAACAACCCGGGTGGACTGCTGGAACAGGCGGTGAGCGTTTCCGACCTGTTTCTTGAAAGCGGCCTGATCGTCTACACCCGCGGCAGGAAACCGGAACAGGACCTGACCTTCAACGCCCAGCCCGACAACTTTCTTCCGGGCAGCCCGCTGGTCGTGCTGATAAACGAAGGCACCGCCAGCGCCTCGGAGATCGTCGCCGGGGCGCTGCAGGACCACCACCGCGGCGTGATTGTCGGCACCAAGTCGTTCGGGAAAGGATCGGTGCAGTCGATCATTCCGCTCAATGACGGGGCCGCTCTGAAGATGACCACCGCCCAATACTACACCCCGTCGGGACGGTCCATACAGGCAACCGGCATTATTCCGGACGTTGAAGCCGAGGCGACTGATGCGCAGGACCAGGCTCCAGCTGATGATGCCCATAACGGCAGGCCGCGCGAGGCCGACCTGGACAATCACCTGACCAATCAGTCCGCCAACGGCACGACCGCGGCCCCGGCAGACGAGCTGTCCGCCGAGATACGCGAGCAACTCGCCGGAGACAGTCAGCTGCGGACCGCTTACGACATTCTCAAGAGCCTGGTTTTATACGCCAATGGCAGAAACTAGCCCCATCCATCACCGGTATATCGGCTCATGATCAACGCGCTCACCCAGATTGCCGAGCGGCGCATCGCCCAGGCCATCGCCGACGGCACCCTGAAAATCGACGGCTGGAAGAACAGGCCGCTGCCGCTCGACGACGACAGGTTGGTGCCGGAAGACCTGAAAATGGCCTACAAGATTCTCAAAAACAGCGGCTTCGTGCCGCCTGAGATCGAAACGCGCAAGGAGATACGGAAACTCGAAGACCTGATCGCCGCAACCGAGGACTCTCACCAGCGCCTCAAGCAGATGAAAAAACTCGATGTACTGATGATGAAGATCGACGCCCAGCGTTCCAGGCCTTCATCGATCGCCCACGACGACGATTACTACCGGAAAATCGTCGAGAAAATCCAGACCGGCAAAGCCGGGCGCACATAGTCCCCGTTTCCCCAGAACCACTAGGCTGCAGATCAGCAGCCTGTACCATGGCCTCCGTCGCCTTCCGGAAATCTCCAGTTTACGCGGTTATAACCCCAGTTCCTGGAGAAACTTCGGGTCCCGCGACCAGTGCTTTCTGATCTTCACCCACAGGTGCAGGGCGACCTTCTGATCGAGCATCTCCTCGATGTCTCGACGGGCCGCGGTGCCGATCTGCTTGATCTTTTCCCCTCCCCGGCCGATGACGATCCCCTTCTGGGATGTCCGCTCCAGGTAGATCGTGGCATGGATCTCGACCAGCTTGCGCTCTGCGTCCTCTTTGAATGAATCGATCAGCACCGCCGATGCATAGGGAACTTCCTGACCGGTGTGCAGAAACACCTTCTCCCGGATGATTTCAGCGCTCAGGAACCGCTCGGTGGCATCGGTGGGGACATCCTCGGGAAAATAGCGATACCCTTTCGGCATCACCCCCAGCAGCTCGCTCACCAGCCGCTCGAGCCCCACCCCCTTGAGCGCCGAAACCGGGATGATGGAGGTGAACGGATAGAGCCCGGCATACCCTTCGATAATCGGCAGCAGCTCCCGGCGGTCGATCAAATCTATTTTGTTGAGCACCAGAAAGGCAGGACTCCGAACCTCTTCGAGATAGGTCCGGTATTCCTCCTGCCTGCCCGCCCCGGCGTCGGGATGAACCTGATCGGTCACGTCGATCATGAACACCACCGCTTCGACCTCCCGCAGCGAATGAAGCGCCACCTGCACCATCTCCCGGTTCAGCAGGGTCGATGAGCGATGCAGGCCCGGCGTATCGAGAAACACCAGTTGGTACCCGTCGCCGTTGAGGACGCCCGCAATCCGGTTTCTGGTGGTCTGGGGTTTGGGGGTGACGATCGACACCTTCTGGCCGAGCAGCCGGTTCAGCAGGGTCGATTTTCCGGCGTTGGGCGGCCCTGCAAGGGCCACGACGCCGGTGGTGATGAGGTCGGGTTCGCGGTATTCCTTCGACCCGTCCAAGTGCAAATTATTTTCCATATTCCGAGATATGTGTGGAGAAAAGATGAAAATACACTATATTTTCAGTGTGGATGAAAATAAAGGTTTGTTTTCTCATCAAAGCTTCCCCGGAGGATAGAGAAAACGCAGGAATTTTTACCGGGCCCGAGGGCCGTCGGTTATTTACATGTATTTGCTCGGCATCACTTCAGGTAAACTCATCGAGTACCTGGACAACGGGAAATTTGTCTGCGGTTACGTCACAGACAGCCAGCCGAAACGGGTGCGGCTTCTGAACCAGAACGGCCGCGAACTCAACCTGCCGGTTTCCCGTATCGTCCATTGCTCCACCTCCAGATACATCGCGGACTCCGACCGGGACAGCCTGGTCAGGCTGTTGCGCTCGACCTTCGAGAAGCGCCATTCCCTGATGGAGCGGGTCGACCTCGAGACGGTCTGGGAGTTGACCTGTGAAGAGACCACCGACACCTTCGACCCCGATTTCCTGGCTGAACTGACCTTCGGCTGCAGCGCCGACGACGACATCGTCTGCGCCTTTCTGCGATCGGTATTCAACGACAAACTGTTCTTCAAGTTCCGGGAAGGAAAAATCAAGGTCCACTCCCCCGAGAAGGTCGAACAGCTCAGAATTCAGCTGCACAAAGAGGCCCTCAAACAGACCCTGATCGATTCCGGGGCGGAACTGCTGGGGCGGATTGACCGCGGGGAACTGTCGGCCAGCACGTTCTCCGAAACCGACGAGCAGATCATCGCCGTGCTCCAGCAGTACTACCTGCACGGTTCCGACGCCGATCAGGCCGATCTGGCCAGGGACATTCTCAAAAAAGCTCAGTTTACCGGGCCCCACGACACCTATCACCTGCTCGTAAAGGCCGGCGTCTGGGCTCCCAACGAGAACCTGCCGCTGCTCCGCGCCGACCTCCCGGTGGCCTTTTCGATCCAGGCGCGGCATCGCGCCGAAGCCATCCTGCAATGCGGCAACGCATCTCTGTTCGACGACCCCGACCGCGAAGACCTGACCCATCTCGCCCCGCTGACCATAGACGGCGCCACCACGCTTGATTTCGACGATGCGCTGACGGTGGAACGGCAGGACGGCAACTACCTGGTCGGCATCCACATCTCGGATGTGGCCCACTATGTGAGACCGGGAGACTCACTGTTTCAGGAAGCGATGAACCGGGGCACCTCGATCTACTTCCCTGAAGGCCAGGTACCGATGCTGCCGCGCCACCTCTCCCAGGGCATGTGCAGCCTGATCCAGGGTGAAATCAGGGCCGCTCACAGCCACCTGATCCTGCTGTCACCGCAGGGCGAAGTCCTGAAAGTCCGGATCGTACCGTCGATCATCAGGGTCGCGCGCAGGCTCACGTATGAGGAAGCCGACCAGATGGTGCGAACCGATCCCGAACTGATGATGCTCGACAAGCTCCGCAAGCTGCTGCGGGACCGGCGGCTGGCCGCCGGGGCGCTGCTGCTTCCGTTTCCCGATGTGAACATTCACATCGACAGCAGCGGCAAGGTGTCGGTGTCGCTTGGCAAAACCGACACCCCGGCACGCACCATCATCTCGGAAATGATGATCCTGGCTAATACCGAGGCGGCGCGATTCGTGTCGGACCGCATGGCGCCAGGACTGTTCAGATCCCAGGGAAAAATCACCCGGCGGGTGGTTCATGGGGATGACGACGACCTGTACCTGAACAGTCTGCAGCGCAAGAACCTTCCCAGAAGCGAACTGTCCACCGAAGCGAAACCCCACAGCGGCCTCGGCGTCGGTTTCTACACGACGGTCACGTCGCCGATCAGGAGGCTGCTCGACCTGGTCATGCAGCATCAGATCAACACCCTGATCCGCAGAAAGAGCCTCTGCTTTACGCACGATATGTGCAGGGACTTCACGTCGGTAATCAACCGGACGCTGACCACCGCCAACAACGTCAAGCAGCAGCGTCATCGCTACTGGCTGCTGAAATATCTCGAGGAGCGCAAAAACAGCTACCTGGAAGCACTTGTCATCGACAGCGGACCGAAGCGTGTCAACCTGGTGCTGACCGATTGCCTGATGGACATCGATCTGCCGGCCACCAGGGTGCCGCCCCCGCAAGCGGGTACCATGGTGCGCGTAAAACCGGTCAAGGTGGACCCCCTCGACAACAGCGTGCGCTTCGACTGGTAGCCAAGCCGTCCTAACACCCCTCGACGGCCGCGCCTGTGCGTAACGACTTCAGCTTGACCTGGTCGCCCGCCTTCAGCTCCTGGTTGTCCCGCTGGCATTCGAGGATCAGCCTGGTGCCGTCCACTTCTTTCACCTCGCAGCGGTTGCTGGCCGCCATCAGGCCGCCGCAAAACAGGACCGTAAAGGTTGTCGTCAGTCCGATTATCAGCAGTTTCTTCATACCGTCCTCCTTGATGTTAGTGGTTATAGTTGCCTTTCATCAAAGATATGCGGGGCGGCACATAAAAAACAGCCGACATCGCCCGATACGGGATCTCTGCCTCCCATGTCTACCCGATGTCGGGTTGCTTTGAGATGCGAAACAGGGCCCATTCTGATAAGATATCCCTGCCATGAACGAACAGAACTACCTTTCCTCCCAGGTGATGATCAAGATAGACGGAGCCAGGATCAAGGCCATCCGCGAGGCCAAAGGTCTCACCCAGCTCTATGTCGCCACCGCGGTGGAGGTGACCACCGACACCGTGTCGAGATGGGAGAACCGGCGCTATCCGACCATAAAGAAAGAGAATGGGCTGAAACTGGCCCAGGCGCTGGAGGTGGAACTCGAGGACATACTCGATGCCACCGTTCCTGAAGAGCCGGCTGACGGCGCTCAAGGCGCCGGTCCGGAACCCCGCCCCGGCACCGATGAACCGGAACCCGGCGGCTCGGCGTGGGCTGCAGGTCAAGCACCTTCCACGGTGCTGCCGGAAAAAGCGCGTTGGTCCCGCAGACTCGGCCATCTCTCATTCATCATCGTTGCCCTTGCCCTGATCGCTGCCATCGTCTATGCCTTTTCAATCATGCGGAAAAGCCCCGAAACCCTGCACATCGGTGCGACCCGGGTGGTCCCGGCGCACTTTATCGCCGGGTTGCCGCTGCCGGTATTCATCCTGGTCGACAAGACCGGTGACGGACCGCTGTCGATCATCATGAAGGAGAACCTGCCGCCGGGCTGCCGACTGCAGTCGGCTGCCCCGCCGCTGTCCGGCCATTCGGGCAGTGAGATCAAGTGGCTGACCAAGATCGCCCAGCCCGCCACCTTTTTCTACACGGTGGTGACCGAACCTGCCTTCAGCGGAACCTTGAGTTTTTCAGGAACCGTAAAAAACGGCGGAAGCGAGGATGACGCCGCCATCGGAGGCGGCATGAAAACGGTATCGGGATTTCAACACTGGGCCGACAGCGACGGGGACAACCGTATCAGCGACGCCGAAATCCTCGCCGTTTACGACCTGCTGCCGGAGCAAGCCGGACAGATCGTAGACCTCGACCAGCTCGAGGAGATGTGGCTGGGGGACGGATATGTCTGGGACCCGGAACGGCAGCAGATCACCATTATCGAGTAGCACGGAGTTATCGTCATGACCATTTCGATTCCATTTCGCCCTGCCCTCCTGATAGCAGCACTGCTGCTCAGTGCCGCGGCGCCTGCCGCCCACTGCCGGGCCGGCCAGGGCAGCGCAACCCTGACGAGCAGCAACGGGCAGCTTATCCTGCAGGTCGATCTGCCGACGCCGTCCCCGACCAACCTGATCGCCGAACTGAAACTGCAGAGCCGCGCACAGGTTGTAGCCACCGAGCCTGAAGCCGCCAAAATCGACAAAAAGCGATCGACGGTCAAATGGCTGGTGAAAAATCCCCGGCAGAGCCGTCTTCGCCTCACCGTAAAGACCACACCGCCGGTCGAACCGCAGTCGGCATCCGCGGTGGTCACCTTCCGAAACCCCTCCGACGGCACGCTGGTGCAGATCCAGGCGCGATAAACTGAACCGGCCCTGCCCGTTCACCCGATCGTCGTCCCCCTATTCCTCCTTTCTCCCATCCCCGCAGCGCTTCGGTTTGTCGAGAAGATTTCCACGTCTTTCAGGAATTTGAAAGCCGAATCGAGGCGATGTCGGGAGGACATCGGCTGATGTCCACTATCAATTGCGGCGGACGGGATATACAAAGAAAGCAAAGAGGCACACCTCGACAAAACACAACAGAAAGGAGGACATCATGAAGAAACTGATCATCGCCATCGTACTCGCTCTGACCGCTGCCACCAGTGCCCGCGCCGAGCGGGTCATCACAATCAACAACGGCATCGGCGGCCTGCTTCTCGGGGCCGGCGGCGGTGCCATCGCCGGTCAGATGATCGGCAGGAATACCGAGTCTACCCTTATCGGCACAGCGGTCGGCACCATGGTCGGCTATATGGTCGGCAACGAGATGGACAAGAATCAGGGACAACCGGTGCCGGTCACCTACCGGCCGGCTCCGGCACCGGTCTACCCGGAACAGCGCAGTTCCTACCGATACCGCTATGAGCCGGTCGAGCATCACCACCCTGGGGATGAATGCCGGGAGGTCGAGATTCTCGGCACCGTCGCCGGCGACCCGGAACGGCTCTTGACCACCGCCTGCTGGACCCCTCAGGGGTGGGTGCTGGTTGATGAGCCGGACAGGCCGGCCGCACGGAGCTCCTATTCGGGCAACTACCGAAGCAGAAGTGAATGGGGAGCCTACCGGCCGTCCCCCAACAGCTACACCCACAGGATCAGATACCCGTACTGATTCCCGCTCCTGCCTCCGGCGCGTCGGCTCCATGCAGGGGCCGGCGCGCCCCCCTCCCGTCCGGATCCAGGCCCAATCGCCGCAGAGCGGCTGCCAGCAATTTTTTGCCGGCAGCCCAGCTTTATCTTGCCACGGTCAGCCGCCTCAACGTATAATGATAACGATGAAAAATCGGAATCTTAGCACGCAGTTCACGGACACGGTGGTCAGCGAGATACGGGCCGGTCTGCGGGAGGGTCTGAGCAAATTTTCGGGTCCGAGCCGGGTGGCCGTCATCTACCGTTTGGACGTCGACGACGACTATTACGTCTGCGATCCGGCGCGGCTGCTTCGCGGTCACGAATCGAAAATCCGAGCCACCTTCTACGATGACGAGCGCCGGCCGATGTCGATCGCCAACGACCTTCAGGACAAACCCTACAGCTACATAAACCGGGTGGACGACCTCGAGCTCGACGGTATCATCGCGGTCGGCGGCAAGTCGGGGCCGGTACCCTATCAGATGTGGCTCACCGATCACCACCCGGAAATCCTCTCCACCGGCCCCACCAGGCGCTGGCTCGAGCATGCGGCGCTGCGCTTCTCCCATGACGCGGCAAACGAGCAGAAGCTCTATTCGGGCATATCGGGCCGTTTCCTGAGTGAATACGCGACCCATGCCGTGCACGATCACATCATCCACGAAATGCTGCGCGCCGGCGAAATAGACAGTCGTCCCGGCTTCTCCGTGTATCCGATCCTCAACGGCATTTTGGGAATCTCGAAGACCAGGGAAGAACTGCAGTCGCCCCACGGCAAACTCGTCTTCATCGACCCGGTGCACGTGGAGTCGCTCGATTATCTCGCCCGATTCAGCGAAGCAGAGCGGCCTCGGCTCGACAATCACAAACACGTCCGCAAACTGCTCCAGGCCGTCCAGAAATTCCGCAACTGCATCGTCTGCGACGGCCAGCAGATCGTCGGGATAGCCCGGGGCAGAATCGATATCTTCCACCTGACCGCCGATTTCAGGGGATCATTCGGATTTCTGACGATCAACGATCAATCCGTCTGCAGCTTTGCAGACGGCGCCTACTCGTCAGCGACCCATCAGGCGAAACTGTTCCAGATCGAGGAAGCGCTGCTCGACTATGACCTCGACAGTTCGGTACGGAGCGGCCTCTACCACATCATAGCGTCGATCGTCCACTATGCGGAGACCGAACACTTCGGCTGCGCCATCGTCCTCGACCTCAACGACCCGATCACTCACCTGGCCGGACAGAACCTCGCCCAGCCGCTCGACCTGGATCGCTCCAACCTGCTCGACCTGGCCTGCGACCTGGCCCGCGTCGACGGGGCGCTGCAGATCGGCGCCGACCGCAGGCTGCACCGATTCGCCTGTTTACTTGACGGGATGACCATCCCCAAGGAAGACCGGGCGCGGGGAGCGCGCTACAACTCGTCGCTGCGGTTCACCGCCCATAATCCGGATACGATCATCGTCACCGTGTCGGCGGATCGGCCGGTTTCGGTGATCAGGAACGGCAGCGATTATACCCGGTCGATCAGGATTACCGGCCTTGCCGATGTGACGCCGCAGCCCCTGACGACGTGGCTGGCGGCGGAGTGAGCAGAGGGCTCAGATATCCAGGACCCAGCGAGGAATGCGGTTGAGGATGTAATTCTGGACCATCTCCTTGCGCTGCCCGGCCTCGACCTCACCGACGTCTCTGATGACTTCCTCGAAATCGAACCAGCAGATCTCCCGGTCCTCATGGTTGTAAACGGTCAGGATACGCCGGTTGTTTTCGTGGATGTCCTCTTCTTCCTGGATTGCGGCAACCACTTTCAGTGCCTCTTCGTACGACAGAAAATCCATTGCTTCTGCAGTCATGTCAAACCTCTCCAAAACAAAAGGCGGAAGGGGTTCCCCCCTCCCGCCGTCATTCTCGAGCCGCCAGGCCGATTGATCAGGCCGTCTTTACCACCGCTCCGGAACGGATACAGCGGGTACATACCTTGGTCCTCTTCACGCCGCCGGATTCGGTTACCATTCTGACGCGCTGGAGATTGGGCAGCCAGCGCCTCCTGGTCTTGTTGTGGGCGTGTGATACATTATTACCGGTAACCGGCCCTTTGCCGCATATTTCGCATACCTTGGCCATTTTCTTCTCCTCATAACCTATAGCAAGCCCCTGGGTGGCGGAGAGGCTTTGAAATGATTCTAACCACTTTTTATCCAGAACAGGTTCTTCTACTCTGTTCGGCGATCGATTTCAAGCTTTATTTTCGCCCCTGACCATAAGCACGAACGGTTACCGGCGCAACAACGCTATTTCAGCCGGTCATAATCGTAGTCGACCGGGGTCTCATTCTCCATCGGCCGCAGGGACACCATGATGTCGTCTCCTTCGATCCTGATCCGATATCTCTTGAGCGGCAGCGACTGGTGATTGACGCATCTGCCGCTTTCCAGGTCGTACTCCCACTGGTGCCGCGGGCAGACGGCAATGCTGCCGCCCCGGTAATCAGCGAGAATATCAGCACCCTGGTGCTTGCACGATGCCTCTACCGCGAAGAAACTGCCGTCATCGCGTCTGATGATGCCGACGGGGCGGCCGAGAAGCTTGATCACCTTGTGAGATTTTTCCTCGAATTCATCGACCGTGCCGCCTTTTACGAAATCCATGCCGATACGCCCTTTCCTTTATTCCCTGGTATCTGTGTGCTGAGCTCAACGATTCCCGAAACCATAATGCACATCCGGGGGATGCCAATCTATTTAAGAATTTACTTTCAAACGACATGCAAATTGATTACGTTTTCTGGTTATCATCCAATGGGGGATCATTTTTCTTGCAGAGCAGACCACCACATGGTAGCAAGTAGCTTTGTTTTTGATAACCGTTATCATGTATCCCCGCATATGTATAAGAACAACTCGCTCTGGCAATTCTTCGCTTCAGTCAAGCTGGCGCTGCTGATCCTCTGTCTGATCGCCGTCACGTCGATCATCGGCACGGTTATCCCCCAGAAGGAAGCCGCCCAGTTCTACGTTGCCAACTTCGGCGCCAGCTACGCCCAGATCTTCCAGATTCTCGACATCACCGACATGTACAATTCATGGTGGTTTCTGGCGCTTCTATGTCTGCTCTGCTTCAACCTGGTGATCTGCTCCATCGACCGCTTTCCAGGGGTTTGGAAACAGGTTACCGGCGACGGGCTGGAGGTTCCCGCCGAGCGGATTCGCAAGATGTCCACCCAGGCATCCTGGTCGATCGACTCGCCGCTTGCCGACGCCCGCACCCTGATCGGCGAACGGCTGAAGCACAAAGGATTCAAGACCGCATCGAAATCGGATGGGGACTCGCTCGTGCTGTTCTCCCAGAAAGGAAACTGGACCCGTACCGGCGTCTACCTCGTCCACGCCTCCATTCTGGTCATCTTTCTCGGCGCCGTCATCGGTTCGCTGGGCGGGTTCAAGGGAAGCGTGATGATTCCTGAAACCGCGGAACGCAGCAAGGTGTTTTTGTTCGGCAACAAAGGGGTAGAGGAGCTCGATTTCACGATCCGCTGCAACAGCTTCGATATCGAGTTCTACGCCAACGGCATGCCCAAGGAATACACGTCGAGCCTGACCGTTATCGACCAGGGCAAGGAGATTCTGACCAAGAGCATCGAAGTGAACGATCCCCTCACCTACAAGGGCATCACCTTCTACCAGTCCAGTTATCAGCCTTCCCAGGATTTCGTGGTCGGCGTCACCCTGCCGGACGGCACTACGGTGAAGACCTTTGCCGCGCCGTTTCAGGAGCAGGTCGAATGGAGTGAACAGCAGCTCACCTTCGGCATCATCAACGCCAGGGTGCGGGGACAGGAAATCGTCAGCTCCAAGCTCTGGTTTTCAGACGGCAGCGGCGATCCCGATACGGTATGGATAGACAACGGGCAATCGGTCGACCTGAAACGCCAAGGCGGCACCTACCGGGTAACGGTCAAGCAGCTCTATGCGACCGGCCTGCAGGTGGCCAAGGACCCTGGAGTGTGGTGGGTCTACATCGGTTGCGGCCTGATGCTTTTCGGCCTCTATGTCGCCTTTTTCATGTCCCATCGACGGATCTGGGTTCTGCTGACTGAGCGGAAGCATAAGACCGAAATCGTCATGACCGGCAGCGCCAACAAGAACCGGCCCGGTTTCGAGAAACAATTCGCCGATCTCAGCGAGCTGCTGCAAAACGGCGCATCGGAAACCTGAGGACGGCACCGGTATCTTCGCAACTCCCTATCTGACACGGAGCGTCTTGCATGGATAGTTCACAACTGCTCGGCATCACAACCTTCACCTACCTGTTCGCGTCGTTTCTCTACATCGCCACCCTGGTCTTCCGCAGTTCCAGGATCGGTGCGTTCGCATCCTGGTTCACGGTCGCCGCCCTGCTGATTCAGACGGCCGGGATCGGTCTTCGCTGGATCGAGTCGTACCGGATGGGCATCGGTCACGCGCCGCTCACCAACATGTATGAATCGGTGGTGTTTTTCGCCTGGGTCATTGTCCTCTTCTATCTCGGCATCGAGTGGAAATTCAAGACCCGCACCATCGGCGCCTTCGCGGTGCCGCTCGCCTTTCTGGCCATGGCCTATGCCTCGTTCGCCCCGATCAACAAAGGCATCAGCCCGCTCGTTCCGGCCCTGCAGTCCAACTGGCTGCTCGCCCACGTGATCACCTGCTTCGTCGGTTATGCAGCGTTCGCCATCGCCGCCGCCCTCGGCATCATGTACCTGGTAAAGTCATATTCCGGATCAGATTCCGGCGGCAAAGCCTCCGCTGTGTTGCCAGCGCTGAAGACGCTCGACGACATCATCCACAAATCGATGATTTTCGGCTTCATTTGGCTCAGTGCCGGCATCATCACCGGGGCGGTCTGGGCCAATTCGGCATGGGGAACCTACTGGAGCTGGGACCCGAAGGAAACCTGGTCGCTGATTACCTGGTTCGTCTATGCGATCACGCTGCATGCCCGTTACACGCGCGGAATCAGCGGCAGAACCATCGCCTGGCTATCGCTCATCGGGCTGATTGCCGTGGTGTTCACCTACTACGGTGTCAACTTCCTGCTCTCGGGACTGCACAGCTACGGGTCGGGCTGATGTATCAGCCGAATCAATACGGGCGTCCTAACGAAATAGTTAGCCAGAGGTGTTGACCGGTTGATTTCGGCCGCTCTACTCGAGTCTTAACAAAACAAGCAAGACAATTTCTTCTCTCCCCCCGTTGTTCCAGAGCCTGTCTGCGACCGCTTCAGAGGACCATCGACCTCGCTGATGCAGCGAGCCGTCACGATGCCCATTCAGGCCCGGGCAGCGGCTCTCCAGCGCCGTATTTTATTGATAATTTTACTATAAAATTCAGATAATTATAATTTTATCAATAACAATGATGCCGCTTGACATCAATCGGCAAACCTGCTATAGACAATGGTTAAATAGTATGTCAGTTCATCTGTTGCCGAAGTGTTCACACGGAGGCGGAATTCAACCATAAAAGGAGTGAGCGTCATGACGAAAAGAATGTTGATGTGCATTTTCGCTGCGGTCTGTCTCTGCATTGCCGGTATCAGCATTGCGGCCGACACCGGTCCCGCGGAGATGACTCTGAAGAC